>MNEX01000251.1 GCA_001917905.1 Acidobacteria bacterium 13_1_40CM_65_14
CCGCTCTTGTCGAAATCGACTGCTAGGAAGAAGCACGTCTCATCCAGGAGCATGGGATAGACGCCGGCGACAAAGGGCCGGCCGACATCGTCGCGGCCGGAAAGGTGCCATCGGATCACTTCATCGGTGACCGGCAGGAAGCGACGGTTTGGGCACACCGCGCATTTGACGCGCGGCTTTTCGCAGATGCCGCGTACCCACTCGTTGGCGCATGCGGGGGCGTAGCCGGACTTCCCTGTTTTCCGGCTCTCGAATCGACGTGGATACACATCCTCGCGCCCGCGGAAGAGCGAGCGGAACAGCGCGATTTTTGCCTCCGAAGAAGACGTCTGATGGACGAGGCTTTGCGGTTGCGGCATCGGCTCCCATGACGATGGCATCGTCACAGCGACGGAATCAATAGGCAAGATCCGCTGTCACCAGGTGGTCCCGGGAAACCTCTGAAGTCGTCAAGTGACGCGCGCGAACAACGTGTCCCACGTCCGATGGTGCTGCGCGCTGTCGGTCCGTGTGCCAGCGAACCGACGTTCAAGCACGCGCAATTGGCAGATCTGATCGGCGTCGAACTCCCTCCATCCATGCGATGCGCCGCTTCGACTTTCGCCGCTGATCTGAAACCCGAGCAGACGCTCGACGCCACGACGGATCCCGTAGTCGTGAGGCTCCACCGTTCGCGTGCGTCCAGCCTTGTATACGAACTCGATGAGGCGCTTGTCAACGATCGCCCGCACGAGGTCGTCATTCACCGTGTCACCGCCGAGACTCTTCCGAGCGAAGTTCCAGTCCAGCTAAGATAGCAAGCCTCTCGTGCCTCAAAGATCATCCAACATCATTGGCGTTCGGCAGACGCTGATTTTTGGCTGCCCGCGCCTGTTTGAGCGACGGCTCCTCCGGGTAGCGTAGCGGGTAGCGATTTGCCGAGCGGAAGCGGGCGATTGATCAGATGGAGTCGCGATGAGCCGCGAATCTCGAACGATTCGGGTGCCAAAATGCGGAAGGTGGGATTTGACGCGCTGACCACTCGGTTCCGACCCTCGAACCGAAGCGAGGAACCGAGTGACCCGGCAGTGTAAATTCTGAAGCTTTTCTTAGGAAAGTGGTCGGGGCGAGAGGATTTGAACCTCCGACCCCTCGGTCCCGAACCGAGTGCTCTACCAGGCTGAGCCACGCCCCGACCGAGGCGAAGGACCATTGTAACCCAGCTTCCGGTATAGTGCTCCCCTCACAGGGGGCTTCTCCCCTCAGGGGTTTTCTCATTCAGCGCGAGTTCACCGGCAACGCGCGATTTGAGATCCGGCGCCGCCTTGGCAGCGGCGGCTTCGGCATCGTCTATGAGGCGTTCGATCGCGAGCGTCATCTGCCGGTCGCACTCAAAACACTCCGCCACGTCGACCCCGCGGCGCTGTACCGATTCAAGCAGGAGTTCCGGTCGCTGACCGACGTCGCACATCCGAACCTCGTCACCTTGTACGAGCTGTTGTCAGAGGGCGACGAGTGGTTCTTCACGATGGAGCTCGTGCACGGTGTGCCGTTCACCGAGCACGTGCGCTGGAACACGATCGTCGCGCAGACCGCGAGCCCCGGCGCAGACGACGCGGTCACGCACACCGTGAGGATCTCCTCGGGATGCGTGTGGCCCGACGCAGCGAAGCGGATTCCAATCGGCGGCATCCTCGACGTCGCGAGGCTGCGTCACGCGCTCGCACAAGTGGCCGAGGCGATCTGCGCGATCCACGAGGCGGGCATCCTGCACCGCGACATCAAGCCATCGAACGTGCTGATCACGCCCGAAGGCCGCGCGGTGCTGCTCGATTTCGGGCTCGTCTCGGAGGTGCGCCCGACCGGCTCGGCACGCGAAGCACGGATCGCCGGCACGCCGGCGTACATGTCACCCGAACAAGCGTCGGGAGAGGAACTGCTGGCCGAAGCGCGTGCGCGCACGCTGGCGCCGCCGATCGATCTCGATCCCCGCGTGCCGGCGGATTTGAGCGCGCTGTGCACCGATCTCCTCCAGGAGAATCCTGAGGCGCGGCCAACTGACGCGGAGGTGCTGAAGCGGCTGACACAAGGCGCCTCCCCCAGCACCATCGCCGCAGCCGCAGTGTTCTCCGGCCGACCAGACTCGCCGTTCATCGGGCGCGAGCGTCAACTCGACGCGCTGCTCTCGGCGTTCGACGACAGCCGCGGCGGCAAGACGATCGTCGCGTTCGTGCGCGGCCGGTCCGGTATGGGCAAGACCGCCCTCGTCCAGCGCTTTCTTCAGCAGGCACGCCAGGCGACGCCGACGCCGGTCGTGTTGATGGGCCGGTGCTACGAGCGCGAGTCGGTGCCGTTCAAGGCGCTCGACAGTCTCGTTGACGCGTTCGCCTTCCATCTGCAAAACCTGCCGCGCGACGAAGTCCCCCATGCGCTGCCCGCCGACGTCGCCGCACTGGCGCGACTGTTCCCGGTGCTGCGGGATGTCGATGCCGTCGCGAATGCGCCGTCGATGATCGACTCGCAGGAACTGCGGCGCCGCGCCTTCGCTTCCTTCCGCGCGTTGATGTCGGCGTTGGCGGCGCGGCGGCCGCTCGTGCTGTTCATCGACGACCTGCAGTGGGGCGATCTCGACAGCGGCGCGCTGATCGCCGATCTCGTCCGGCCACCCAATGCGCCGCGCCTGCTGCTCATCGGCACGTACCGAATCGAGGAAGCCGACACGAGCGCGTTCCTGCGGACGGTCGTTCCGGCCCTGCGGCTCGCCACTGACGCGCGCGACATCGACGTCGGCGAGCTCACGCCCGACGAATCGCTGCGACTGGCGCTCGCGATGACGCGGGGAAACGATTCGGCGGCCGCGGCCCGCGCCCGCGTGATTGCGGAAGAATCGGGCGGCAGCCCGTTTTTCATCGACGGCCTGGCACGCTATGCGGATGAAGGCGGCGGCGCCGTGCGGCTCGAGCAGGTCATCGACGCGCGCGTGTCGCAGCTTCCGTACGCCGCGAAGCACCTGCTGGAGCTCGCCGCCCTCACCGGCCAGCCGCTCGATCTGCGGGTGGCGGCGGCGGCCTCCACGGTTGAAGGCGATCAACAGCAGATGCTCCGGTTGCTGCACGTGCGCCGTCTGGCTCGGACGCGCGGGACCGAATGGCCGGCACTCGAGATTTACCACGATCGGATTCGCGAATCGGTGGCGGCGCACATTCCGCAGGACATGGCGCGCTCGTATCACCGGCGGCTCGCCGAGGCGTGGGAAGCCTCCGGCCGCGGCGATCCTGAAGTCGTGGCGACCCATCACGAGGCGGCCGGCCGCGCCGATCGCGCCGCGCACTTCGCCAGCCTTGCCGCAATCCGCGCCGAGGACGCCCTCGCGTTCGATCGTGCGGCGCGGTTGTATCGCTGGGTGATCGATCTGGGCGAGCATGCGCCGGAGGAGAAGCGACGCCTGCGGACGAAGTTGGGACACGCGCTCGCCAACGCAGGACGCGGCGATCAGGCCGCCAACGCGTTTCTCGCCGCGGCACAACACGCGACCGCCGACGAGGCGGCGGATCTCGAACGCCGCGCCGCCGAGCAACTCCTTCGCATTGGCAAGATCGACGAAGGTCTCGCCGTGCTCCGAACGGTGCTGGGCCGCGTGGGTCTGAAGATCGCACCGACGCCGACAACGGCCCTGCTGTCGATCGTCGCCCATCGCGCGCTCATCGGCCTGCGCGGTCTCGGGTTCCGCGATCGTCCGGCGAGTGACGTGCCGCCGGCCACTCTGAGGAGACTCGACGCCTGCTGGACGGCCGCGGTCGGCTTGTCGATGGTCGACACGATTCGCGGCACCGATTTCCAGCAGCGCAACCTGTTGCTGGCGCTCCGCGCCGGTGAGCCGTATCGCGCCGCACTGGCGCTGGCGATGCAGATTCCGAACACATCGTTCGCGGGCGGGGCGCGCCGGCTCGCGCGCACCGAGCGACTCGGGCAGAACATCATGCAGCTGGCCGAGCGCATGAACCATCCGCACGCGCTCGGCCTCGCGATGATGAACGTCGGCATCGCGTACCGATTGCACGGCCGGTATCGTCAGAGCCTGGACCACATCGAGCGCGGCGCCGCCATCCTCCAGGACCGGTGCACCGGCGTCACGTGGGAGCTCGAGGGCGCCCGCATCATGACGTTGGAGAATCTGCTCTGGCTCGGCGAATGGAAGGACATGTTCCAGCGTCTGCCGGAGTTCCTGCAGGAGGCGGAGGCTCGCGGCGACGTGTATGGCGCGACCTACATGCGCGTGCGCATTCTGCCGATGCAGTGGCTCGCGCAGGATCGGCCGGACGAAGCCCGCGATGAAGCGCGGCACGCGATCGCGCGGTGGTCCGCGCAGGGATTCCATCTGCAGCACTACAACGCGCTCTTCTCTCAGGTGGATGCGGATCTCTACTCCGGCGATGGCGCGGCCGGCATCGATCGCCTCGCGCGGAGCGCGACCGACCTCAGGCGATCGATGTTGATGCGCCTCCAGGCGGTGCGCATCGAATTCCTGTGCCTGCGCGCACGCGCGTCGATCACCGCCGCGCTCCAGGGTCAGACGCGGATGCTGCGTCTCGCCGCGCGCGACGCGCAGCGTCTCGAGCGAACGCGCGCGCCGTGGGCCGAAGGCCTGGCCTGTCTCATTCGCGCGGGCGTCGCGTCCATGCGCGGCGACGCTCGCAAGGCGGCGGCACAACTCGCCGACGCCGAGCCGCGTCTCTCGGCCAGCGATCTCTCACACTTCGCGACCGCGTGCCGTCGCTGCCGCGGAGAGCTCGTCGGAGGGCGCGAGGGACGGGCGCTCGTGGAAGACGCCGATCGATGGTTCACCGATCAGCACGTGGTCAATCCCGAACGGATGGCGGGCTTGCTCGCGCCAGGCGCGTGGTCGCCGGCGACGTGATCACGACGTTCAACGCAGAACGCGCGGAATCCGCAGAGATGATTGCTCTGCGGTTTCTGCGGTTTCTGCGTTGATCGTCGGGATACTTGAAGACCTGGCTACGGCGTTGACGAAGCGGCGGTGACGGTGATGGTGACGTCGGTCTTCGTCGACAACGCACCATCGTTCGCCGTCACGCGCAGGACGTACGTGCCCGGCTGCTGGAATCGCGCGGTGATTGAGGCCTTCCCGTCGGTCACCGGCGTCGATCCCGCCGGCCCGACATTCACCTGCGCGGGACCACGAATCTGCATCCACGAGACGGTCAGACCGCGTGGCCGCGGTGCGGCGTTCGAGTTGGTCTGCGCCTGAATCCGCGTGGCGTCGGTCGCGGTCGTCCGTCGCGGCGCCGCTTCGCGCGGCTTCGGCAACCCATCGTCGGCGACGCTCGCCGTGAGCTTCAACGGTTCGCCAACGCTGGCGCTCGCCACCGTCGCGATCGTGAGCGACGGCGGCTTGTTCGGATCCCCTTCACCCGGATTCAGGTTGCCGCGCGTCATGACGATGCGCTCGGTGATCTCCTGCACCGGCAGCAGCTCGCCGTACGCTTTCTGCGTCTTGCCGTTCGCGGTGATCGTCCAGGTGACGGCCTGCTTGCCGAAATCCTTTGGCACGCGGACGCGATACACCCACCCTTGACGCCGTGGCAAAAAGTACGTCGGCTGACCGCGATCGGGCCCGCCCGGCTCCACGCTGTTCTCTGCGCCGGTCGGAATCGCGAGCTGCTCTTCCCAGTTCCGGTTGAAGTAGCCGAAGACCATGTCGAAGCTGCCGTCCGGATTCCTGATCCAGCCTTCGAAGTACGGCACGACGTCCTGACCGCTCGCCCACTTGGTCTGCGGGATTGCCGTTGGAAGTTGCTGGGCCTGGATCCACACGCCCACGATTACGACGATCACCGCAGAGAACGCAGACGACGCAGAGAAATACTTCCTCTGCGTTCTCCGCGAGCTCCGCGGTTGAACGTGGCGACTACTCATGGGTCTTTTTACGCGCTTCGACGCGCTGCTGATAGTCCGCTTCGTCGATGTAGAACAGGCTCACCCACGCGAAGCTCATCTCGTCGATCGTCCGCTGGCCGTAGCCGACCCAGTTGCGCGGGTTCGGGTTGTACTTGTTGGCCGGCGTGTTGTCGTGCCACGCGGTGATGTGAATGATCGTCCCCGCCGGGAGAATCGGCTGCACGTCGTCCGCATACGGATACGTGATGTGCCAGCCGAACTGATAGTTGCTCACGCAGCTGAGGGTCTCGGTCCGCGCCGGACCGGGACGCGCGGAGTCGGGGCGGATGTCCGGATAGATCGCCTCCATGCACTGCGCCTTGCCGCGATTGTGCATGTGCGGTTGAAACGCGGAAATAACCGCCGGTTTTGGCAGGCGGAAATAGCCGTCGGTGCGCGCGACTTCACCCGGCGGAATATCGAGATCGGTGTTGTCGCCCATGTGCTGCGTGAACGCGACGTACTTCGGGACCTGCCCCTTCGGATACAGCTTGAAGCCGATCGACACGTTGACGAGCGCCTTCTCGCCGCTCGGGTGCAGATGCAGGTTGAAGTGGATCTTCGATCCCGCTTTGATCAGGCGGCCTGAGTTCTCGGGAAAGATGTCGCCGTTCTTGCCGAGCGCGTACTCGTTGAAGAAGAAGCCGACCGGATCCTCTTCCTCGTCTTCGATCATGTTGGCCGTCGCGTGGTGGACCACTTTGAAGCTGTACGCCTCAGGCTTGGTTTCAACCGCCGCGATGTACATGTCTTCCGTGAATTCCGGATCCACGTCGGCGTCGTAGAACTCGTCGGGGCCGTTGGCACGGAGCTCGTACGGCTTCGGCAGCGAGACGATCATGTCCGGCTTGCCGATGTGCCACTTGTCGACGTCCGCGAAGACGCGCGGCTTCGGCATGTCAGCCGGATTGCCCTGCGGCGCGCCCGAGTCCACCCACTTGGTGATCGTCGCGATCTCGGCGTCGGTGAGCGACGGATCGTCCTTGAACTTGGTGATGCCGATGTGGCGATCGATGTACCACGGCGGCATCTCACGCGCGACGACCTTCGACTTGATCGATCGCGCCCATGGCCGCACGTCCTGATACGTGAGCAGCGACATCGGCGCGATCGCGCCGGCGCGATGGCAGTTCTGACACGATTTCTGCAGGATCGGCGCGACGTCTTTGGTGAAGGTCACCGTCGGAGAGGACGCGGGTTGCTGCGCTGAAGTCGCCGGATACAGCGCACCGACGACGAGAAGCGTGAGAGCCGCGCGTTTCATCTTTTACTCCTGCGTGGGGCCCCACCCCCACGCCTGACGCGCTCGCGCCGTGGCGCTCGCGCGTATCTAGAACAGAACGTCGCCGCCGGGCCTTACCCTACGCCTGACGCACTCGGGCCGTGGCGCTCGCGCGTATCTAGAACAGAACGTCGCCGCCGGGCCTTACCCTACGCCTGACGCACTCGGGCCGTGGCCCTCGCGCGTATCCAGAACAGAACGTCGCCGCCGGGCCTTACCCTACGCCTGACGCGCTCGGGCCGTGGCCCTCGCGCGTATCCAGAACAGAACGCCACTGCAGGGCCGACTCCGATCGCCGATGCGGCCGAGCCGTAGCTCGCGCGTATCCAGGAACAGCACGTCACCACGGTGTCCAGGCCCACCCTACTGGTTGGGCAGTCGAAATGCTAGCAACTCACCCGGATAATTGCCACCGCTGATCGCGACGACGATGTACTGCCTGCCGTTGTGCAAATACGTCATCGGCGAGCCGCTTTGCGGCGCCGGCATGTACACGGCGCCGACTTCGTGGCCGTCGCTCTTATCGTAGGCTCGCAGCATCGCCCCGCGTTGTCCGGTCGACGTCGTCGTGAAGCGTGGCTCGCCGGCGACGACGAGCGTCTTGGTCACGACCACGCCCGTGTTGCCGGCCTGACCAGTGCGCGGGATGTTCAACCCTTTCAGCGCGGGATGATTCCTGACGTTGTCCGGCGTCTCGCCGTGCGGGACCTGCCACCGGATTTCGCCTTTGTCGAGATCGATCGCGCTGATGCGGCCGTACGGCGGTTTGATGAGCGGCAGCCCCTGCACCGTGAGCCCGCCGCCTCCGCCTTCCGCCGCGGCCGCCGTCGTCGTCGCCGGGGCCGCCGCCGCGGCGCGTGCGGCCGCCGCGGCGCGATCGGCCGGCGACGCGTCCGCGCCGGCGCCGCCGCCCGACCCCAGCGTCGTGCGCATGCCGGTCGCCGCGGATCCCTGCACGTAGTTGAGATCGATCTTCGGATCGGCGGGCGGCACCAACCCGAGCGCGGTCACGCCCGACAGCGAATAGACGTAGACGTTATGCGTCTCGGGATCGAACGAGCCGCCCGGCCAGTTGGTCGCAAACGACTGCATGAGCATCGCGAGCGGCCCTTCGATCTTGCTGACGACCGGCGGCGTGAAGATCGGACCAATCTTGTATTTCGAGACCAGCTTCACCGCCTCCGCGCGCAGCTCCGGCGTGAAATTGATCAGATCGTCAATCGCGATGCCTTGCAGATCGTACGGCGGCGGCTTGGTGACGAACGGCTGCGTCGGCGAATACCATTCGCCAGGCACATCGCCTTTCGGCACCGGCCGCTCCTCGATCGGCCAAATCGGCTGACCGGTGACCCGATCGAACACGTACAGCCTCGCCTGTTTCGTCGGCTGGGCAACCGCTTTGATCGTCCGGCCATTGACGGTGATGTCCGCGAGAATCGGCGCGCACGGAATGTCGAAGTCCCAGATGGGATGGTGCACGAGCTGATAGTGCCACTTGCGTTGCCCCGTTCTGAGATCGACCGCGACGAGGCTCTCGCCAAACAGGTTGTTCCCCGGCCGATGACCGCCGTAGTAATCGCCGGTCGGCATTTCGACCGGCAGGTAGGCGATGCCAAGCTCCTCGTCGACCGAAATCTGCGCCCAGACACCGGTGTTGCCGGTGTAAGTCCAGGAATCCTTCTCCCACGAGTCGTTCCCGTACTCGCCGGGAGACGGAATCGTGTGGAAGATCCACAGTCGCTTGCCCGTGCGGACGTCGAAGCCGCGCACGTAGCCCTTGACGTTCATGCGGCTCCGCGGCACGCCGCCCGACCGGTGCGCCGCGCCGACGATGACGACGTCGCGCGCGATGGCGGGCGTCGAGTGCAGGCCGATCTCTCCCGTCACGAGGTCCATCTCCTGGTCGTCGTCTTTCTTGAGATCGACGACACCGTGATCACCAAAGCTCGCGACCGGAATGCCGGTCTTGGCGTCGAGCGCGATCAACCGGTAGCCGGGCGTGACGTACAGAATACGGGAGTCGTTCGCGCCGTCGGTCCAGTACGACAAGCCGCGGCCGGACAACTGGCGCGGCGCGTTGGCGCCGCGCGGACCCTCGCGCTCGCTGTGCATCCAGATCATCTCGCCGGTTGCCGCATCGAGCGCCACGACCGCGCGGCGCGTGCCGCCGGTCGAGTACACCATGCCGCCGGCCATCAGCGGCGTGCCCTCGAACTGATACTCGGGCCGCGGGCCGAGCGAGTCGGTCTTGAACCGCCAGGCGAGCTCGAGCTTGCCGAAGTTCGTCGCGTTGATTTGATCCAGCGGCGAGTAGCGCGTGTTGCCGATGTCGGCGCCGTAGTGGCGCCACTCACCGTTTGTCGCGCCCGATTGCCCCGCGACTGAGATCGTCAGCGACGCCACGACCGCGCCTACGACAGCGACAATTCTCACGGAATCTCCTCTCCTAAAATGTAAGAGTGCCTTTCAACATGACCTCGCCACCATGGGGGACACGGAGGATAGCGTCCCCCGTGTCCTCCGTGGTGGAGAGCTCAATTCTGCAACCGTTCTATCGCTCATCGAACGGTGAAGGCAACGGTTTCTTTCGCGGTCGATCGCGTCAAGCGGTCGCGCACCGTGACCTCGAGCTCGTACTTGCCGGGTGGAAACGAGTGGAGCGGGACCGACTGACTGGTGAACGCCTGCGTCTCCCACGGAGACGGCGGCGGCAAATCATCGTCGGTCATGTGCTGCGGCGGTGTCCGGTTGAACAGTCGTCGCGTGCCGTCGACCTCGTGAAAGAAGTTGTACTCCGCAGTCAGATCGGCATCGGGCGCGCCGTAGTTGCAAATCTGGAATACCACCGACAGCACGTCGCTCGACGTGAAGGCATGAGTCGCGACCGGAACGACTTCGGCCTGACCGAGCGTGTAGGGACTCTCGATCTGATGCTCGTGCGAGAGCGGCGCTTTCAGCGTGTTGATGCGGCTGACGAGAATCAGGCTGCTCAGCGCCAGGCGATCGTTCCAGTAATCAGGAATCGTGACCGTGCGCCGCAGAATCGCGGGACTGCTGGCTTTCTGACGCGCGCGATCGAGGAGCGCGACATACACGTCGTACTCGCCAGGCGGCAGCGCGAGCGCACGCTCCACGAGCCGCGGATCACTGGCGCGCGACGGCTCGAGATCGAAGAAGTAGTATTCCTCGAACGGAAAGAGGTACGGATCGCGCTCACGTTTCTCCGCTCTCTTCTTC
The DNA here is from genome assembly GCA_001917905.1 of Acidobacteria bacterium 13_1_40CM_65_14. Classification (GTDB taxonomy): domain Bacteria; phylum Acidobacteriota; class Vicinamibacteria; order Vicinamibacterales; family CAVVIG01; genus QHWF01. The sequence continues at coordinate 10,457 of MNEX01000251.1, forward strand.
GCCGCTTCGTCCGCCGCCTTTTGCTTTTCGTACGCGCGCTGCTGCAGCCCCAGAATCGCCGACGCCTCGGCCGGCGCCTGCGTCGACCGCCGCGCGGAGCTGGCCGCCGGTCCACCAACGGGCAACTCGCCAGGCCCCACGAAGACGGTCTCGATCCGCGGTGGCGGCGCATCGCCGCCACGCGCCAGCCAGTCGCGCACCGCCGAATGCTCGTCGGCCGTGCGAGCGCCGTCGTGCCGCGAGACGGCGCGCACGTACATGGCGGTCGACTTGAACGCATCGGTTGCCGCGGCGACCGTCACCCTGAACGGCACGTAGGCGGTCTGATCGCGCGACTTGAGAATGTGGTTGTCCCAGGTGAGGGACGCGTCGGCATCGGCGTCGCGCTGCTGCGCCACGTCAACAGCGTTCATCAGCACGACGAGAGCCGCGCGCTGATTCGGATCGAGCGGTTTGCGTCGCGGCGGGTCGGCAGCGCGGGGCGCCGCCGACCACGCGAGCACGATCGTAATCGCGACGAAACGACGGCCGCGCATGGCGCGCCTCCCGCGCTTACCTTACCCCAGCTTCTTTTTCGATCGGCAAGTTTTCGACGTCCAGGAGCGCATCGTACGCCGTGAGGTCCGGCTGTAGCGGCGTGACCGAGACATAGCCGTCACGCACCGCCTGGTAATCGGAGCGATCGTGCGGTTCCCATTCGTTCTGCCCTTCCTCGATCCAGTAATACGGACGCCCCTTGGGATCGTGCCGCTCGGCGACCGACGTCACGTGATTGCGCTTGGCCTGCAGGGTGACGCGATAGCCCTTCGGCGGCCCTTTCGGCACGTTGAGGTTGAGGAAGGTGCGCGACGGCAGCGGCCGCCGGAGAATCGCGTCCGCCATGGTCGCGGCCGCGCGCGCGGCGTGCGTGAAATCGTAGCTCCCGCGCGTCGCGCGCAACGAGACGGCGATGCTCGGAACACCCAGCAGCGCGCCCTCGAGCGCGCCGGCGACCGTGCCCGAGTACGTGATGTCGTCGCCGAGGTTGTATCCTTTATTAATACCCGAGACGACGAGGTCCGGCAGTCCCTTGAACACCTGCGTCACCGCGATGTTGACGCAGTCGGTCGGCGTGCCGTCGACCGCGAAGGTGTGGGCGTCGATGTGTTCGAGGCGGAGCGGGTGCCGAAGCGTGAGCGCGTGACCGATGGCGCTCGCCTCCTCGACGGGCGCGACGATGGTGACGTCGCCGACGGCGCGGAGCGCGTCGGCGAGCACGCGAATCCCGTCGGAGCGGTAGCCATCATCATTCGTCACCAGAATCCGTGGCATGAAGCGGCTTAATTATAGCGAACAGCCACGCGGTCGCGACGAGTGCCAGCGCCGCGCCGACGCCGAATGCCGCGGCCGCGCCGTATGCGTTCCAGATGATGCCGAAGAGCACGCTCGCCGCCAGCGCACCAAGTCCCTGGACCGCCGTGTACATACCGAACGCGAACCCGCGTCTCGACGCGGGCGCGAGATCGGCGACGAGCGCCTTCTCGGTACCTTCGGCGAACCCGAAGTAGAACCCGTAGACGAGAAACCACGCGATCAACACGGTCAGCGTCTGGCTCAGCGCGAACCCCGCGTACACGGTGGCGTAGATCAGCCAGCCGATCGCGATCACCGACCGCCGGCCGATGCGGTCGGACCAACTCCCGCCGACCACCGAGACGACCGCTTTCACCACGTGCAGCGCGGCCCACATGAGCGGGATGAATTGCACGCTGCCGGCGGCGTCGGTCAGCTTCAACAGCAGAAACGCGTCGGTCGAATTCCCGAGCGTGAACAGCGTCAGCACGAGCATGAACAGCGTGAACTCACGCGGTAGCGCCGTCGTCCTGTCTTCTGTGGTGTCCGGCTTTAGCCGGACCTCGTGCGGGTCTTCTGTGGTGTCCGGCTTTAGCCGGGCCGTCTCGGCCTCCGGGACGAAAAAGATCAGCGCGACCGCAATCGCGCCGGGGATGATCGTCAGCGCGAACAGCGTCCGGTACTCGCCGGGATAGAAGAACAAGAACACGGACGCGAGCGTTGGGCCGACCACTGCGCCGAGGTGATCCATCGCGCGATGAAATCCGAACACTTTGCCGCGCGTCGTCGGCGTCGCCCACATCGCGAGCATCGCGTCGCGCGGCGCGCCGCGCACCCCCTTCCCCACCCGATCCAGCACGCGCACCACGAACACCTGCGTCCAGGTCGTCGTGACGGCGATGAACGGCCGCGCGATCGACGACACGCTGTACCCGAACAGCACGAGCGGCCGCTTCCTGCGCGAGCGGTCGGCGATGCGGCCCGAAATGATCTTGAGGAAGCTATTGACGGCTTCGGCGGCGCCCTCGACGATGCCGAGCGAGACGGCGCCGGCACCGAGCACACGCGTCAGAAAAAACGGGAGGAGCGGGTAGATGGCCTCGGTCGCGGAATCAGTCGCGAGACTGACCCAGCCGAGGAGCCAAACGGGCTTTGGAAGATCGAGGAGGCGCGCTGGCTGCTTCAACACAATGGACACAAAGGACACGAAGGTCCGAGACCGTATTCTCTACAGTCTTGACCTTTGTGTCCTTGGTGTCCTTCGTGTTGATTCACCGTTTCTCGTAAGGCGCGAGCGGTCCGTCCTGAACGACTGATACCCAGATGCGATCCGGATCGCCGCTCGTGGCGCGATAGACCGGGAACCCGCGATACTCGCCAATCGGCGTGAAGCGATCGGGTATGAACGGAACCGCGGACCCCGCGCTGTACCAACGGGTGCCGCTGTATTCGAGCCAGACGCCGTTGGTCGCGCGAGGTCGCGGAATCGTTTCCACTCGCGTCCGCGTCGGGCGCGCGCGCTCGGGAATGTTGACCACCTCGCGCTCCATTCCTGCCGTCCTCGGCACGATCGATCCAGCGGTCCCGACCGGACGCTCTTCACCCGCAGACATCGCCGGTGTCGCGGTTGAAGGCGTCGCGTAGGTCACCGGCGTGCCGACACTTGACGGCCGTGTGGCAAACGACGCCGCGCGGCTGCCGCTCGTGCCCGCGAGCTCGCGCTCGCGCGGCCGCTCGAACCCGCGCATCCGATCGCGTCCCACCGGCACATAGACGAGGCTCCACGGTTCCAGTGTCGTGTCAGCGTAAACCGGCACGCCTTGATAGACGCCAATCTGAGCCATCACCTGACCGTCGAACTGCCGATATTCGCGCGTCGGGTAAAAGATGAGCCCTTGGATGACGATCGGCTCACTGTTGACCTGCCACGCCGCATTGGATGCGGTCGCTTCGGGTGGCGGCGTCCGGAACTGGTAGACCTGAGCATTTCCTACTTTAGGAAACAGCACAGCCACAAGTACAACGAGGCTGGCTACAAAAGCGCGCATAACGACCTCCACGCGGTAGAGGTCTCAATGTCTGTGCCAGGTCGTACAATGGAGGGCATCCATGTCAACACTGGCTGAGGTGCTCGCGCGGGAAACGCGCGAGGGTGAGTTGTATGACGTCCTCCCGGACGGCCGCCTCCGCTGCTACGCGTGCGGCCATTGTTGTCCGCTGCCCGAAGGCGCGATCGGCGTCTGCAAGGTGCGCTTCAACCACGGCGGTCGCCTGCTCGTGCCGTGGGGCTACGTCGGCGGCGTGCAGTGCGATCCGATCGAGAAAAAGCCGTTTTTCCACGCGCATCCCGGCGCGCTCGCGTACAGCTTCGGGATGCTCGGCTGCGATCTGCATTGCGCCTACTGCCAGAACTGGGTCACGTCGCAGGCGCTGCGCGATCCGAATGCCGTTGCACCGCCGTTGAAGGCGTCGCCGGAAGATCTCGTCGCCGATGCGCTGCGCCAGCATGCGCGCGTCATGGTGAGCACGTACAACGAGCCGCTCATCACGAGCGAGTGGGCGGTCGCGGTGTTCAAAGAAGCGAGGGCCGCGGGACTGACGACCGGTTATGTGTCCAACGGCAACGGCACGCCGCAGGTGCTCGAATACCTTCGGCCGTGGGTCGACCTCTATAAAGTCGATCTCAAAAGCTTCGACGATCGGCACTATCGACAGCTTGGCGGACGGCTCGATCCGATTCTCGACACGATCCGCCGGCTTCACGCGATGGACTTCTGGCTGGAAATCGTCACGCTGCTCGTCCCCGGCTTCAACAGCTCGCGCGACGAGCTGACGCGGCTGACGGCGTTCGTCGCGAGCGTCTCGCCGGACATCCCGTGGCACGTGACGGCGTTTCACGGCGACTACAAGATGACCGACCCCGAGAACACGACGGCGGAAATGCTGCTCGACGCGGCTGACATCGGGCGCGCCAATGGCCTGCGCTACGTGTATGCGGGCAACCTGCCCGGACGCGTCGGCGATCTCGAAGACACCCGCTGCGCGTCCTGCGGCGAAGTACTCGTCGCGCGTTACGGCTACTACATCCGCGATTACCGCATCACGCCCGATGGCCGCTGCCCGGCGTGCGACACGGCGCTCCCTGGCCGATGGAGCAGGCAGTTCGACGGCCAGATCACGTCGCGTCCTTTCATTCCCGGCAGCCGGCGATTTACAATCCTCAGCTCGCGATGAACGACCTCAACGATCTCTACGGGCGTCCTCTGCGCAACCTCCGGTTGTCGGTCACCGACCGCTGCAACCTGCGCTGCGAATACTGCATGCCGGAGGACGACTACGTCTGGCTGCCGCGCGAGGACGTCCTGCACTTCGAGGAGACGAGCGCGCTCGTCGACGTGTTTCTCTCGTTGGGCGTGGACAAGATCCGCCTGACGGGCGGCGAGCCGCTGCTCCGCCGCGATATGCCAGCACTGGTGAAGATGATCTCGTCGAAGCGCGGCTTGAACGACCTCGCGCTCACGACCAATGGCGTCCTCCTCGCCGACCAGATCGACGCACTCAAGGCTGCGGGTCTCGGGCGCATCACCGTGAGTCTCGACACGCTCCACCGCGATCGCTTCAAAGCGCTGACGCGGTTCGATCAGCTCGACGCGGTGCACGCCGGCATCGGCGCCGCGCATCGTGTGTTCGGCCGCATCAAGATCGACACCGTCGTCATCCGCGGCGTCAACGATGACGAGCTCGTCTCGCTGATTGAGTACGGGAAATCGGTGAACGGCGAAGTTCGCTTCATCGAGTACATGGACGTCGGCGGCGCTTCGCGCTGGTCGCCCGCCCGCGTCGTCTCGCGGCGCGAGGTCCTCGAGACCCTGTCACAGCACTACGGCGCCGTGGACGCGATCGACGATCCCGCCTCGTCGGCCCCCGCGGATCGGTATGCGCTGAAGGATGGAACGACGTTCGGGATCATTGCGTCGACGACGGCGCCGTTCTGCCGCACGTGCGACCGCAGCCGCCTGACCGCCGACGGAATGTGGTACCTGTGCCTCTACGCGACGCGCGGCATCGACCTCCGCGCGCCGCTTCGTCAAGGCGCGTCAGTCGAGCAGCTGAAAGCCCTCATCACGAGCGGTTGGCGCGCCCGCGACGATCGCGGCGCCGAAGAGCGCCTCGCGCTCGGCGATCGCCGCGCGTTCGTGCCGGTGCAGGATCTCCTCCGGAAAGACCCGCATCTCGAGATGCACACGCGGGGCGGCTAACGGCGGCGCCTTCGAAAGGGTGCCCTACCAGATGTGCGAGGCGAGAGCGGCGCGGACTTTTCGCGCGAGCGCGTCGGGCGTGAATGGTTTGTGGAGATAGAGCACGCGCGTCTCGGGCCGCCGCGCACGCACGGCGTCCGCCACACTGGCGTCGGGCCCCGCGGAACCGGCGACATCGGTAATCAGCAGATGAATCGGTGACGCGTGCTCGTCGGCGAGCTTCAACGCCTGCACGCCGTCCTCCGCCACCAGCAATCGATATCCGCGGCGCCGCAGCACGTCGCCAATCAGCGACCGTACTGCCACGTCGTCTTCCACCAGCAGCACGGTTTCCGACGCGCGCTCCGCGCGTGAGCCGCGTTCCGGCGGCTCGGCAACGGCCGGCGCTTCCAGCGTCACGGGCAGATACACGTCGAAGCGCGAGCCGCGACCGCGCTCGCTTTCGACGGCGATGTGGCCGCCGCTCTGTTTGACGATGCCGTACACCGTCGCAAGGCCGAGCCCTGTGCCGCGGCCAGGCTCTTTTGTCGTGAAGAAGGGCTCGAACAAATGTTTGCGAATGGCCGGATCGATGCCGATGCCCGTGTCGGCCACGGTCAGCTGGACGTACGCGCCCGGCGGGTTGCCTTGGCGCTGTGCGGCCGCGTCTTCGATGTCGACGTTCCGCGTCTGCAGGGTCAGCCGTCCGCCGCGCGGCATGGCGTCGCGCGCGTTGAGCGCCAGGTTCAGCAGAATCTGTTCGACCTGGTCGGCGTCGGCCTTCACGGGCCGCAGATCGCGCGGCGTGCACGTGATGAGCTCGATCTGATCGCCGATGACGCGCTGCACCAGGCGCCGCGCGCGATCGACGACGTCGCTCAAATTGAGGACCGTCGGCTGAAGCACCTGTTGCCGGCTGATGGCCAGCAGCTGCTGCGTGAGGGTCGTGGCGCGCTCCGCGGCGTGGCGGATGCCGTTCACGTCGGCGGCACGCGGATCTCCTGGCGCCAGATCGCCGGACAGCATCTCGACGTGCCCGAGGATGGCGGCCAGCAGGTCGTTGAAATCGTGCGCGATGCCACCGGCCATCTGACCGACGGTTTCGAGCAGCCGCGTCGTATCGTCCATGTGCATGAGGCAGACGCCGGTTACGAGGTGAGCTCCTTCGGCACCTCGAAGTGGCCGAAGAGCAGCAGCGACACCGCCTGCAGCAGCCCTTTCACGCTGCACGGCTTGTCGAGATACGCCTCGTCCTGCCACAGCGTCACCTTCTCTTTGAACAGGCTGTCGCTGAAGCCGGTGAGATAGAGGACTTTCATCCTGGGATCGTTCTGACGCAGACGCCGCGCCAGCTCGTCGCCGGTCATCTGCGGCATCATCAGGTCGGTCACCAGGATGTCGAACGGGCCGTGCTCCTCGGCCACACTGATCGCGTCGGCGCCGTCCGACGCGAGCGTGGTCCGGTAGTTCGCCTCGCGGAGCACGCGATCCACGAATCGGCGAACCGGCTCCTCGTCGTCGACGATGAGCACGGACTGCGGCTCGCGCAGCGTGTGACGGGCACGCAGGGCGCGCTCTTTGATGAAGGAGAACACCGATGAAGTCTGCGTGTCGCGGACGGGCAACTTCTTCCGCGTCTCTTCGGATTCGGTCGCCGGGACCTTGCCATCGTCCGCGCCGCGGCCGTCGGGCTGTTCCGCCATGATCTTCCCTGTTGCCGTGTGATCGATCACGACGACTTCCGCACCGACGAGGGGCGCGGCGCCTCGCCCCCAAGCTGGTGACGTTCCAGCCGGCGGTACAGCGCGCGCCGGCTGATGCCGAGCACCTTCGCCGCCTTCATCCGATTGCCTTTGACCTGCCGGAGCACTTCGAGGATGTGCTCGCGTTCGATTTCGTCGAGCGGCGCGGCCCCTTCGGTCGCGCGGCCAGCAGGCTCGGCGCTCCGGCCGCGGGCCGGCGTGGCCGGGAGGTCTGGACCGAACACGCCCGCGAGCTCCCGCTCGGAGACGGTGGTGCCTTCGACCAGCATGCACGCACGCTCGATGACGTTCTTCAGCTCACGCACGTTACCGTCCCACCGTGCGTTGAGCAGCAGGCGCTCGGCGGCGTGCGTCAGGCCGTTGAGCGGCTTGCGCATGCGGCCCGCGCAGTCGCGCATGAACGCGGCGGTCAGGTACGGAATGTCCTCGCGCCGATCGCGCAGCGGCGGCAGCGTGACGTCGACGACGTTGAGACGATAGAAGAGATCGTCGCGGAAGCGGCCGGCGGCCACTTCGGCGCGCACATCGCGGTTCGTCGCAGCAATCACCGCCACGTCGACCTTCTTCAGCTGCAGCGATCCGATGCGCTGCACTTCGCCGTACTCCAGCGCGCGCAGCAGCTTCGCCTGCACCGACAGCGGCAGCTCGCCAATCTCGTCGAGGAACAACGTGCCGCCTTGCGCCGCCTCGAACAGTCCTTGCTTCGACTCGACGGCGCCCGTGAACGCGCCGCGCACGTGACCGAACAGCTCGGTCTCGAACAGCGTGTCGACCACGGTCGAGCAGTTGATGGTGACGAAGGGGCGAGTCCGGCGTGGACCGGCCTGATGAAACGCGCGCGCCGCGAGCTCTTTGCCCGTGCCGGTCTCACCGCTGATGAGGACGACCTTTGCGTGAGGTGCGAGCCGCTGGATCAGGCTGAACAGCTCCTGCATCACCGGGCTGCGGCCCATCATCCCGCAGAATTCCAGCTGACGGGCGACCTGACTCTCCAGCTCCACGACCTGCGCGCGCCGTTCGAGCTCCTCGCGAATCTCGACGAGCACTTCGCGCAGCCGATCGAAGTCGAACGGCTTGGTGAGGTACTCGCGCGCGCCGCGCTTGATCGCCTCGACCGCGCTATCGACCGCGGCGTGCGCGGTCATCAGAATGACCTCGCAGCTCGGTACGGTTGATCGAATCTGCCGCAGCAGATCCAGTCCGTTCACGTCGGGCATGCGGAGGTCGAGCATCGCGAGATCGGCCGGCTTGCGCAGCAGCGCGCGCATCGCCTCGCTGCCGCTGCCGCAGGTCACGACGTCGAAGCCAACCTTCGCGGCCAGCCGCTCGACGACACGCAGCACCGGCTGCTCATCATCGACGACGAGGAGAAGAGGACGCGGCTGCGTTCTCATCACAGGCGTGGTGTGCGAACCACTCCCGCAATGCGGGCGGAGCGTCGCGAAGGCGGCAATGAACGCATCGAGCGTCCCGTCCAAAATGCACAGATCTGCCGCGACCATTCGGCGGCCACGGTCCAAGAACCATGCCCAAAGCTGAGCTGTATAAACCGTTGAATTTCAGCCATCGCGGAACCGCCTGTGCGCTTACGGCCGCCGACGTGTGCGTCGCTGTGCGCTGCCGCACACTGTATCGGCTCGACCAAGGCGATTTGTTAGAGACTGGGCGATCGCTCGTGGCAGTCTTCTTGCCATTGGGTCTGCCGCCACCATATGACACCAATGACCTCTGTTCTGATCGTCGATGACGAGCCGGCAGTTCGGGACATCATGGCGCGCTGGGTTGCATCGCTTGGCCTGCAGCCGAAGACCGCCGCGACTGCGGATGAAGCGCTCGCCACACTGCGTACGCGCCACTACGACCTGGCGGTCATCGATGTAATGATGCCTGGGCACGACGGCCTGTGGCTCGCCTCTCAGCTGCAGCGCGATCATCCGCACACGGCCGTCATCATCGCGACGGCAGACACGAATCTCCTGGACAGTGATTCACAGAATTCTCCGGTGGCCGATCGTCCGATCGCCGATTTCCTGGTCAAGCCGTTTCAGCGCGACCGCTTCGCGCTCGCCGTCGATCGCGGCCGGCAATGGCGCAAGCAGACCCTCGAAGAACTGCAGTGGCACGCGAGGCTCGCCTTGGAGCTGCGCGACCGCACCCACGAGATTTGCTCGATCATTCGGGAGCGCAGCGCCGCCGGCATCGCCGAGCTCGATGCGCTGATGGAGATCACGTTCGAGCGCGTGCCTGAGACGATGGCTCACTCGGAGCGCGTCGCGCGATACGCGGATTCGGTCGCGCGCGAGCTGCGGATCGAGCACGCCCCGGCACTCGACATCCTGGACCTCGCCGCAAGGCTGCACGACGTCGGCAAAGCGGCGATGCCGGAAGCACTCATCACCAAACCGTCGCCGCTCACCGTCGGCGAGTCGGCGATCATGCGGCGGCACGTCGACGCCGGCGCCGAAATCCTGGCGTCAACGGAAACACTCGCCGACGCCGCGCCAATCGTGCATGCCTCGCACGAATGGTTCGGCGGCACCGGGTACCCACGCAAGCTCGCCGGATCGGCCATTCCACTCGCCAGCCGGATCATCGCCGTCGCGGACGCGTACGACGCGATGACCCAGGATCGCTACTACCGGGCGCATCTCGACTCGGCCGACGCCGTCGCCGAGATGCTTCGATGCTCCCCCAAGCAGTTCGACCCGGAGATCATCGACGCGTTTCTCGCCGTGCTCGGCCGCCACTAACTCCGGCGATCCTGCGACCGCGCGATCACCAATCGAGGTTTCGCCGCTTTCGCCCGATTGTGGGACTGGCTCGTCCCACGACCGGACACTTTTTCGACGTTCCCGCAAAAATTCTCGCACCCCTAAACGACTACAGTATAATCACTTACACCGTCACACTTCTCTGGCGCAACGTTTGCCCTGCTGAAGTACCCGATCGTTTTCGCTTTCGTTTCCGTCTAAGCTTCCGTTCACGCAGCACGCTCACAAGACAACAACCATGGATATTGCTCGTCCGTCCAATGCCAGGAAAAAGCGGATCCGCCAGATCATGTATGGCGGCATCCTGCTCCTCGCGGTCGTCCTCGTGAGCGTCGGCCTCTCGCGTCTGAAGCCGGCGGCGCCGACCGTTGAACGCGCGGTCATCTGGCCCGACACCGTGAAACGCGGCCCGATGATTCGCCAAGTGCGCGGCCTCGGCACGCTGACGCCGGAAGACATTCGATGGATTCCGGCGACGACGCAGGGACGCGTGGAGCGGATCATTCTGCGGCCTGGGACGCCGGTCAAGGCCGACAGCGTGATCCTCGAGTTGACCAACCCGACGCTCGAGCAGCAGTTGCAGGATGCGTCGTTGAAGCTTGCGGCAGCCGAAGCGGGTTTGGCGAATCTGAAGGTGCAGCTGCAGAACGATCTGCTGCAGACGCAGGCGAGCGCGGCGAGCATCGAGGGGGAGTACCAGAAGGCCCAGATGAATGCCGAGATGAAAGAGGCACTCTCGAAGGACAAGCTGGTGTCAGACCTGGAGCTCAAGCAGGCAAAGGTGGACGCCGCACAGCTCAGTGTGCGCAGCCAGATTGCCAAAGAGCAGCTGGCCAGCAAAGCGGCGTCGAAGGCAGCGCAGCTCGCCGTGCAGCAGTCGGCCGTCGATCAGGCGCGCGCGCTGCTGCGCCTGACGCGGCAACAACGCGATGAACTGAAAGTCCGCGCCGGCCTCGACGGGATGCTGCAGCTCGTGCCGGTGGAAGTCGGCAGCCAGGTCGCGCCGGGGACAAACCTTGCGCGCGTCGCGAACCCGAGCCGCCTGAAGGCAGAAATCAAGATCGCGGAGACGCAGGCCAAGGACATTCAGATCGGCCAGAAGGCCGAAGTCGATACCCGCAACGGCATCGTCGAAGGGCGCGTCGCGCGCATCGATCCATCGGTGCAGAACGGCACGCGGACCGTTGACGTGACGCTGGTTGGCGACCTGCCGAAGGGTGCCGTCCCTGACTTGAGCGTCGACGGCACGATCGAGCTCGAGCGCTTGAACGACATCCTCTTCATGGGCCGTCCGGCCTTCGGTCAGGATCAGAGCGTCGTCGGCTTGTTCAAAGTCGGCAGCGACGGCAGCACCGCCGAGCGCACGCAGGTGAAGCTTGGTCGCAGCTCGGTCAACACGATTGAAGTTTTGTCGGGACTCAAGGTCGGCGATCAAGTGATCCTGTCCGACATGTCGGCATACGACGCATACGACCGCATCAGATTGAAGTAGAGGAGATCACATGGCTGAGAACGGGCAGGCACTGATCAAGCTGGATGGCGTGACGAAGGTCTTCTTCACCGACGAAGTGGAGACCCACGCACTGTCAGGGATCCACCTTCTGATCAACAAGGGTGAGTACGTGTCGATTGCCGGACCGTCAGGCTGCGGCAAGTCGACGCTCCTGTCGATTCTCGGTCTTCTCGATTCGCCTACCGAAGGGCAGTACCTGCTGAACAACCGGCCGGTCGCCGAGCTGGCCGCGTCCGAGCGCGCGCGCGTGCGCAATCGCGAGATCGGGTTCATCTTCCAGAGCTTCAACCTGATTGGCGATCTGACCGTCTTCGAGAACGTCGAGCTGCCGCTCACCTATCGCGGGATGAAAGCGGCCGAACGCAAGCAGCGTGTCGAAGCGGCGCTCGAGCGCGTCGGCATGGCGCATCGCGCGAAGCACCTCCCCAGTCAGCTCTCGGGCGGTCAGCAGCAGCGCGTCGCCGTCGCCCGCGCGGTGGCCGGCGAACCGCTCATCCTGCTCGCCGACGAGCCCACTGGAAACCTCGACTCGCGCAGCGGCGAAGCGGTCATGGATCTGCTTCGCGAGCTGCACCGCGGCGGCGCCACGATCTGCATGGTGACGCACGATCCGCGATACGCGCGCCACGCCGACCGCAGCATCCACCTCTTCGACGGCCGCGTCGTCGAGGAGCGGATGGAAATGGCTGTCACCGAGTAGAACCCCGACCTTCGTAAGTCGGAAGTCTGAAGTTGGAAGTCTGAACCGCCTTCCAGACTTCAGACTTCAGACTTCAGACTTACATGTTCACAGATCTCCGCCAAGCACTCCGAACGCTCCTCAAGTCTCCCGGCTTCAGCGCGATCGTGGTGACCGTGCTGGCCATCGGCATCGGTGCGAACACCGCCATCTTCAGCATCGTCAACGGCGTGCTGCTCAAGCCGTTGCCCTTCGCCGACGCCGCGCGGCTCGTGTCCATTTCCACGACCACGCGTGGTGAGGAGGATGGAAGCGCCTCTTTTCCCGATTTCGTGGACTGGCGCGCGCAATCGACATCGCTGGACGCCATGGCCGCCTTCTCCGGGTACGCCGTCACGATGACCGGCGTCGGCGACGCGGTGTCCCTGCCAGTCACCGTGACCACCTCCGACCTTTTCGCCATGCTCGGCGCCAAACCGATCCTCGGTCGCGTGATGAACGTGAACGATGACGAGAAAGGCGCAGCGCCAGTGGTGGTCCTCTCCGAATCGATGTGGGCGAACCGGTTCGGCCGCCGGCCGTCGATTGTCGGCGAGCCGTTGACGCTCGACGGCGTCCGATTCACGATCGTCGGCGTCATGCCCGCTGCGTTTCAGTTCCCGATCCAGGCGGACCCGATCGAGGCGTGGGTACCCGTGGGCGCCGTACGGTTCACCGCCCAATTCCGGGAACAGCGCGACGCGCATTTCCTGCACGTCGTCGGCCGACTGGTGCCGGACGCCAGGGTCGAGCAGGCGCAAACCGAGCTCGAGACGATCTCCTCCCGGCTGGCACTCGCCTATCCGGAATCGAACAAGACGCGCAGCGCAAGGGTGCATCTCCTGCGGGATCGTCTCGTTCGCGACTATCGGCTCGGGCTCATCGTGCTCCTGTGCGCGGTCGCGGCCGTCCTGCTGATCGCCTGCGCCAACGTCGCGAACCTGCTGCTGGCGCGCGGCACCGTCCGCCAGAAAGAGATGGCCATTCGCGCGGCGATGGGCGCGCCACGCGCGCGGCTGATCCGCCAGCTGCTGACCGAGAGTCTTGTGCTGGCGGTCGCCGGCGGCGGCCTCGGCGCCCTCATCGCGCTGTGGGGCGTCGCGGCGCTGGTTGCCGCAAGCCCGCTCGAGATTCCGCGCCTCGCGAGCGTGACGGTCGATCGCGGCGTGCTGTTGTTCACGACCGTCGTGTCGATGGCAACCGGCATCCTGTTCGGGCTGGCGCCTGCCATCTACCTGTCGCGTGCGGACGCAGGCGACACGCTGAAGGACGCCGGACGCGGATCGAGCGGCAGCCGCTCGGCGCGCACGCGCCAGATACTCGTCGTGACCGAAGTCGCGTTGTCGCTGGTGCTCCTCGTCAGCGCCGGCCTCCTCGTTCGCAGCCTGGTCGCGCTGCAGGATGTGGATCCGGGCTTCGTCGCCGAACACGCGGTCACCACCGACCTCATGCTCCCGGACACCAGGTATCCGGACGGCACTTCCCAGACTGCGTTCTACCAGAGACTCCTCGACGAGATGCGCGGGCTGCCGCCTGGCGCCGCGTCGAGCGCCATCGCCACGACGCTGCCGCTGAACGGCAGCGCCATGGGCGTCGGCTTCTCGATCGATGGACGGCCGAAGGAGCCGGGAACTCGAACCTCCGCCGCGTACTTCGCCGTCAGCCCCGACTACTTCAAAGCGATGGGCATCCGCGTCGCCCGCGGCCGAACCTTTACCGACCGTGATAACCAGCAGGCGCCGCCCGTCGTAATCATCAGCGAGACGTTCGCACGGCGTTACTGGCCCAACGAGGATCCGCTCGGGCAGCGCATCATCGTCAACTTCAACAAGAGCGGACCGCGCGAGATCGTCGGTGTCGTGGCGGACGTCAAACAATCCGCGCTCGCCGAGAAGGCGCAGCCCGAGATGTACACGCCGTTCCCGCAAACGCCGTGGCCGTTCATGTCGCTCGTCGTTCGCGTTCGCACGCCAGGCGATCCGGCGGCAATGGCCGGCTCCCTCCGGACGAAGATCGTCAAGGTCGATCCGGAGCAGCCGGTCGGCACAGTGAAGACCCTGACCGAGTACGTTGCTAATGCCGTGGCGACGCCGCGGTTCACCGCCACGCTCGTCGGCAGTTTCGCTACGCTGGCGCTGCTGCTCGCGGGCTTCGGCTTGTTCAGTGTGATGGCGTATTCCGTGGCGCAGCGGCGACGCGAGATCGGCATCCGCATGGCGCTCGGCGCGCAGGCGGCGGACGTGCGATCGCTGGTGGTCTCGCAGGCACTGCGCCTCGGTGCTGTCGGCCTCGGCGTCGGCCTTGTCGGCGCGATCGCGGCGGGCCGCGTCATCGCAACGTTGCTTTTCGGTGTCAGCCCGTCCGACCCGATGACGTTCGCCGGCGTCTGCACTCTGCTGCTCGGCGTGCTCGCGGCGGCGGCGTATCTTCCCGCACGACGCGCGACGCGCGTCGATCCGGTCGTGGCGCTGAGGGCAGACTGATCGGAACGATGCCGCTAATCACCGTCGCGAGCGGACGAGCGAGCGATGAAGCGCCTGCGGCTCTTGCGAGCGCGAAGGCGCGAGCAAGGCGAGCGGGGGTGGGGCCCCGCGAGCGTTCATAAAAGGTCGCGGGGGTGGGGCCCCGCGACAGATAAGAAAAAGAAGACTCATGCTGATCTCTTTACGCAACGTCGAGAAGTCCTATCCGCACGGCGTCGGGCGCACGTACGTGCTGCGCCGCGTCAACGTCGACATCAAGGAGGGCGAGTTCGTCTCCATCATGGGGCCGTCGGGGGCCGGCAAGTCGACGCTGCTCCACATTCTCGGCATGCACGACAGCGCGTGGTCCGGCGAGTACTACTTCATGGACCAGCCGGTCCATCGTCTCAATCCGAAACAGCGTTCGGAATTGCACAAGAAGCACATCGGCTTCGTGTTTCAGAGCTATCACCTGCTCGACAACCTGACGGTCTACGAGAATCTGGAGATCCCGCTCTCCTACCGCAACGTCAGTCGCAAGGATCGTCAAAGCATGGTGGCCGACATCCTCGACCGATTCCAGATTGTCGGCAAGAAGGACCTCTATCCGAATCAGCTCTCGGGTGGACAGCAGCAGCTCGTCGGCGTCGCGCGCGCGGTCATCGCGAACCCGCAGGTGATTCTCGCGGACGAGCCGACCGGTAACCTCCACTCGGCGCAAGGCAAAGAAATCATGGAGCTGTTCCGATCGCTCAACGAGAGCGGCGCGACGATCGTGCAGGTCACGCATTCCGAGCTGAACGCGTCGTACGGCACGCGCATCATTCAGCTGCGCGACGGTTGGGTCGTCGAAGATTAGCGGTTCGTCGTTGGTCATTAGTCGTTGGTCGTTGGTCGGTTCGTCAAACCAAAGGCTGCTGTGGCGCGTCTAAACGGCGGCCGTTATTGGGAGATCTCACGTGGCACTTGCACAACGATGGCCTGACACAACCGATCGCGGAGAGTCGATGCCGATGCGATCCGAGCCTGCCGTCCCTCGCGTGCTGATCGCCGACGATCAGGCGGACGTTCTCGAAGCGCTGCGCCTGCTCCTCAAAGGCGAGGGATACAAAATCGAATCCGCCGGATCCCCGGCGGCCATCCTCGAGGCGATCGACAGCGACGAGTTCGACGCCGTGCTGATGGACCTCAATTACGCGCGCGACACGACGTCGGGCCAGGAAGGGCTCGACCTGCTGTCGCAGCTGCGCAGCCACGATCCGACGCTCCCCGTCGTCGTCATGACCGCGTGGGGCAGCGTCGAGGTCGCGGTCGAGGCGATGCGCCGCGGCGCGCGCGACTTCGTGCAGAAGCCGTGGGAGAACGCGCGGCTCCTCACCATCGTGCGCACGCAGGTGGAGCTCGCGCGCGCGCTCCGCAGGCAGCAGCGCCTCGAGGCCGAGAACCGATCGCTCAAGCCGGACGGCCGGCCGCTGCTCATCGCCGAAGCCCCGTCGATGCGCCCGGTACTCGAGCTCATCTCGCGTGTCGGACCATCGGAGGCGAACATCCTCGTCTCCGGGGAGAACGGGACCGGTAAAGGGACCGTCGCGCAGGCGCTCCATGCGGTATCGGGACGTGCCGGCAAAGGCCTGGTGACCGTCAACGCGGGCGGCTTGTCGGAAGGTGTCTTCGAGAGCGAGCTGTTCGGCCACGTCAAGGGCGCATTCACCGACGCGAAAACCGACCGCGTCGGCCGCTTCGAGCTCGCGGACGGCGGGACGCTGTTCCTCGACGAAATCGCCAACGTACCGGTGAACCTGCAGCCAAAGCTGCTGCGCGTCCTCGAGACGGGCGACTTCGAGCGCGTCGGCTCGTCGCGGACACGTCACGTGAACGTGCGCATCGTGTCGGCGACCAACTCCAACCTGAGCGAGGAGGTCGCGTCGGGTCGGTTCCGTCAGGATCTACTCTTCCGGCTGAACACGATCGAGATTCAGCTGCCGCCGCTCCGGGATCGGCGTGAAGACATTCCGGCGCTCTCCACCCACTTCCTTCGGCTGCATGCGCAACGGTATCGCAAGAACATCACCGGATTCGAAGCGCCGGCGCTTCAGGCGCTGCTGGATCATCCGTGGCCCGGCAACATCCGCGAGCTCGATCACGCGGTCGAGCGCGGCGTGCTGATGGCGCAGGGATCCACGATTCGCCTCGGCGAGCTGGGTCTTCGCATCGATCGCGACTCGACGTCGCGCATCGAGGACATGAGCCTCGAAGAGGTCGAGGGCTTCCTGATCAAGAAAGCGATGGCGCGGTTCGACGGGAACGTCAGCCAGGCGGCCAAGGCGCTCGGTCTGAGCCGTAGCGCGCTTTACCGGAGACTGCAGCGCTACGGGCTGTGATGCGGCCGTACAATTAGGAATTCTGGCAGAAGATACCTTCACCGCTCTCGATCCGACGGCGAGCCGCCCCGACGCGCGGCTCCGATTCGACCAGCGCATTCTGCTCCTCGCGCTCGCCGCGGGCTTCCCTGCCGCGCTCGTCGCGCTCTTCATGCTGTGGACCGGTTCGTACACACCCAAAGTGCAGTGGACGCTCACGGTGTTGATCGTCGGCGTCTGGACCGGCTGCTCCTTCAGCGTGCGGCACCGCGTCGTGCTGCCGCTGCAGACCCTCTCGA
Organism: Acidobacteria bacterium 13_1_40CM_65_14; assembly: GCA_001917905.1. GTDB lineage: Bacteria > Acidobacteriota > Vicinamibacteria > Vicinamibacterales > CAVVIG01 > QHWF01. The sequence continues at coordinate 27,913 of MNEX01000251.1, forward strand.
ACCTGCTCGCGGCGCTCCGCGAGAGTGACTTCTCGATTCGCGCGCGCGGCGCGAGCGGCGACGATCCGCTCGGCGCCGTCATGCTCGAAGTCAACGTGCTCGCGTCGACGCTGCACGACCAGCGCCTCGGCGCGCTCGAGGCGGGCGCGCTGCTGCGGACGGTCATGGTGGAGATCGACGTGGCGGTGTTCACCTTCGACCGGGCGCAGGCGCTGCGTCTGGTGAACCGCGCGGGCGAGCGGCTGCTCGCGCAGCCGGCGGAGCAACTGCTCGGACACACCGCCGACGACCTCGGGCTGCGCACGTGTCTCGAGGGCCCGTCGCCGCGCATCGAGGACGTCACGTTCCCGGGCGGCTCCGGCCGATTCGAGGTGCGGCGGACGACGTTCAGGCAGGGCGGCGTGCCGCACCAACTGCTCGTGCTCGCCGACGTCAGCCGTCCGCTGCGCGACGAAGAGCGGCAGGCGTGGCAGCGGCTGATTCGCGTCATCGGCCACGAGATCAACAACTCGCTGGCGCCGATCAAGTCGATCGCCGGCAGCCTCGAGTCGATGCTGGCGCGCGACAACATGCCGGAAGACTGGAACGACGACATGCGGCGCGGGCTCGCCGTCATCGCGGCGCGATCGGATGCCCTGAGCCGCTTCACGACCGCCTACGCGCGGCTCGCGAAGCTGCCGGCGCCGCGGCTCGACTCAGTCCACGTGCCGGAGCTCGTTCGCCGTGTGGCCGGCGTCGAGACGCGGCTCGGCGTGCGCATCAACGAAGGACCGGAGGTGACGATTCGCGCCGATCCCGATCAGCTCGAGCAGCTCCTCATCAACCTGGTGCACAACGCGGTCGACGCGGCGCTGCAAACCGGCGGCGGCGTCACCGTCGGGTGGAAGCGCGAAGGCCGCAGCTTCGAGTTGTGGATCGACGATCAGGGCGCGGGTCTGCCGAATGCCTCGAATCTCTTCGTCCCGTTCTTCACGACGAAGCCTGGCGGATCGGGCATCGGTCTCGTCTTGAGCCGCCAGATCGCCGAAGCGCACGGCGGGAACTTGACACTCGACAACCGCGTCGACGGACCTGGCTGCCGCGCGTATCTGCGGTTGCCGATCTAAGACTCGAACGCAAAGGCCGCGAAGACCGCAAAGACCATTGGGATCTCTCAGAAAAAGGCTAGCTTTGGCGGTCTTTGCGCGCTTTGCGTTCCTTCGTATTGGGTTCTGAGCTCGCGCGCGCGTTCGTACAGGTCCGACTTCGTCGGATACAGCTCACGGACGAGCATCTCGTCATTCCGGCGGACCTGCAGTTCGGCGCCGGAACAGCACGAAATCATCAGGCACGTGATGTCGCCGACGCGCCATAATTCCCGCGACTCGTCGTTACTCACCGCTCGCGGGGCCCCCCGCTTCATGGCGCGTCGCTTGCTTTCTCGGCCATAGACCGATGCGCGCCTTCTCGAAATGGTTCGTGACTCTCTGCGCCACTCCGGCCGGTGTCGTCATTCTCGCCGCACTCGACTCGACGATCTTCTTCTCGCTGCCATTCGGGATCGACGCCGCCGTCATCATCCTCGCCGCGCGGCTCAAAGGACTATGGTGGACCGTGCCGCTGCTGGCGACCCTCGGATCGATCGGCGGCGCTGCGCTGACGTTCTGGATGGGCGTCAAGATCGGCGAGAACGGCCTCGACCGCTACGTCCCGCCCAAGCGGCTGAAGAAAATCCGCGCGCGGATTCGCAACAGCGGCGCGGTTGCGCTCGCGGTGCTCGATCTCATTCCGCCGCCATTTCCCTTTACGCCGTTCGTGCTCGCGGCAGGCGCGCTCGAAGTGAAAACGTCCACGTTCTTTGTCACGCTCATCGTCTGCCGCATTCTCCGCTTCGGCGTCGAAGCGGCGCTCGCCGCCACCTACGGCGACGGCGTGCTGTCGTGGCTCGACTCGGATCTCTTCCAGGACATCGTCAGCTTCTTGATCGTCGTCGCGGTGATACTCACCGCGCTGTCGATCGTCAACCTGATTCGATCGACTAGAACATCCGGCCGCCGATCGGGACGTCGCGCTCCGGCGTAAGCAGCACGACGCCATCCTCACCGTCCGGGACGCCAAGCGTCAGCACCTCCGACATGTACGGCCCGATTTGCTTCGGTGGAAAGTTCACGACGGCGACGACGAGCCGGTTCAGGAGATCGGGTTTCGAATAGTGCCGGGTGGCCTGCGCCGACGACTTCTTGATGCCGATCGCCGGCCCGAAATCGATCCGCAGCTTGTAGGCCGGCTTGCGCGCCTCGGGGAAGTCGGTGACGTCAACGACGCGCCCGACCCGGATGTCGACACGCTCGAACTCAGCGTAGGAAAGCGGTGCGGGTTCGTCACTCATCGCGTGGAAATCTGACACGATTTCAAGGGGAAATGCCAACCTGGCCGCGAGTTCCAAGGGGCAGTTGCCTACGGCCGAGGCGGTACAGGACTTGATAGATTCGTGTCCGATGGCCACCCCAACCGGGAACATCCTGATCGTCGAAGACGATGAGGAAACCAGAGAAATGCTCGCCAGCCTGCTCTCCACGGAAGGGTTTTACGCCATCGGCGCGGAGGACGGCCTCGAAGGGCTGCACGTCCTGCGGACCGTGCGGCGTCGCGCCCCCCACGTGCCCTGTCTGGTGCTCCTTGATCTGAAGATGCCCCGCCTGAGCGGCAACGAATTCCGCCGCGCGCAGCTCGGCGATCCGACCGTCGCCGGTGTGCCGGTCGCCGTGATGTCGGGCGCAACCGACATCGAGCAGCGCGCGCAGGCGCTTGGCGCAGTCGCGACGGTGAGCAAACCTATTGATGTGGATGTGCTTCTGAACGTCGTCCGAAAGTACTGTGCGTGAGGCTTACGAAGGCCGTCCGCTGACGGCTTGACGAACGGCCGAGGCGAGTACCGCCCCGAGAGCCGCGGCCGCCATCACCAGAGCTGGAACGGGCCGTTCGACGACCACGAAACAGAAAACCGCTCCGATGGCGGCGCCAATCAGGACCGTCGACAGCGCGTCAGTAATGCGGCTGAAGGTCCCACGCGGGCACCGATGATTCTCGGTCAGAAACCCCATGCATTTCGGACAAGTAGCCATACTGCGCTCGATATTTTAACACGGCTTTTATTCGCTTCGAGCGTCGCAAAGTGTTCTACGAGTGTGGCTTGACGCGAAACGTCGCGACCAGCGGTTTGTGGTCTGATGCGGCAGTGGTGAACCAGCCAGCCGTGTCGACGGTCTGTATCGCGGTCAGCTCGAGGCCCTCCGGCCGAAAGAACACGTAGTCGATCCGGTTCGACCCGTGCGTGCCCTCGTCGCCAGACGCCTTTCCGGCCTGCAACGCGACCTGCCACGCATCACGAAACATCGTCAGGACTGGTTGAATTCAAGGTCTGACGGCTTCGCGCTGAAATCGCCCATCAGGATTTGTGGCGCACCCAGCTTTTGCGTCCACTTGACCAGCGCCTCGATTTCCTGCTGTCGCGCATCGCCGTTCTTCTTGCCCGAGGCGAGATGCGTGACGACGATCGGCAGTCCGCCCGCTTGTTGCAGCTTCACCGCAAACGCGATGCGGCTCACCGGCAGCGTCATCGACGTGGAGCCAAGTGGTCCCGGCGCAAGAAACGCGAGTCCCTCGGTTTCCTTCCCGTCGCCGCGGCCACTCTGCTGGCACTCGACGTTCGGCGTGAACCACTCCTGCTCGTACGCGACCGACCACGCGCGCCCGGTCGCGGCCTTGAGTCCCTCTGAAATCTTTGCCGGCTGATCGTCGCAGTTGTAGTACGGATGATTGCGCGTCACTTCCTGGAGGCCGACGATGTCAGGCTGAATCTTGGCGAGCACGTCGATGGCGCGCTGCAGGTTGTATTTGTTCGAGCCGTCGATGCCGTGCTGGATGTTGAAGGTCATCACCCTCAGCGTGCCGTCGGCGGCGCGCTCGGTCCGGACCGCGGTGTCTGCAGAAGACGCGACGAGGGTTGCAAGAGCGGCTGAGGTGAGAAGCCATCGCATGGCGAGTGGCTCAGCAAAAGTACTGCTGATCGCAGAAAATCCTAGACGACGCAAGGCTGAGCAGGCTTTCGGTTTCTTGCTATAGTCCAAGTGGAGTGTCTGCTCGAATTCATCACCGGGCCGCTCCGTTGTCGCGGCCCGAAAATCGCGGTCGAAGGCTTGTTGTGAGTACCACTCAATCAGCTCAGACGGTCCACTAGGATGATCCGCGCGCTGCCGCTGTTCGAGTCGCCGCTGGTTTGCATCGAACGGTGCGACCATCCGCCTGACGTTCCACACGTCGATCCGGACGAAGAGCGATCGACCACCTACTGCATCAGTTTCGTCGAGCGCGGTACCTTCTCGGTCATCGCGGGCCGCCGCGCCTGGACTGTCGGCGCGAGCGAGCTGTTTGTGACAGTCCCTGGCCTGGTCTATCGCTGCGACCATCACAACAACCCCGACGACGTGTGTTTGTGCGTCGGCTTCGGTGCTGATGTCGACCACAGTGCGTTGAACCTTCGCGGTCTGGCGCGACACGTGCCCGTTGCCCCGTTGACCAACCGGCGCGCGTATTTGCAGCGGCGCCTGACCGAGCGCCTCGGACACCACGCCGATCCGCTCGCGGTCGAATCGATTGCCGGCGAGCTGCTATGCGACACGGTCGACGGCGCCCTGCCGAAGCGGCTGTACGCTCGCGCGCAGCTGGCCTGGTATGCGCGGCGCGTGGACGCCGCGCGCGACGCGCTCGAGGCCGACTACGCCTCGCCGCATTCGCTGACGTCGCTGGCGCGGAGCGCTGGCATGAGCCCGTTCCACTTCGCGCGCGTGTTCCGCGAGCTCACCGACGTCCCGCCGCATCGATATCTCGTCGCCGTGCGTCTTCGTGCCGCCGTCGAGCGGTTGCGCCAGGGCGAGTCGGTGACCGACACCTGTTTCGCCGTCGGCTTCAACAGCCTTGGCCACTTCATCGAGATGTTCCGTCGCACGTACGGCGTCTCGCCTTCACGATTTCACTAACGTCGCAAAAAACCGGAAGACGCGGACGCCGCATTTCGTCCATCCTCTAACGACTCCAGAGGTGAGATATGACGATGACGCAAACGGCATCGACCGAGACGGCGAGAATCTCACGGCAACTGCGACGAGGGTTCGAGGGCAACGCGTGGCACGGGCCCGCGGTCATGGAGCTGCTCGCCGACGTGACGGCGGCTCAGGCCAATCAGCGACCGATTCCCCACGCCCACACGATTTGGGAACTGGTCAACCATATGCGGTCGGTGGCGTTGATCGTCCATCGCCGCATCACGGCGACGCCGCCGACCGGCGGGCCCGAAGAAGCGGATTTCCCTGAGGTGACGGACACCAGCGAAGCGGCGTGGAAGCGCAGCGTCGACGACCTCGGGACGACGCATCGCGCGCTGCGCGCCGCGATCGAAGCCCTGCCGGATTCGCAGCTCTCAGAAAAACTGGAAGGCGGGGCGACGGTGTACTCGAACCTGCACGGTCAGGTTCAGCACGATCTCTACCACGCGGGCCAAATCGCGATTCTGAAAAAAGCGCTGCGCTAGTCAGGAGTCAGGGTGAAGGGTGGGACGTTATCGCTTCGACGTTGCCGGCACATCACAACGCCGATTGACGATCTCGTCCCGCTTCTTTTTAAAGGCCTCACGCCACTCGGGGACCGTCGCCGAGACGCTTTCGCGGGTGTTCGGGGCACGCGGTCGCAGGTAGACGCGCGCGGTCTGGAACAGATCGTCGAGCTGTTTATCCGAGAGTTGCGTGAGGAGACCCGCCAGAAACGTCCGGCCCTCTTCGCTGATGCGCGGATACTCCAGCGTGCCCGAAATCGATCCGGAGAGATTGGCGACGCAGCCCGTCTTGTCGCGCCAGACCGGCAGGCGCGACCAGTGCTCGAAGTTCACGGCGCCCGTCGAAGTCCGGTTGAGGGCATTCGCCTCGCCGAACGTCAGCCCGAGATCGTTGATGAGCATGAACGAGCGGCCGCACGGCGCGTCGCCTTTCCACTCTTTGTCGAGACACGCAAGCCGCTGCTGCTCCGATTTGCTGTCGGTGTGTTGGATCAATGCGGCGAGCAGCTTCAGCGCATCGCGATGTGCCAGCGGCGCACCACCGGCAGCCTCGCTCACCTGATCGAGCTCCGCCCAGCTCCAGCCTTCCTGATCCTTGGTCGTGATGTCATGGCCCGGCATCTTGCGCTCGACCGCCGTGGGATCGAACAGCAGCTCATCCAGCCGTCCGTTCGGTATGCCACCCAGTTGCGGCGGGCACTTGCGGCACAGGACCTTGACCGGATACATCGCGTCGGCGCCGAAGCCGACCGCCCACAGCAATCGCGTCGCCGCAACTTCGCCGTAGACTTCCCCGTTATCGCGCCCGAATTTCACCTTCACCTCGTCGTCGGGCGGGATCACACAGGTGAACTTCGGCGAGTGTCCAGTCATCTTCTTGGCGATGTACTCGCAGACGATCGTGTCTCCGGTCTTGAACGCGTCTTTCCGTGCAGGACCGGCGGCCAAGTCCTTCGATGGGATGTCGGTGGGCTCCCACACCTGGGCGCGCTTGATGGCGTCCAGGCGCACGGCGGGCTTCACTTCGACCGCGGCCAGCGGCGCAAACGCCGCCAGCGCGACGGCGATCGTGGTGGCGCCGACGAACCGGTGTCGACAATTCACGCTCCGCTGAGCTGCAAGAAGTTCTCCACCGATACAATGGAAGAGGTGGTAGAAAGAGTGTCGTTGAAATTCGATAAGCGCATCGTCGCCCTCAGCGTCGCGGTGACGCTCATGCCTCTCGTCGCAAGCGCGCACGGGGTCACGCGCGGCGACGCGCGCTCTCTGCAGAACCTGCAGGGCGCCGCCATCGGACCGCTGATGTACCTCGGCGCCAAGCACATGGTCACCGGTTACGACCACCTGCTGTTCCTCGTCGGCGTCATTTTCTTTCTCTACCGACTTCATCGAGTCCATCCCGCACGAGCTCAGCGAGCCTAAGCCCTCACCCCTTTCATCGCGTTGAAGACCTCGATGTGGCTCTCGACGACGCGTTTGCGCTCGTCTTCGTCGGGCTCCAGCGTCCAGACGTCGCGCTGAGACGTCCCGCCGAGAGCGATGCCGTCGGCGCGCGGCATCATATGGATGGCCAGGCTGCCCGGCCGCTCCGGCTGCGGGCGGAGGCCGCCGTTGGTGTGATAGTTCACCTCGGGCTGCGGCACGAGCACCGTGAGCTGACCCTTCAGCGGCAGCAGCTCGCGGTCGCCGAACAGATCACGCGCGCCGAGGCCTGTGCAGTTGATGATGATCGCTTCGCGCAATGACATGAGGTCGCGCGGCGCGTCGAACTTGCGGATGACGATATGCCCGCCCCACAGGAGGAAGTCGCGGACGAGCGCGTCGAGATAGATGTTCGGTTCGATGCGGATCGACGGGTTCCTAATCGCGTACTTCGTCGGAAACGGATGCTCGCCTGGTCCGTACACTTCGCGACCGGCGTCGAATCCCGCGTTCAGGTTGGGCCGTTCAGAATTGAGCGGCTGCCGATTCTCGTCCGGCAGGTTGTCGGTCAGCGAAAAGTTGTCGAGCCAGGAGACACCGAAGTACGGACCCGTCATCAACTGGAGCTGGCGATAGGAAATCTCCGCGGCGCGGCGATACTGCGCGTCCCACTCGTTGGTGCGGCGATCCGGTTCCACCAGGCCCGATGCCGGCGTAAAGCCGGCGAGCGACATGTTCGACGTCACATTCGGCGGCACCGCCAGCGCATAAATCGTGACGTCGAATCCACGGCGCTGAAGCTGCCGGGCCGACGTGAGGCCCACCGATCCACATCCGATGACCGCGGCCTGCCGCGCCTGATGCTCGGTCGCGAACTCCGCCGCCATCAGCCCCGTGCCCCACGCCAGCGACATCCCGGCGCCGCCGTGGCCGTAGTTGTGAATCAGCAAACGGTCGTCGAGCTTGTCGGGCTTGAGGACGAAGCCCGCATCCCGATGCGGCCGCAGACCGACGGTCGTCCGGATGACGCGATCCCACGACGCTTTCACCGGCGGGACGACGAGCGGCCGCTTCGGCGCCACGGCGGCCGATCGCTGACTACGAGCGGCACATCCGCTGAGTCCGAAGCCGACGGCAGCCATGCTGCCAGTGGTCAGGAATACTCGTCTGTTCATATCGGCGCGGATTATAAACGTTGCGCGACGGCTACAGGGCGTGTGAAAAATCACGTACAACGCAGAAACCGCTGAACCCGCAGAGAAAAATGCTCAACGTTTTTCTGCGTGTTCTGCGAGTTCTGCGTTCAACGTCGTCTTTCTTCACACGATCTATAGCCGACCGATCAACGCCCGGCGGTCGATGCGCTTCCCAGCTTCATGTTCGCGAGCGCGAACGCCCACTGGTCGGCGCGTTCGGCGATTTGTTTGTCCGTGGGCCGGTAGCCATGCGACCCCAGAGTCTCGACGCGAATCAGCACTGGCTTGTCACACCCTTGCGCGCTCTGCAGCGCTGCCGTGAACTTGAACGAGTGGCTCGGCACGACCCGGTCGTCGTGATCAGCGGTCGTGACCAGCGTCGCGGGATAGCAGGTGCCTGGCTTGAGGTTGTGGAGCGGCGAGTACTTGGAGAGGTACGCGAAGTCCTTCGCATGCTCCGACGATCCGTACTCGGTCGCCCACGCGGCGCCGCCGGTGAACTTGTGGTACCGAAGCATGTCCATGACGCCGACGGCCGGCAGCGCCACGGCAAACAGGTCCGGCCGCTGCTCCATCACCGCCCCGACCAGCAGACCGCCGTTCGAACCGCCCATGATCCCCAGCGTCGGCGGCGACGCGTACTTCTCACGAATGAGGTATTCCGCGCCCGCGATGAAATCGTCGAACACGTGTTGCTTCTTCTCGAACATCCCGCCTTCGTGCCACGCCTCGCCGTACTCGCTGCCGCCGCGCATGTTCGCCGTCGCCCAGACGCCGCCGCGTTCCAGGAACGCCGGCACGTCCGATCGGAACGTCGGCAGCGTGGCGACGTCGAACCCGCCGTAGCCGTACAGCATCGTCGGGTTGGCGCCGTCTTTCTTCAGGTCCTTCTTGTGCGTGATGAACATCGGGACGCGCGTGCCATCCTTCGAGTTGAAGAACACACGCTCGGTCGTGTAGCGCGACGTATCGAACGTCAGCTTGGGCGGCTCGAACGGCGTGCTCTGACCGGTGGCGATGTCGAAGCGGAACACCGTCGACGGATACAGCGGCGACGTGAACGTATAGAAGACGTCCTGGCGATCGTACCGGCCAGATGGACCGGCGATCGCGCCAAGGCCGGGAGGCGTGATCTTCCCGGCGGGCGTGCCGTCGAGGTTGTAGAACTGGACTTCGCTCGCGACGTCGACGAGCGCGTTCACGGCGAGCTTCCCCGCCACCAGCCGCGCCGACTCGATGGAGTTCTTGGTTTGCGCGACGACGGTCTTCCAGTTCTTCGGATCCGGACGATCGATTGGGAATGCGACGATCTTCTTGTTCGGCGCGTCGCGATCAGTGAGGAGATAGAGCGTCCCGTTGACGACGCCGAGCGGTTCGTAGGCCGCTGTATGGCCGGGATACAGCGGCCGTGCCGGCGCCGCGAGATTCGGCGCGATCGGATTGCCGAGGTCCTTCACGAACAGCTCGTTCTTGTTGCTCGTGCCTTTGTTGGTGAAGAAGAAGAGGTACCGTCCCGTTTCGTCCGTGTCGGCGTCGATGAACAGCGTCGGCTCGTCCTTGCGTTCGTAGATCAACGTGTCGGCGGACTGCGGCGTGCCGAGCACGTGGTAGTAGATCTTCTTGTCCTTGACCGCCGCTTCGAGCGCCTTGCCGGGCGGCGGCTCCGGATAGCGGCCGTAGAAAAACCCTCTGCCGTCTTCCGTCCACGCGATACCGCTGAACTTCACCCACTTGATCTCGTCAGGCAGCTGCTTGCTGGTGCCAAGCTCGCGCACGTAAAACGTGGACCAGTCCGATCCGCCTTCCGCCTGCCCGTACGCGAAATGCTGTCCGTCGGGCGCGGGATCGAACGACGACAGCGCCGTCGTGCCGTCGGGCGACAACTGATTCGGATCGAGGACGACCGTCTCCGGTCCGTTGAGCGTTTCGCGGGTGAAGACGACGGATTGCTTTTGCAGTCCGGTGTTGCGGTTGTAGAAGTAGTGGCGGCCGACGTACCGCGGCGGAGTCACGCGCGGGTAGTTGTACAGCTCGGTGAGCCGCGCTTTGAGCGCATCGCGCACCGGGAGCGAATCGAGGTACTTGAAGGTAACCGCGTTCTCGGCGTCGATCCACGGTTTCAACTCGGGCGAGTTGAGGTCCTCCATCCACCGGTACGGGTCGGCGATCTTCGTCCCGAAATAGTTGTCCGACGTGTCGCCCTTGCGCGGTTGCGGGTATTTGAATGAAGACGTCTGCGCCATCAACACACTGCCGCACATGAGGACACACACGAGTCGTGTCACGGATTGAATTGTCTTGAACATGCTGTGCTCCACACTTATTCTACGCCGCATGAAACCGATGGGGCCGCTCCTCGTCTCGGTCGCCATGCAACACGATGAACGCAAAGGCCGCAAAGACCGCAAAGAACCCTTTCTCCGTTGCGACAAGGCGCGGTTCTTCTTTGCGGTCTTAGCGGTCTTTGCGTTCTTCGGCTCCGGTGCGCCAGCCGCCCCGCGACATCACATACTCTTCAGCCGTCTCGCGCCGGTCCAGACCGGGTTGTTCCTCGCCAACGGCGACGGATCGGGCGAGCGCGCCCTGCTGCCCGTCACCGGCCTGGATTATTCGCCGGCCCTGTCGGCCGACCGCCAATGGATCGTGTTCACCTCCGAACGGAACGGATCCGCCGATCTCTTCCGCGTGAACCTGGACGGCGCCGGGCTCGAACGGCTGACCGACGATCCGGCGTACGACGATCAAGCGGCGATCGCCCCTGACGGCAAAACGATTGCGTTCGTGTCGACGCGCGGCAGCGGCCGGTCTCGCCTATGCGTGCTCGACGTCGCCACGCGCGCGGTCAAGCCGCTCACCACGAGCGAGGGCAGCGATTTTCGTCCGAACTGGTCGCCCGACGGTCAGTGGATTGCGTTCTCGTCGACGCGCGATGCACGGTTCGAGGAGGTACCTGGCCGCTGGGAACACGTCGAATCAACCGGCGTCTATGTGGTGCGCCGCGACGGCACAGGTCTCCGTCGCGTGACGCCGGCGGGAGGATTTGCGGGAACGCCGCGGTGGTCGCCCGACGGCAGGCGGATCGTCTATTACGAGACGACGCCGGTTGCGACCTGGTACGCGCAGCGCGGGGATCCGGAGAAGGGGCGCACGCAGATTGTGTCGATCGACGTCGCCAGCGGTGCGCACACCGTACACACGTCTGGCGACGGCGTTCGGTTGTGGCCGCAGCTTCTCGCCGATGGTCGCGTCGGGTACCTGCGCGTGGAGCCCAGCGCGAAGGATCTGCCGCCAACGGGCATCGCGTCGAACGACGCCGTGCTGGAGATCCTCGGCGCCGACGGCCGGATCACCCGCACGCCGGCCGCTAAGCTGCGCAGCCCGTCGTGGTCCAGCGACGGACGGCTCGTCGTGTACCACAAAATCACGACCGCGTCGCAACCGCACCAGTGGGCGAAGAAGACGAGCAAACTGGACGACTTCGAGCTGACCGTGACCGAGCCCTTCCCGTCGTTCTCGCCGCAGGGCGACAAGCTCGCGTACAGCGCCACGTACGACGGGACGAACGTCTTCGACACGGCCATCGACGTGATGAAGCCGGACGGATCCGAGAGGCGACATGTGTTTGCACGCCAGGGGTTCAGCGCATTCTCGCCGTCGTGGTCGCCGGCCGGCGATTTGATCGCCTTCGGGGTCGGCCGGTACTTCCGCTTCCCTGGCCATCCGGCAGCGGAGGTCGCGATCATGAAGGCCGACGGCAGCGACGTCCGCTTCATTGCAGACGACGGATCGAACAACGGATTTCCGAGCTGGTCCCCCGACGGCACGCGCATCGTCTACAAGAAGGACACGCATCTGGTCACCTACTCCGTGGCCGATGGCAAGACAACCAATCTGACGCAGCCCGGTTCGTTCTACGACAACTTCCCCGCCTGGTCGTCGAAGGACGTCATCGCGTTCACCAGCAATCGCGACGGCGATTTCGAGATCTACACGATCAAACCGGACGGCACGAACCTGCGGCGGCTGACGAATTCGCCCGGCGTCGACGGCCACGGCATCTGGTCGCCCGACGGCGACTGGATCGTGTTCAGCAGCGCGCGCATGGGATTCAAAGACGAGCGGCCGCTGCTCGAGCGCATTCCGCAGCCGTACGGCGAGCTGTTCGTGATGCGCGCCGACGGCACGCAGATTCGTCAGCTCACCGACAATCAATGGGAAGATGCGACCCCTGCATGGATGCCGCAACGAAACACGATTCGGTCGAGCAGCGCGCATCGTCGTTAGTCGTAGACGTTTCTGTCGATTACTCGTTGCAACTGCAGCTCGGCATCGCGCGCGCCATCAACGCGGGTCAGGCCAGTCTACCGCCCGGTCTCAACGTGATTGCCGCGGGGCGGGACAACCCAAGCCGGTGGCGACGCGACTGGTCGAGGTATTGCGAGAAGAAAAGTGACTGCACCGATGGGTCCTGTGCTCTGTCTGCATGGATTCACCGGCACGCCGTTCGACGTGGAGGCACTCGCGCGCGCACTCGAATCACGCGGCCATCTCGTCGCCGCGCCGACGCTGCCGGGACACGGCGGCAGCGTCGACGACCTCGCCGCCACGACGGCGGATGACTGGCTGTCGGGCGCGGATGCGGCGCTGACGCGTCTCGCCGACGCGAGCGGGACGCGTGTCGCAATTGCGGGGGCATCGATGGGCGCGCTGCTTGCGTTGCGCCTCGCACGCCGCCGGCCCGACACCATCGCGGCACTCATCTTGATGGCGGCGCCGCTCCGGTGGCGCGCGATCGACCGCGCCCGCGTGGAAGTCCTGTCGCGCGTCGCCGCCATATTCGGGATTCGCGGCTGGACGATCCCGAAGACCGGTGGCGTCGATATCGCGGATTCGGCCGTACGCGCCCTGGCGCCGTCGCTCAATGCGTTTCCGATCGCCGGGCTCCATCACCTGATTGCGCTCGCCGACGCCGCGGGCGCTGATGTGCCGTTCATCACGGCACCCGCGCTCATCGTTCATGGGCGCCTCGATCGCACGGTGTCGCTCGATGTGTCGGAGGAGCTCGCATCGACGATCGGGTCGTCGATCGTGGAACGGCTCTGGCTGGATGATTCCGGACATCTCGTCGCCGTGGACCGCGATCGCAATGCGGTCGCCGAGCGCGCGAGCGCATTTCTCGCGCACCACGCCATCTGGACGCGCGTCGCCGTTTCCACCTAGTCATACATGTACGACGTGATTGTGATTGGCGTCGGCGGCATGGGCAGTGCCGCCGCCTGCCATCTCGCGAGGCGCGGCGCGCGCGTGCTCGCGCTCGAGCAGTTTGATATCCCCCACGACCTCGGGTCGTCGCACGGCATCAGCCGCATCATTCGCCTCGCCTACTGGGAACATCCCGACTACGTGCCGCTCGTGCGCCGAGCGTACGAGTTGTGGCGCGAGCTCGAAGTCGCCGCCGGAGAACGACTGCTCGTGGTGACCGGCAGCATCGACGCCGGCGATCCCACGAGTCCCAACATCGTCGGCGTCAGAGACGCGTGCCAGCGATTCGAGTTGGCGCACGAGGAGCTCGATTCAGCGGCGCTCACGGCGAAGTTCCCCGGCTATCGCCTGCCACGTCACGTCGTGGCCATCCTGCAGCCTGACGGCGGCTTTCTCCTTCCCGAACGCTGCGTGGTCGCGCACGTCGAAGCGGCGCAGCGTGCCGGCGCCGACGTTCGCGCGCGCGAACCGGTGCTCGGATGGGACGTTCAACCGGACGGCGTGCGCGTGCGGACGAATCGACAGACGCACGCCGGCGCTCGGCTCGTCGTGACCGCCGGAGCGTGGACCACGTCGATCGCCACGCATACCCTCGGACTGCTGACGCCGGAGCGACAAGTGATGCTCTGGTCGCAGCCGCGCGTCCCCGAGTACTTTCAGGTCGGCAAGTTTCCGGTCTTCTACATCCGCGTCGCCGAAGGCGGATTCTACGGATTTCCGATCCACGGCGTGCCCGGAATGAAGATCGGCAAATACCATCATCGCGGCGGGATTGTCGATCCCGACACGATGGACCGCCAGGCCCATCTCGACGACGAGGAAGTGTTGCGAGAAGGCATTCGCCGGTACTTTCCCGATGCGGACGGCCCGACGATGGGCATGAAGACGTGCCTGTTCACCAACACGCGCGACGAGCACTTCATCATCGATCTACTGGAGCGCGACCCGCGCGTCGCGATCGCGGCCGGCTTTTCCGGCCACGGCTTCAAATTCTGCAGCGTCGTCGGCGAAATTCTCGCCGACCTCGCGCTCGACGGGGGCACTCGCCACGACATTTCGCTGTTCTCGATGAATCGATTCGTT
>MNEX01000166.1 GCA_001917905.1 Acidobacteria bacterium 13_1_40CM_65_14
ATGTAATTCAGGTGGGGGGAGTCACCGATCATGTGGCTGTGCACAGCGGTCGCCGTGATCCCGTGCGCGGTAAGCGCGTCCACCACTCCGGTAACGCTGGAGTCTCGCACCGCGAAGTCGCCAGTGGCGACGGCGCGCGAGGGGCTCACCATTTGGACGTTAACGGGCGAGCCGTAGGCGAGAGCGGGGGTCATCGTGCGGCCGCCCATGGTGACCGTCCCCGAGACCAAGATGAACCCGACTTGAGCGACGTTGCCGCGAGCCGTGCCGTGACGTCCCAACGCTTCGAAAACGGCGGCCGTGTCGATCGTCAGGGGAACAGGTGGCGCCGCCGCGACAGGTCGCGGTGTTCCGGTTCGGGTTAGGGCCCGATCCAACCGAGTTGCCAGCTCGAGCGCGTTCCCCTGGCCGAGGATGTGGACGTAAATGATCTCCGGCTGTTCGCCGACGATGTGATTGTGGATTGCGCTCACGCCGATGTGCTGATGCGCCAACTCGGCGAGCACCGGACCCAGCTCCGCCGCGGTGAGAACGAGATCACCCATCATCGTCGCGTCGTTGGGCTCGCCGCTGAACCCGGCCCAGGCGCCAAGCGCGAGCGCCGGCGCGACCGTGACATCCCCGATCCGGACGGTGAGGTCGCGGCGGGGGAGGTTATAGCGAACGTAACCGGCGACAGTCGTGGGCGACGTTCCGAGAATACGGCCGACCGAATCCCAGACAGCGGCCGACGGCTGCTGAGCGCACACCGGGCTGGCTCCAGCGGCCCCGAGGCATAAGAACAGAATTCCCTTCAGCACTTGCTTCATGGACGTACTCCTTTGTTGGTGAACGACTGGTACAGGTTGTCGAACACGGCCGCTCCGCGACGGAGGCGCGTGGCGTCAGCGGCGTGCTTCCGGGCGATCCCCGCGAGCAAGCGCTCGACACCGGTAGCCACGGCGCGGCCGAACTTCGCGTCCTTGCAGTCGATGTCGTGCACGATCTCGCCGATCGCGCGCAGCGCTGGGTCGCGCAGCCGAAACCGCCGGACGAGCGTCTCGAAGGTGCAGCGGTCCCCCTCGTGCGTGTACTCGGCTTCGAACATATCGAAGCGCAGCTCGCCCTTGCGTGGGGTGTAGCCCTCGGGAGCTACGAATTTGAAGCGGGCCGCCGGGTCGATGAAGCGCTTGATCAGCCACGCACTGGCGATTCGATCCACGAACACGCCGCGACGCGTCACCCAGGTCCGCCCGCGCATTCGCGCGGCTCGAAGGCCAGTACTCGCCCTGCGATCGTCTGGCGGTTCGGTCCGGCGCGCGCGTGCCTCGAGGCGCGCGACGACGCGCTCGGCGGCTTGCCGGTTGGGAGCGTGGAAATAGTCGATCGCAGCGACCTCGGCCAGCCTGTGATTGAGACGCGCCACCTCAGCGGGAGCCACCCTACGCGCCAGAGGCTTCGCGTCGCGCGCGATGGTCGCGTACTCTGCGGCGCGGGCTTTGTGGAACAACCCTTGCACGTCCCGGTCGCTCAGGCCGTCCACAAAATCCCCGCGACACACGGACCCCTCACCACCGCCCGCCTCGATCTCCTCCAATAGCCAGCGGAAGTCTTCGACTGCCTGATCGTTGTACGGGAGGACCCACACCGAGTTCTTGACCGGCACCGCGCCGATGCGCTGCAGCCTGCGCCACACCTTCACCCGGGCCGGCCGCGAAGTCCTTCACTAATCAGGCGGGGGCGGGGACGCGCTGCGGGTTCCAGGTATGACGCTCCCCCTTTGCGTGTTGTAGCCACGCGTAGAGCGCGTCGTAGATGACGAACCCGCGGGCGAGCAGCTCGTGATCATCCGGGAACAGTTGCGACAGGCCCAGGGAGATGGCGAGCAAGCCTGCCGCCTGCGGGGCCAGGTCCAGACGATCCGTGTCCGCCCCGCGGACGATAACCGCCAGCTCGCGCAAGGCCGGATCCGTCAACGCGTACTTCTGCAGGAAGGCGTCGAAGCTGCACAAAGGCCCATCGTGAGAAAGCTCCACGCCTTCGACATCGTACGGGATCGCATTGAGGTCCGCGGCACGCGGGCGGACCTCCGCAGGTGGTGCAAAGAGAAACTCCGCCTGCGGGTCGATGAATCGCGTGACCAGCCACGGGCATGCGACGCGATCGATCTTCGGACGCTCACGAGTAATCCATCGCATGGGAACCTCGCAGCTGAAGATGGCAAGCACCGTGGTGGACTATAACAACTGTATCATCGATCGTTCGAGCGGGCTAGGGCATCGCGGCGCCTGACATTGTATGCGGACCGTGAAGCGGACGGATACGAACGAACAGCATTACCCCGACTGGTGTGCGTGACCCATAGAAGGAGTCAAGCGCGGCGGGGAGCGCGTTCAGACTACCTTGAAATCCGACCCCCACCGTCGCGTTCGACGAGCGAACGATCTCGCGAATGTATCCAACCGACAACGCGGTCACCGTGAACGCCGAATCGGGCGCGAAGCCCCCTGGTCCCGTCGGCAATACAAGCTCCTCGGCCGTCTTCTGAACCACTTCGAGACGTCCAAAGATCGTATTCCTGCGATCCAGCACCGCCTCACTCTCAGCCAGGGCGGAGTGCGTGGTTCTTCCCGAGCGACGGTTGACGCCCCAGATGACCGATGTCGCGATCTGACCGTCCAATCCCAGTTTTCGACCGTGGAGGACAGATGCCGTGACTCGGTGAACGGACTGCAATGGATGCAACGCTTCCGGACTCTTCAGAAAACCATACCCCGCCGAAACAACCCAGCTCGAATCCACGTGTGCCGTGAAACGTCCGGAATAGGAGTCGAACCGGATGCGATCGAATCCCCATCGCTCCTCGTTCGGCTCGCGACCGTTGAAGGCGGAACCCTCCAGTTTCCAGTGCCGCCCGAAGAGGCCGGCGGTCAGGACGCCGAAACTGATGTGCGTGGCGTCCTGCCAATGGTGCGACAACGGCGCGGCCAGATTGTCCATGGCCGATGGTCGGTGCATGAAGGCGACGGGCCCGAGCGCCGGTTCCCCCGACGGCGCGGCATAGACTGTCACGCCGACGCTGTGCGACAGCGCGCGCTCGTACATTGCCGCCAATTCCATCCAGAAATCGTGCGGATGCTGCCGATCGAACAGCGGCTGGCCCCGATAGCTCTCGCCGCTTTGCAGCAGCAGTGGGTAGCCACGATTGGTGACTGTCGCGGGGTCGAGACTCAACATCGTTCGCGCCTGAAATCGGCCGCCGAGCAGATCGCGGCTCGCCATCAACATCGCCCAATTGAGCGATCCGAATTGGTCATCGCCCCGCGGGCCGCCCTGCTTGTCGTACTGGACGAACCCAAACCCGTGCAGCATGAGTAGCCACGATCCCGACATAACGTGCCGTGCGGGGAGGGGCACCGCGTCCGGGATCCAGGTCGTGCCCGAACCCATCCGCTCCATCGAGACACCGAGCGGATCGTTCATCATCATCGCCATCGGTTTGATTGGAGTTTGCTGTGGCATCTGGTGCTCTGGATGTTGCGCAGAGAGCATCGAGGGTAGGAGCGCGATCGGAAGCAAATAGCGAAACATGTTGGGCCTTTGGTTAGAGCAAAGCCTCGAGCGTCGCACGCGAGTGTGTCGGCGCGATGCGTGAGCGGCGAGAGGCTAGACTCTAGGAGGCGGTGCTTCTGGAGCGGCGGTGCGCGTGAGCGTAAGGGCGTCGCGACCGAGTGCAACCGTTGGCGAGCAAGAGGTAAGGGCCTGGCAGCATACCGGCAACGACGGAGCCTTGCGGTGCTGCTGATCCGGCGCGGACGACTGGTGCGAACCGCCAGAGTGATGACCATGGGGTGCCAGCGAGGGCGCAAGGCATTGGGCCGCTTGGGTGACGAATCCGAGGTGCAGCACTAAAGCACCAACAACCAAACCGCCGAGTCGGCGCGTCTCCACAGTTTGATTATAACCCCCGAGCAGGCGGTCGGAGTACCGGGGTGTCTGACACCAACCTTGGCACCACTGGATCCAGGACGACCGTGGCGGGTAGATTACGTACTATATCGAGCGTCGATATATGGGAGTCATCGTTCGGGAGCCTCCAGGAGGAAGCCATAGTCAGGAAACGACAGGCCGGCCGGCCGCCGGAGGAATACTTGCCGCTGCCCCCCGCAACGTTCCACATCCTCCTCGCGCTCGCGGACGGCGAGCTGCACGGCTACGCGATCATGAAAGGTGTGGCGGCGCGATCCGAGGGCACCGTGCGGCTGGGGCCGGGGACGCTCTATGGATCGCTCAAGCGGCTGCTGGAGGCGGGCCTCGTAGAAGAAGGTGGCGAGCGGTCAGACCCGGAGCGGGGCGACGAGCGGCGCCGCTATTACCGACTGACGCAGCTCGGCCTATCCGTAGCGCGCGCGGAGGCGCGGCGGCTGGACGTGATGGTCCGTGCGGCGCGGCGCAAGAAGCTGATCGGGATCCGACCTGCATGAGCCCCGCTACGGCCGAACGCATCTACCGTCGGTTGCTGCGTGCCTACCCGCCGGATTTTCGAGCCGAGTACGGACGCGAGATGGTGCTGCTCTTTCGGGACCAGTGCCAGGAGAGCGATGTGCGAACTGTCGGCTTCTGGGCGGCGGTCAACTCGAACCATTGAGGTGATTATGAAGCTCGCTGCAATGCTCACCGTATTGGTCGGCGTGTTTGGCATCCTGAATGCCATGGTAGAGTGGGGGGCAGCGCTGACGGGAACGATCGGGGCGATGCACGCGCTCGCGCTCGTGCTGGGCGTCTGCGCGAGTGCTCTGCTCCTCGCCGCCGGGGCCGCGATCCTCCGCCCGACGCAACGGGGCCGGCAAGGGGCACGCCTGGCGCTGCTCGCCTCTCTCGTCCTGATCGTCGCCGCCCGGCTGCTGTTTCCGTGGATGTCCGTCTTCGCCCAGCTTGTCGGCATCGGATTGCCGGTCGGGTTCCTGATCGCGCTGTACTGGCCACGCAAGCCCTCCACCTTTGGAGCGGCGTCGATCCTGCTCGTGCTCGGTTTCGGCCTTTTCGCTCCCGGCGCGGCCGCCCAGGCAAAGCCCGGGGATACGACGCGGGCCGCAGAGACAGTGAAGGACCTCCCGCTCACCGCGGCGCAACGCCAATCCTTCGTGGGGAACTACTCCGTAACGCTACCCTTCGGAGAGCGGGATTTGCTCCGGATTTTCGAAGAGAACGGAGTGCTCAAGGCCCATAGCTCGCGGGACCAGGAAGCGCGACGGCTACTCTACCAGGGTGACGCCGTCTTCCGGCCGGAGGGAATGCCGAACTTCGTCATCACGTTCGTACTCGAGGGCGGTCGCGCTACAAAGTTCACGGGCCGCAGGCCGGAGTTGGAGGGGGTAATGGAAGGCGTGCGGATCCAGTAAGGCAAGGCGCATGATACCGTGACGCGGCAATCCAGGCTTAAACGGCTATTCGGTCTCGCCGCCAAATGGCGACGCGCGGTGGTGCTGATCGTTGTGCTCGCGGGCGTCACGCTCATTGTAGCGTCAGCGACGGCAACCCGTCTGCACGGTCAGGCGACAATACCGAACACTCCCGCCGGCCGCGCGCTCCGCGCCTGGCTCGACGCCTACAACAGCGGCGACTCCACGCGCGCGGCGACGTTCTTTCGCAACTACGCGGTGGAAGACGCTCTTCGCGGAGCGTTTGCGTTCCGCAGGATGACAGGCGGGCTCGACCTGCTCAGCGTCCAGCTGAGCGAGCCGCGGCACATTGAATTCATGACGCGATTCCGCGCAGGGCCCATGGTCGGCTACGGCGCCGTCGAAGTGTCTCCGGACGATACGAGTCGCCTCAGCGGGTACCTCTTCCCGCTCGGAATGAACGTCTCCGTGGATGACATCCGGATCGACGCGCCCATTCGCGCGCGCGTCGTCAACCGCCTGGCCGCGCTCCTCGATTCGTTCTACGTGTCCCCCGAAGTCGGGAAGCGCATGAGCGACTCTCTGCAGGCGCGGCTCGAGCGGGGTGTCTATGACAGATACGCGAACGGCGCGTCTCTCGCGATCCACCTCAGAGCGGATCTCGATGAGATCGCCCACGACAAGCACTTGCAAATTCTCTATACGCTCCTGGTCCGCGGCCCGGAACCGCCACCGGCGACGGCCGCGCCGCAGCGTCGCGAGAGCGAGGCCAACTGCCCGGTGTGGACGACCGAGCGGCTCGACGGGAACGTCGGGTATCTACGGTTCGATGGGTTTGTCGATCCTGCGGAGTGTGGGTCCACCATCGTCACGGCGATGACCGCCCTGGCCGGAACGAGAGCGCTCATCATTGACCTGCGGGAAAACGCCGGCGGCGGCGTAGCCGGCTCAACTCCTCTCCTCGAATCGTACTTGTTTGACCGCCGTACCCATCTGAGCGACGTGTGGTTCCGTTATACCGGCGAAATCCGGAAGCGCTGGACACTGGACTCCGTTGCCGGTGCGCGCTTCGGCGGCGAGAAGCCGGTCTATGTTCTGACTTCAGCGCACACGCTTTCGGCAGCCGAGGAATTGGCGTACGATCTGCAAGCGCTCAAGCGCGCCACGATTGTGGGCGAGACGACGTCCGGCCAGGCCCATGCGACATTTGAAGCCCGCATGGACGACCACTTTGAAATCCTGCTGCCTACCGGAAAGACGCTGAATCCGCTGACGGGTGCGGACTGGGAGGGTGTCGGCGTCGTGCCGGACGTCAAGGTGCCCGCGACCGAAGCCCTGGCCACTGCGCAGCGACTGCTCCGCGACAAGCTGCCGCACTAGACGCCGAGTACCCTATGGAGCGAAGCGTGGCTAAGTTAGGGTGCACTTCGCCACCGTAGCTCAGTGGTAGAGCTCTCGATTCGTAATCCCGCACGGCCAGCGCATGCCAGCGCTGGCCGTTGTGTGTGAGCGTGTTAAGCGAGGCGAGCGATTGCCGACGCTCGTCAGCAATGAGGTGTCCGGCACCGCTATTGGCACCACAGAATTCGGGTGGTTGGAGCGGAGGAGTGAGACGACGCCTCCCCGATGGCCTCAGCGGACCGTCACCTGCACGCGGTCGCCGACCTCCGGCATTAAGTGTCCGTGACTATTGCCGGCAAGTAGTGCGATCAGGGTGTGGCTCGATCCTGGCTTGAATCCCGCCGTGGATGCCCGAAACGTCCCGCTGCAGCTCATGCCAGCCATCGTCATCATCCCCATCATCGGGCCCGTGGTCGAGTCCCAATTCAGGTGCCAGTGGCCGTACCCAGGCAGATCCGGCTTGCCGAACAACGGACAACTGAGCGTGAAGTTCGTGACTTCCACCACGACGTCGAAGGGCCCCGAGACCGCTGCGCCCGACTTGGGTGAGACGATCCGAATCGTTGGCGCCGCCGCAGGAGGCTTCCCCGTCTCGGCAGGCATTTCGTGAGATGGCGCATAGTCGATCTGGATCGATGTCGCATTCGCTTCGATTTCACTGTGATCGTTTTGGGCAGGGACGACGGTCACCGTATGCCGACCGGGCTTCACGTTCTGGAGTGAGATGCGCGCCGTTTCGGTGCAGTACATGTCCACGAGCGTTTTGTCGAGGAGCACGTGGTAATGACCGCGACCTTCCTGGTTCGGCTTTCCGGAAAGGTCGCAGGAGTTGCGAAAACCGGTCGTGGCAACCCGGAGCGGCACGGTGTTCCCCATGACCTTACTCCCATCTTTTGGCGACAGCACGGACACTTTCATTTTTTCTGCGCCCGTCTGCATCATCATGTGCTCTTGGGCGTAACTGCTGCGCAGTGGCGTCGCGAGCAGGCCGAGCAGCGTGACTGCGAACGGCGGCACGAGAGTGCGTGAGAGCATGGTCCCTCCAAGCGGGAAATGGGTGCTACTGGACGCGCCGGATCGTGATCCGTGCCACGGGGTCCCGCCACCCGTGCAACGTGGGGTCCAGGTCGCCGACGCCTTGAATGCCGGGATGGTGTTCTATCACACCAATTGTCGGCGTGCGCGCATTACCGTCCGGCGGACGCGTGGTCGGTCCGATCGCAAAGCACGCATCCACGATGCTCGTGGAGAGCTCGTCATTCGCCTCGGTCCCGGCGTCGTAACCGGCGGTATAGTAGGTAAGCGGCTTGAAACCGCCTGGCAGCGCGACGCCATCGAGCCCCGTAAACCCGTCGTTGGTGCAGATCAACATGACGGCGAGCGAGATGCGATTCGCATTGGCGGCGGCCTCGATGCGGAACGTCCGTGACGTCGGGAGTGAGCCGCCGACCCGGCCGGTCGGCGCGTTCACGTCTACGACCTGAAACACTCCGGCGCGCCCGGTGAGCTCGGCAACGGCGGCAGTTTCATCGCCGTTCTCCGCGATTAGACGCAGGCCTTCGGACGCCGGGTCGCCGACGTGGAAGAATGCCGCCTGTTTCGTATGCGTAGCGAGGACGCCGGGTGAAAACGGTTGGCCCGTGGTGAGATTCGTGATGGTCACATCGTAGGTACGCGTGGCGGCCTCGGCCGCAGGCGCGACGTCGGCCTCGAGCCGCGGCGCTGCTGTCAGGGGCCCCGCGACCTCGCGCGTATCGGCGCACGCGGTGAAAGCGAACGGAATCAGGACAACGCGCAGCAGGCTCTGTGGTCGCAGCATGCATCCTCCCGATGATGCGGTTCGCCAAGAATGGCGGTGGGTCCACCGTCGTCGTGTTAGCTTTAACAGCTCAAGCCCCCGGATTATTCCCGGCTCACGATCCGACATGTCCGATCCCGACGAGCGACGCCGCCAGTTCGAGTCGATCGCCCTGCCGCTGATGCAGGGGCTCTACAACACCAGCCTCCGTCTCACCGCTGACGGAGATGAAGCTGCGGACATTGTGCAGGAGACATTCCTGCGGGCCTACCGGACCTTCGACAATTTCCGTCCCGGCACGAACGCCAGGGCATGGCTGTTCACGATTCTTTACTCGGTGTTTGCAAACCGGTACCATGAGGCGAAAAGACGGCCGCGGATGGAGGCGGTGGAGGAGCTGGAGGCCCCGGCCGGTCCCGAGTCTGACATCGCGCTCGTCGCAGCGTGGGGATCACGCTGGAATCCGGAAGTCGAGCGCGCCCTGCGCCGATTGCCGGAAGATTTTCGCACGCCACTGCTGTTGATCGATGTGGAGGGGCTGTCGTACGAGGAGGCCGCCGCGGTCCTGGGGTGCGCCGTCGGGACTGTCGGCTCGCGTCTGTTTCGCGGCCGCAAGCTGTTATACGCCATGCTGCAGGAGTATGCACATCAGGCGGGCTATGGTAAGCACAGTGCACCGGACCCATGACCGATAACGCGAGTCACCTGGGCGCCACGCTGCAGGACCTTCTTGACGAGCGGCTCGATGCCGCGCGGCAGACGGAGGTCCTGACGCATCTTGCCGGATGCCCGCAGTGTCGCAGCGAACTGGAAGCCCTGCGGTGGGTGCGGGACGTGGCGCTGAAGCAGTTGCCGGTGGAAGACGTGCCACCCGCGCTGGCTGCCCGCGTCGTCGCCGCTCTCGATGTTACCGACAAACAAACGGTAAGACGCGGGTGGCGTAGACGGACCATGGCCGCTGCCGTACTGGCGGCGGCCGCTGTGGTTTTGCTGCTGCTCGTAAGCCCGAGCAGCAACGGAGACACATTACCGAACGCCGTGGCGCGGGACTTCGTCGCGTATCGCGACGGCACTTTGCCCCTCACGCTGCACACGTCCGATGTGGCGGCGGTCGAGCGCTTCTTCGTCGCCGGCGGCGCGCCGTTCGCGATGCGCGTATTCGATCTTGGCATGATGCAGTACCAGCTCGTTGGCGGGCGCCTCCATCGGCTGCGTGGTCGCCCCAGTGCCTTGTTCGTATATAGCGGCCCTGGGGACCGGAACCTCGTGTGCCAGATGTACGAGGGACAGCTTGCCGACTTGCCTCGCAGTGACGACGTGCGCGAGCACAACGGCATCACCTTCCGGGTGTACCGCGCCGGGACGGTGACCCTGGTGTTCTGGCAGGAGGGTCCGGTTGTCTGCGTGTTGGCGTCTGATGCTGACGCCGAGGCGGTGATCCAGCTCGCCTACGCGAAGGCTGTTAAGGTGTGATTGGTTGAACGGGCGCATGGATTACGGATGGTTGTTCTGGGATATCGGCGACTTCATAAAACAACTTGGCGTCCCAAGTAACGGATTTCACAAACGATGCCCGGGCGTCCCGCGAAGACAAAGTACCGCCGTGGGGAGGACATCGCTGAGTTAAGGTTCGCCTTTCCGCCACCGTAGCTCAGTGGTAGAGCTCTCGATTCATAATCCCGCACGGCCAGCGCACGCCAGCGCTGGCCGTTGTGTTCTCAAGCCGTTAGGCGAGGCGCGCGATTGCCGGCGCTCGTCGGCGATGAGGGGTTTGTCACCGCGATCGGCACCGCGGCCATCGACGCGGCTACAGCTTCAACGTCTTCGGGTCCTGATAGATCATCAGGTGCGCGTACGGCGTTCCCGCGAACATGATGTAGGTCGCCCCCGTGGCCTTCGTTGGGAGGCCGCTCGTGGTAGGATCCATGGGCCAGAGCAGCATCCAATGTGGCGGCTCCTGCACCATCTTCGTGTTCGCGCCCGGGGCCATTACGATCTCACCGTCCGGTGTCTCGTGGTGCATCCCGCCCGCCGCCATATAACCAATCCCAGGCGCGGTGCTCGTGGGTTTCGGCTTGCCGGTGAACGCGTCGGCGAGAAACTGCCAGCCCTGCGCGTCGGCGCAGAAGGGCGCAGCGGATTCATCCGGGATCAGTGAGCAGGTGAAGCCGTTGGTGCCCTGACGGATGATGTGCACGGCCTTCCCCGCAGCGTCAATGTGGGCGATGGTCGCGTTGGCGCTGATCGCGGCGGGTGCGCCCATCTGCGCCTTGCGGGCGAAGTCCGGCGGAATCTGTGCGACGGCAAGGACCGGCAGCGCGGCGAGCGCGATACCGTTGCCGAGGAGCGAGAGCATTCTCATTTGATTTCCCCGAAGAGGTGAGCGGATAAGATACGGTCCGCCATCCCGCGCGCGAGAGGAACGCTGAAATCAGGCTCTTGACCGCGCTTCAACGGCCGCGCCATTGACCGATAGATCACGAACAGGCGGAGTACCGCGGGGACCAGCACGTCGCTAAGTTAGGGCCTTCGCCACCGTAGCTCAGTGGTAGAGCTCTCGATTCGTAATCGAGCGGTCGTCGGTTCAAATCCGACCGGTGGCTCTCTCCCGTGCGATTCCCTCTCCGCCTCGGCGCGCTCACCGCTTCCTGTTGGTTGTGGGCGCCGCTCGCGCAGGCGCAAGAACCCGCACAACCGGTCCCACCCTGTCCCCAGCGCTGGATCTACGTCCCTCCACCGACGACCGCTGTTGTCGATCCACCGTTCGTGAGCGATTCGGCGGGAGATTTCTTCTGGTGGGAACAGTCGCGTGCTCCCGAGCTCGTCGCGGTGCGCGATGCTGGTCGTCGTTTTCGGATCGACGGTCGAGGGTCGCCGGACCACGGATGGCCGGCTCCTTTGGTCCCGCGATCTCCGAGCCAGAGCAAGGCTGGCGAAGGACGCCGAGCTGGAGTCCGGTCCCGTGGCGCGCGTCGGTCAGGCCATCGTCATCATGACGGGCGTGAGCGCCACGGACGCCTGGCTGACGGCCATCGACGCGAGCGGCAGACGCCTGTGGAAGACGCACATCAACGGACCGGCGGCAAGGATGGCCGCGGACCGAGACCGTCTCTACTTGCTTCCCGCGACTTGGAGCGGCAGCGTGCCCCCGGTCATCGCCGTGGACAGCAACGGCAAAGCAGTCCCCGAAGCCCGACTTCCGTTCGACATCGGCATCGTCGTGAACGGACCCGGCGAGATCGTGTTCGATCAGGAGCGTGCGGTCACCGCAGTCGTTGCCCCCATGCCGATGAACTGCCCCGCAAACTCGCCCTCGTGCCACCCGCCGCCGTTCATGCTCACCGTCACGGGGTTCACGGCGGGCCAGGAACGTTGGCACCTCCCATCACCTCCCGGGAGCACGCGGGTGCAGATCCTGCTGCTGAGTGATCACTCCGTGCTCCTCGTCGACGACAAGCGCGTCGGGAGGATATCGCCCGACGGCACGCTCAGTCCGTTGTGCGTGCTTCCGGTCGAGCGTTACAGGTCCATCGCCGGACTCGTGCACGGCGATTTAGTGGTCGCGTATTTCGACAGTGTGGCCGCGTACACGCTCCCTGGCGCGCCACAGCTGGCAACAACAGGCTGGGTGATGTGGGGCGGGGGACCGGCGCAGGACTGGGCGGTGCGCGCCGCTCTTGCAGCGTACTTTGTTCCATTCCCCGCCGGGATGGCTGATCGAGCCGGGCGAGTGGCGTACGTCCAGACCGATGCCGGCGCGACCATGGCGTTGGACCTCGCCCTAAGCCTCTGCCGTCAGCGTCACCTTGAACCCCTTTGCCTTCAGACTTGCGGCAAGTCCGGTCTTCTCGACCGACTTCATATAGGCCTCGTCAGGATCGATCACCTTCTTCTCCACGAGCTCGAGCAGGGCGTCGTTCAACGTCAGCATGCCGAGCTTCTTGCTGGTCTGGATAATCGACGGGATCTGGAAGGTCTTGCCCTCGCGGATCAGGTTCGAGATCGCGGGTGTGGTCAACAGGATTTCGCGCGCGGCGACGCGCCCGCCGGCGATCTTCTTGCACAGCGTCTGCGAAATCACGCCTTTCAGCGACTCCGACAACATCACCCGGATCTGCGCCTGCCGGTCGGCGGGGAATTGATCGATCATCCGGTCGACCGTCGACGCCGCCGTCGTGGTGTGCAGGGTCCCGAACACGAGGTGCCCCGTCTCCGCGGTCTCGATGGCGATGGCGATCGTCTCGAGGTCGCGCATCTCGCCGACGAGCACGATATCGGGATCTTCACGCAGCGCGGCGCGCAACGCCATCTTGAAGCTGTCGGTGTGCATGTGCACCTGGCGCTGCGTGATGAGACACTTCTTGTTCTCGTGCACGAACTCGATCGGATCCTCGATCGTGATGAT
>MNEX01000287.1 GCA_001917905.1 Acidobacteria bacterium 13_1_40CM_65_14
TCTGAAGTTGGAAGCTAAAAAAGTCTGAAGTACGAAGTCTGAAGTACGAAGTCTGAAGTACTTCAGACTTCGTACTTCAGACTTGTTTTTACGACGTCCGTCCCTCGAGAAACGCGCGCAGCTTGCGGCTCCGCGAAGGGTGCCGCAGTTTGCGCAGAGCCTTTGCCTCTATCTGCCGGATCCGTTCACGCGTGACGGCGAAGCTCTGGCCGACTTCTTCGAGCGTGTGCTCGCTGCCGTCGCCGACGCCGAACCGCATCTTGATGACCTTCTCCTCGCGCGGCGTGAGCGTCTTCAGCACCGACTCGGTCTGTTCCTTCAGATTCAGGTTGATGACGGCTTCGGCCGGCGATACGACCTGACGGTCTTCGATGAAATCTCCAAGATGCGAATCTTCCTCTTCGCCGATCGGCGTCTCGAGCGAGATCGGCTCCTGCGCGATCTTCAGGACCTTGCGGACCTTTGACACAGGAATATCCATCCGCTTCGCGATCTCTTCGGAGGTCGGCTCGCGGCCGAGCTCCTGCACGAGCGCGCGCGACGTACGAATGAGCTTGTTGATCGTCTCGATCATGTGGACCGGGATGCGGATGGTCCGCGCCTGGTCGGCAATCGCGCGGGTGATCGCCTGGCGGATCCACCACGTCGCGTACGTCGAGAACTTGTAGCCGCGCCGGTACTCGAACTTGTCCACCGCCTTCATCAGGCCGATGTTGCCTTCCTGAATCAGATCGAGGAACTGCAAGCCGCGGTTCGTGTACTTCTTCGCAATCGAGACGACGAGGCGGAGGTTGGCTTCGACCAGCTCCTTCTTCGCCTGCTCGGCCTGGTACTCGCCGCGAAGGATGACGTCCAGCGTTTGCTTGAGCTCGTCGGGCGACTGTTCGAGGACGTCGGTGATGCCCTTGATCTTCAGGCGCAGCTCTTTGATCTGCCGCTGGATGTTCTTCTTGTCTTCTTCCTTCAGCTTGATCTTCTTGTTCTTGGGATTGAGCTGCCGCTCGTTGGCCTCGACCTCGCGCTGCACCGAGCGAACGCTCTCGACCGCATCCTTCATCTCGTCGATGAGGCGCCGCTTGACCGCTTCGGTGAACTCGATCCGGCGGATCGCCTGCGACAGCTCCACCTGCGCGCGCATGGCGTGCCACCGGCAGCGGCGGTACTTCCGCTTGTCGCGCGTCGTCGTGCCCTTCGGCGTCTCGGCAAGCTTCTCTTCGAGCTTCTCGTACGCGGCGCGCGCCTTGCGCACCGCGTCGATCTGCTTCTGCACCTGCCTGGAGCGCTCGACGATCCGCTCGTCGGTGATCTCTTCGTCGTTGAAGATGACCAGCTCGCGGATCGTGCGCTCGCCGGTGTGCAGCTGATCGCCGAGGAGGATCACCTTCTTGGAGATGAGCGGCGTCCGCGAAATCGACTTGATGACGGCGAGCTTCCCGCGCTCGATGCGCCGCGCGATCTCGACCTCGCCTTCGCGCGTGAGCAGCGGCACCGTGCCCATCTCGCGCAGGTACATGCGGACCGGGTCGTTGGTCTTGTCGAGCGCGCCCGGCGTGAGGTCGAGCTCGAGCTCTTCGGCGCCTTCCTGGGTCCGGTCGATCGGCTTGACGTCGTCGCGCAGGTACTTCTGGTCGGAGTCGATGACCTCGATGCCCGCGCTGCCGAAGGTGTTGAAGAGGTCGTCGAGCTCGTCGGAGGAGGTGATTTCCGACGGGAGCAGCTCGTTGACCTCGTCGTACAGCAGGTAGCCTTTTTCCTTGCCGATGTTAATCAGCTGCCTGACTTCGTCATACTTTTCTTCGATCGACAAGTCGCCTCCTACGTCAGTTCCTCGATGCGGTGCAGTAGGTCTTTTTTCCGCTGCCATAAGGTATCAATCTCGTGTCCGTGCTGGCTTGCGCCAAGCTGTTGAAGCCGATCGATTTCACGCTGGATGGCCGCCCGCTCGCGCTCCCACCTGAGCCGTTTGAGCGCGCGGGCGCAGGCGGCTGGGGGGGCGGGGGCGGTGGCCGTGGCGGCGATGCTGGTGACGAGCTGGGCGTTCACAGTACTTAGACGCTGCAAAAGGGCCGATGGTAAGAGGTCCGGGGGGCCATTTTGCAGGCTCCGCGCCACTTCGAAGATTTCGCGGCCGGCAAGGTCCTCCAGATCCGCCTCGTCCAGCTCGGCGAGCGCGTCGACGGCCACTCCGGTGTTGTGAATCAGGCCCCAAATCAGCGCCTTTTCCGCGTGTTTCAGCTGTCCAAATGACGGGAGCTCGCGGGTCGTGACCGACGTCCGCTTGTTGACGGCGGCCTTCCGAATCTCAGCCCGAACAACCTCTTCTGTAATCCGCGCCTTGTGGGCGATGCGGTCCGCGAACTGATCCCGGGCCGCGGCGTCGGGGATCCAGGCAGCGACAGTCAGCATCCGACCCAAGAATTGTCGCCGATTGTCATCGTGGCCCAGGTCCAAGCCCTCGGCCGCCTGATCGAGCAGGTACTCTAAATACGGTCTCGAGCCCCGTAATCTTTCACGATACGGCTCCGGCCCTTTCTTTCGAATGAATGTATCCGGATCTTCGCCTTTGTCCAGTACGACCACGTTGACGTCGAAGCCTTCGGTGACCAGCATTTCGCACGACCGGGCGGCCGCGCCCTGGCCGGCGGCGTCGGGATCGAAGCTCAGAACCACTTTCGACGTGAAACGGTGGAGCAGCTGCGCCTGCTGCGGCGTGAGCGCCGTGCCGCAGGAGGCGACCGCGGGAGCGGACTGGGACTGAAATACCTGTGCGAAGTCGAAGTACCCCTCCACCAGGACGGCGAAGCCGACCTTCCGGATTTGCTGCTTTGTCAGGTTCAGGCCATAGAGCGTCCGGCTTTTTGAATAGATCGGCGTCTCTGGCGAGTTCAGGTACTTGGGCCCGCCCTGATCGGCGTCCATCTGCCGGCCGCCGAACGCGATGACCGATCCGGTGTCGCGGCAGATGGGAACCATCAGCCGGTTGCGGAATCGGTCCACGACCTCACCGCTCTCGCGCCCCACGAGCAGACCGCTTTGCAGCAGCAGCCCTTCGGCGAACCCCTGCTTCAGCAAGCGGCTCTTCAATCCCTCGCGCGAGTTGGGCGCGAAGCCGAGACCGAGCTGCTCGATCGTCTGGGACGAGACGTCGCGGTCCTTCAACTGCTGCCGCGCGCGCGCCCCTGTCGGCGCCGCGAGCTGCTCGCTGAAATACGCCGATGCGACTTCGTGCGCTTTCAGCAGCGCCTCACGCAAGGCCGCGTCCTGCCTGAGCTCGTCTCCACTGCCCTCGCTTTGCTCGGGCAGGGCGAGGCCGAACTTCTGTGCGAGCAGTCGTACCGCGTCGGGGAACGCGACCTTCTCGTGCAGCTCGAGGAACTTGAACACGTCGCCGCCGACGTTGCAGCCGAAGCAGTGGAA
The DNA here is from genome assembly GCA_001917905.1 of Acidobacteria bacterium 13_1_40CM_65_14. Lineage (GTDB taxonomy): Bacteria > Acidobacteriota > Vicinamibacteria > Vicinamibacterales > CAVVIG01 > QHWF01. The sequence goes on from MNEX01000287.1 coordinate 3,418, forward strand.
GAAGCCCTTTTCCGGATCGACGTGGAACGACGGTGTCTTCTCCGAATGGAACGGACAGAGACCCTTGTACGTGCGGCCCGCGCGCTTCAACGGGACGTACTCCTGGATGACCTGAGCGATGTTCGCCTGCAGCCGGAGGTCGTCGATAAATCTCTGCGGGAATAGCGCCATCAATCCTTCAGTTCGACGACCGTCACACCGCCGCCGCCCTGTTCGGGTGGCGCCGTGGCGAATCGCGCGACCAGCGGATGCTGCTGCAAGAATCCTGTCAGTGCGCGCTTCAGCTGACCGGTCCCGTAGCCATGAATCAGGCGCACGACGCGCTGATCGGTGAGCAGCGACTCGTCGAGAAAGCGCTCCGCGCGCGCAATCGCTTCATCCACCGTGCAGCCGATGACGTTCAGATCCGCCGGCGTCGTCTCGCGCGGCTGCAGCGCGACGTTGACGTTGACCTTGGCGGGCGCGGCGGCCGCGCCGGTCGCCAGCACCTTGAGGTCGCGCACGCTCGCGCGCATCCGTTTGCCGCGGACGTCGAGGTCCGCCGTCCCGTCGTGAACGCCGGTGACGAGCGCTTCGAGTCCGAGGCCGCCGACGATCACGCGGTCGCCGACGGCGACCTCGACATTGCGGATTGCGGATTGCGGATTGCGGATTGCCGATTCGGATTGTTGATTGTTCGACGCCTCTCCAGCGAGAAGCCGTTTCGCCACGTCCTCGACGGCCGCGCGCGCCTCGCTTCGGGCCGCGCCCGTGTCGCCGGTGCTGACGACCTGCCGAGCGGCCTCCTGCGCCATCGCGTCGGCCTTCGCCTTCAGCTCCGCGATCACGGCGTCGATTTCGCGGCGCGCCTCGCGGACTTGCGTGTCGAGCTCTTCGGTCAGCCGCCGGCGGAACGTCTCTTCGCGCTGCCGGAGCACCTCCTCGCGCTGGCGCATGCGCCCTTCGGCATCGGCGAGCGTCTCGCGCTCCTTGGCCGCGAGCCGGTGCTCGTGCTCGAGCGCGCGCATGTCGCGATCGATTTTCGCCAGGTGCTCGGCGAGCTGCGCTTCGCGCGCGCTCAGATTCTCGCGGGCCGCCGCAATCACCGTGGGATTCAGACCGAGCCGCCCGGCGATCTCGAGCGCGAGGCTGCGGCCCGGCGTGCCGTACATCAGCTGATAGGTCGGCGCGAAGGTGTCGGCGTCGAAGCCGAACGCGGCGGTCGTCACGCCGTCGGTCGTCGCGGCGTAGGTCTTCAGCGCGTCGTAGTGGCTCGTCGCGATGACCGTCGCCCCGCGACGGCGAAAATGATCGACGATCGCAACGCCGAGCGCGCCGCCTTCGATCGGATCGGTTCCCGACCCGACTTCGTCGAGCAGGACCAGCGCGGGCGCGTTCAGCGAGCGATCCATCGACGCGATGTTCGTGATGTGCGCCGAGAAGGTGCTGAGGCTCGAATACCGGCACGCGCGATCCGTCTGCGGCCGGAATGCGCAGTCCCGCCTGCGCCATGAGCGACAACAGCCCCGCCGTCTTCAGCGCGACGGTCTTTCCGCCCGTGTTCGGACCGGTGATCAGCAGCACGGCGGCGGGCGGGATGATCTTGATCGTGACCGGGATGGCATTCTTGAGAAGAGGATGTCGTGCGGCCTGCAGCTCGAACGCGCCGTCAGTCGACAGCGCCGGCTCGATGCCGTCGATCGATTCGGAAAACCGTGCGCGTCCCTGCAGAACGTCGATTTCCGTCGCCGCCTCGATGGTCCGCGCGAGATCGCCGGCGCGCTGGCGGAACGCGTCGGTGAGCGCGAGCAGAATCCGCCGGATCTCCTCGGTCTCTTGTTCTTCGAGCGCCACGATGTCGTTGTTGATCTCGACGGTGCTGAGCGGCTCGAGAAACAGACTGGCACCGCTCGTGGAGCTGCCGTGCACGATGCCCGGGATGCCGCTGCGATGCTCGGCCTTCACCACCAGCACGTAGCGGCCGTTGCGCTCGGTGACGACCTGGTCCTGCAGGTACTTTGCCGTGTCCTTGCCGCGGAGGTACGACTCGAGCGTCGTCCGCAACCGCGAGCGCTGCTTTCGCAGTCGATCCCGAATCCCCTTCAATTGGGGACTCGCATCGTCGACCACGTCGCCGGAGGGATCGATCTTCTCGCGTATCTGCGCCGACTGATCTTTGAACGACGCCGCGCCGCCGCTCGCCGCGTCGAGCAGCGGAAACGACGACGCCACGCGGCGGATCGCCGCGCGCGATTCCTCGATCGAGTCGAGAAACGCCGCCAGCGCGAGCAGCCGCGGCGCTTCGAGCGCGCGCCCTTCGACGGCCAGCGCCGCGAGAATCTGCGGCAGCTCGCTCGACGCGCGCAGCGGGAACTGGCCGTGGGCGGCGATGAATCGCGCCGTCTCCGTCGTCGCCGCGAGGAGCTGCGCGACTTTATGCGGATCGGTGGACGGCGTCAGCCGCGCGAGGCGCTCGGCGCCCATGGGCGTCAGCGCGAAGCCCGTGACGGCCTCCACGATCCGATCGAATTCGAGAGCCCTCAGGGCGCCAGGCTGCATAATGCAGAACCCGAAATTCTACCGTACGGCCATTCACCGGCACGGCCTAAAGGCCGTGCCCTACATTCAGTGGTAGGGGACGGCCTTCAGGCCGTCACTCACAAATGATTGATCAACGATGCGATGCTTGCGGCGCCGAACCCGTTGTCGATATTCACGACCGAGACACCGGACGCACAGCTGTTCAGCATGCCGAGCAGCGCGGCTATGCCGCCAAAGCTCGCGCCGTAGCCGACGCTCGTGGGCACGGCAATGACTGGCACGCTGACGAGACCCGAGATGACGCTGGGCAGCGCGCCTTCCATACCGGCGACGACGATGATGACGCGGGCCGAGGCGAGGCGGGCGCGCTCGCCGAGGATCCGGTGCAGTCCGGCGACGCCGACGTCGTACAACCGGCAGACGGTATTGCCCATCAGCTCCGCCGTGCGCGCCGCTTCTTCTGCGACAAAAAGATCGGACGTGCCGGCGGCGGCGATCACGATCGTGCCTTTCCCCGGGCTGATGTCCTCCTGACGGAACGTGATGATCCCCGCATCGGCGTAATACGTGGCGCCCGGGACTTCGGCGCGCACCGCGTCGTACACCTCCGCGCCGGCGCGGGTGATCAACAGCGTGGATCCGCGCCGGACGATCTCGACGGCGATCGCCGCGATCTGGGCAGGTGTTTTGCCTAAACCGAGGATGACCTCAGGGAATCCCTGGCGGACGGTTCGATGATGATCGACGCGCGCGAATCCAAGATCTTCGTAAGGACGCGATCGCAGTGCCTCGAGCAGACGGTCGCGGGCGGTATCGGGATCGAGCGCGCCGCGTGCGACCTCTTCGAGGAGATCCTGAAGGTGTTTGTTTGACGTCATTCAGACCCGACAGTAATATAAATGATTGCACGCGTAGAACATGACCCCCTTTGAGACCCTCACGCTCGCCACGTACTTCTTTGTCCTGATCGTCCTGGCGATTTACGGGTGGCACCGCTATTACCTCGTGTACCTCTACATGCGGAACAAGGGTAAGGAGCCGAAGGCCGGGCCGCCGCTCGATCCGCTGCCGGTGGTGACGATTCAGCTGCCGCTCTACAACGAGATGTACGTCGCCGATCGCCTCATCGAGTCGGTCTGCGCCATCGAGTATCCGCGCGAGCTGCTCGAAATCCAGGTCCTCGACGATTCAGTTGACGAGACGCGCAGCATCGCCGAGTCCGCCGTCCGCCGGTTTGCCGCGCAGGGCATCGACATCAAGTACTACCACCGGGCCGATCGCGTCGGGTTCAAAGCCGGCGCGCTCGAAGCCGGCCTCAAAACGGCGCGCGGTGCGTTCATCGGCATCTTCGACGCCGACTTCATCCCGACGGCCGACTTCCTGACGCGCCTGATGCCGCATTTCGGCGATCCCGGCGTCGGCATGGTGCAGGCGCGGTGGGGCCACATCAACCAGGATTACTCGCTGCTCACGAAGATCCAGGCGATTCTGCTCGACGGTCACTTCGTCCTCGAACACGGCGGGCGCAACCGGAGCGGCCGATTCTTCAACTTCAACGGCACCGCGGGCGTATGGCGGCGCGTCGCGATCGAGGACGCGGGCGGCTGGCAGCACGACACGCTGACCGAGGATCTGGATCTCAGCTACCGCGCGCAGCTTCGCGGCTGGCGGTTCGTGTTCGTGCCCGATCTGATCGCACCAGCCGAAGTGCCCGTCGAGATGAATGCGTTCAAGTCGCAGCAGCACCGGTGGGCAAAGGGATCGATCCAGACGTGCCGGAAGCTCCTGCCGATCCTGTTGCGCGCGAAGCTCCCGCTCGGCGTGAAGGCCGAAGCGTTTTTCCACCTGACGGCGAACTTCAACTACCCGTTCATGTGCCTGATGTCCGTGCTGATGTTTCCGGCCATGGTCATCCGCTACAACATGGGCTGGTACGAGATGCTGCTCATCGACGTCCCGCTGTTCTTCGCGGCGACCTTCTCGTTCTGCAACTTCTACGTGGTGTGCCAGCGTGAGATTCACAGCGACTGGCGCGCCCGCATCAAGTACCTGCCGTTCCTGATGTCGATCGGCATCGGCCTCTCGATCAACAACACGCGCGCCGTGTTCGAAGCGCTCATCAACAAACAGAGCGATTTCAACCGTACTCCGAAGTACCGGATCGAAGGCGACGCCGACGAATGGGTGAGCAAGAAGTACCGGCAGTCGGTTGCCGTGCAGCCGCTGGTCGAGCTCATGCTCGGGCTCTACTTCACCTGGACGGTGTTCTACGCGCTCGCGAACCAGATTTACGGAACGGTCCCGTTCCTGGTGTTGTTCCAGGTCGGTTTCCTCTACACGGGGCTGCTCTCGATTGTTCAGCAATACGCCGGTGACTCCGAAGTGGTCGCGGGTTTGCAGCCGGGCCGACAGGGTTCATAGGGGTCCATGAAGTCCAGCGTCGCGGTTGTCCGAGTCACACCCGAAACCATCCTGTCTGACATCGATCGCGTTGTAGAGCTCGGCGATGTGTCGCGCGCGCTCGCCTCGAACAAGACGACGATTCTCAAAGACAACATCTCCTGGCATTTTCCATTTCCGGCGGCGAACACGACCCCGTGGCAGCTCGAAGGCACGATTCAGGCGCTCGCGCGCCGCGGCTTCACGGATCAGGTCTGCGTGCAGAACAAGACAGTCGTCACCAACGCCTTCAAGGGTGAGGATCTCAACCACTACGTCCCGATCTTCAAGCGCTACAACATTCCCGTCCTCTACAACTTCAAGGACGAGGACATGACGTGGGTGCACTACGAGCCGAAGGCGCGGATGCGCGTGCTCAATCGCATCTATCCCGAAGGCATCCACGTGCCCGACTACTTCTTCGGCAAGAACATCGTGCATCTGCCGACGACCAAGTGCCACATCTACACGACGACGACCGGCGCGATGAAGAACGCGTTCGGCGGACTGCTGAACACGCGCCGCCACTACACGCACTCGTGGATCCACGAAACGCTCGTCGACCTGCTCGCAATCCAGAAGGAGATCCACTCCGGCCTCTTCGCGATCATGGACGGCACGACGGCGGGCAACGGCCCCGGTCCGCGGACGATGTATCCGGTCGTGAAGAACGTGATGCTCGCCTCAGCGGATCAAGTCGCGATCGATGCCGTCGCCGCGAAGATGATGGGGTTCGATCCGATGACGATCGACTACATCCGTCTGGCGCACGAAGACGGCCTCGGCATCGGCGATCCGCGGCAGATTGAAATCGCCGGCGACGTCGACGCGGCCAACGAGAACTGGCACTTTCACGTCGGCAAGAACCTGGTGCGCATCGGCGGCGGCGACCTGATCTGGTTTGGGCCGCTCAAGCGGTTCCAGAAGCTGTTCTTCCGCACGCCGCTCGTCAACGGCTTCATCCTCGCCAGCGACGTCTATCACGACTTCTATCGCTGGCCGCTCGTCGACCGCCGCGTGTTCGAGCGCTGGTGCGAGACCACCGAGTGGGGCCAGATGTTTCTCCGCTACGCCCAGGCAGGAACGTTGGGCCCGCAGGGCCAGCCGATCGTCGCAGACCAAGTCGCCTCGACCATTCCCACCTCGACGCGAATCCACTAAAGACTCTTTTTACGTTGCGGCGGGGCCCCTTTTTTTCACGGGCGCCGGGGCCCCACCCCCGGCGCGAGCTATCGCTGACACCTCGCCGCGGATTCCCATTCCGCGGCGAGGTGTGGCCGCAGGCGCTTCTGTCTGGTGTCGCGACGGGGCGCGCGCGTATCATGCGTTCGTTCCCCGCGTGGAATCTCCGACGCGGGCCGCGCGGTGACGTTCTGTTCTGGATATGCGCGAGCGGTTTACGCCGCGAGCGCATCAGCGCGTGGGGGTGGGGCCCCACGCGTATCAAAATGTGGGGCCCCACGCGGTTAAAAAAAGGAGTGTGCGATGAATTACGGCCGCCTTGCTGCCGCCGCCGTGGTCGGCGCCGTCGTCGACATGGCCTATGGGTTCCTCGTGTATGGGGTGTTGCTGAGGGGTCAATTCGGTCAGTACCCAAGTGTGTACCGGCCCGCGGAGGACATGTCCTACATGCCGTTTCTGTTCCTGGGGATCCTCGTCGCGATGTTCGCCGCGACCTACATGTACGCGAAAGGGTACGAGGGCGGGAGCGGCGTGCAGGAAGGCGTGCGATTTGGCGCCGCCGTCGGCGTCTTGATGATCGGCTACGTCGCCATCGTCAATTACGCCGTGCTGAACATCGGGCGACGGCTGGCGGGGAGCCTGGCGGCCGCCGGTTTCGTCGAGTGGCTCGTGCTGGGCCTTGTGATCGGTCTCATCTACAAGCCAGCCGTGACGGCAACGCGACGCGGGGCCGGAGTATGATCGAAATCTCATGACTACGACAACCGCAGCGAAGCCAAAAGCGGGACTCGAAGATACCGTCGCCACCTCGTCTGCCATCTGTTATCTCGATGGCGATCGTGGCGTGCTCGCCTACTGCGGCTACGACATCCACGATCTCGCACGGCACGCCACGTTCGAAGAAGTCTGCTTTCTGCTCTGGCACCGCCGGCTGCCGACGCGCGCCGAGCTCGGCGATCTGCAGTCGCAGCTCGTCGCCGCGCGGCCGCTGCCCGAGCCGGTGCTGCGTCTCATGCGCCAGTTGCCACCTGGCAACGCCATGGACGCGCTGCGGACGCTCACGTCCGCGCTCGGCCACTACGATGCCGATGCCAACGACAACTCGCAGCCGGCCAACTACCGGAAGGCTGTCCGCCTGACGGCGCAAATCAGCTCGCTTGTCGCGACGCTAGGCCGCGTCAACGCGGGACAAGGACCAATCGCTCCCGATCCCGTGCTCAGTCACGCCGCGAATTTCCTGTACATGCTCACCGGGGAGCGCCCGAGCTCGCTCGCCACGCGAGCGTTCGACGTCGCGCTGATTCTCCACGCGGATCACGAGCTGAACGCGTCGACGTTTGCGGCCCGCGTGGCGGCGGCGACGCTCACCGACATCCACTCGGCGATTGTGGCCGCCGTCGGCACGCTGAAAGGTCCGCTGCACGGCGGCGCGAACGCGGACGTCATGCGGCTGCTGCTCGACATCGGCGCGGATGCGCCGCTCGAGAAGGCGGAGGAAGTCGTGCGCGCGAAGCTGGCGCGGAAGGAAAAGATTCCCGGCTTCGGTCACCGCGTGTACCACACCGAGGATCCGCGCGCGACGCACTTGCGGCAGATGTCGCGCGATCTCGGGCAGCGCGCGGGGCAGCCGATCTGGTACGAGATGTCGCAGCGCATCGAGGCGCTGGTGAAATCGGAAAAGAAACTGAACGCGAACGTCGACTTCTACTCGGCGTCGACGTATCACGCGCTCGGCATTCCCGTCGATCTGTTCACGCCGATCTTCGCGGTCAGCCGCATCTCGGGCTGGACGGCGCACGTCCTCGAGCAGTACGCGAACAACCGTCTCATTCGCCCGCGCGCCGACTACATCGGTCCCGAGTACCCGCAGCGCTACGTGCCGCTCGACGCGCGCTGATCAAAAACAGTTCACAGTCGACAGTTGACAGTTGGGCGTCGGCCCCCTATAAAGCGGGCCATGTCCCACCCACTGTTTCGATTCACGCTCCTCGGCGTCTTCGCGTGTCTGCTGATCGCTCCCGCGGCGGTTCGCGCCGACATCACGCGATTCGATCTGTCGGGCACCATCACCGACGCGACCGGCGGCGTCCTTCCCGGCGTCACCGTCACGCTGAAGAACGCGGACACGGGGTTCAACCGTTCGACGGTGACCGACGCCGACGGCCGCTACTCGTTCAACGCGGTGCCGCCGACCGGAAAGTGGAGTCTGTCCGCGGAGCTCCAGGGGTTCGCGCCTCAGCACCGTCAAGGACTCGAGTTCCTGGCCAACACCAAACCCGAGATGAATTTTCAGCTCGGCGTCGGTACGCTGCAGGAAGCGATCACCGTTCAGGCCGAGTCGCCGCTCGTCCGCACGCGCGAGAGCGAGCTCTCGTCGATTCTCG
>MNEX01000336.1 GCA_001917905.1 Acidobacteria bacterium 13_1_40CM_65_14
GTGTTTTCGTGTTTCGTGATTTCGTGGCCCCGTGATGTACCGTTGACAAACATGTCGTTACGGAGCTCTCGCGCGATCGCCGTCGCCTTCGTCACCTTCGCGACCTTCACCGACATCCTCGCCTACTCGATCGCCGTCCCGGTGTTGCCGGATCTGAGCCGGCGGCTCGGCGCGTCCCCGACGACGATCGGGTTGCTGTTCGCGTCATTCGGCGTGACGCTGCTCACGGTCTCCATCCCGATGGGCGCGATGTCCGATCGCACCGGCCGCCGCGCGCCGCTCGTCGGCGGCATGATCGCGCTGGCCGCGGCATCGGTGCTCTTCGCGTTCGGCCGCTCGCTGCCGTGGCTGTTCACGGCGCGACTGATCCAGGGCGCGGCGGACGCGATTACCTGGGTCGCGGGCTTCGCGCTGATTGCGGATCTCTACCGTCCTGAAGAGCGCGGCCGCGTCAGCGGCTATGTGATGGCCGGCACGAGCTTCTCGTTCATGATCGGACCGTCGATTGGCGGCTGGCTGTACGAAGTCGGCGGCATGCAGCTGCCGTTTCTCTCGGTCGCGGTGCTCGCGGTGATCGTCGCGATCGCGTTTCTCTGGATCGATCTCCCACGCGAGCACGCGGCTCGCGAGCCGGTGCCGATTGCCGCCGTCATCCGCACGCCCGCCGTTGCCGCGTGCGCGATTGCGGTCGTCACCGCGTCGGCGACCATCTCGATGGTCGAGCCTGTGCTCGCACTCCACCTCGCGGCGAACCTCGGCGTCGGACCGGCGCGCATGGGCCTCATCTTCGGCGTCGCCGCGGTGGCGACGACGGCGCTGCATCCGTTGTTCGGACGGATGTCGGATCGCTGGGGCGCGAGGCGGCTGACGCTGACCGGCCTCGTCGCGATGGCGCCGGGCCTCGCCCTCCTCGGCCAGACGTGGAGCTTCGAGTCGACGATTGGGCTGTACGTCCTCGCGGCGGCGACCGTCGCGCTCGTCATCACGCCGTCGCTCGTGTACATGGCTGAAGCAACCTCAGAGGCGGGCATCGGGTCGTTCGGCGTCGCCTACGGCTTGTACAACGTCGCGTGGGGCGCGGGACTCCTCGGCGGGCCTGCGGTCGGCGGCTTTCTCTACGAACGGATGGGGTTCTCGAAACTCTCGCTACTGTGGGCGCCGCTTCCGATCGTCGTCACGTGGCTGCTGGCGAGAGCGCAATCGCAGCGCTCCCGCCTACCCAGCCCCTCCTGACCGTTCGGCCATCTTTTCGATCCGTGCCCACTCAGCATCAGTCACCGGCATGACCGAGAGCCGCGAGATTCGGACGAGCGGAAACGTCTTGAACGACGGATCCGCTTTGATCTCCTTGAGCGTCACGGGCCGCGCCAATTTCTTCACTGGCGCGACATCCACCACCGCCGCCTTGCCGGTCGCGTCGTCGGGGTCGGGATAGGCATTGCCGAGCGCCTTCGCCATCCCGACGACCGCCTTCTCGTCGCCGGTGTGATAGTAGAAAATGCGGTCGCCTTTCTTGACGGCATGGAGATGCTTCTGCGCGACTGGATTTTTCACGCCGCTCCACGTCGTCGACTTGTCGTTCACGAGCGCGTCGAAGTTGTAGTGGGTCGGCTCTTCCTTGAACAGCCAATTCATGCCCCGCATTCTACCGCCGCTCTGTGATCGCGTTCGGCCGCCCGTGCGCGTGCTCTTCGTCGGCATCAATCCGGGCATCCGCTCGGCGGAAACCGGCCATCATTTCGCTGGCTACTCGAATCGGTTCTGGAAGCTGCTGTACGACTCGCGGCTCGTACCCGAGCCGATCAGTACGAAGGATGACGCGCGCCTGCCGGAGTGGGGCTTCGGGATCACCAACCTGATTCCGCGCGCGACGCCCGGCATCGACACGCTGCGGCCTGACGAGTACGCCGCCGGCGCGCGCGTGCTGCGGCGGAAGGTGCGCCGCTGGCGCCCCGACGTCGTCGCGTTTGTGGGCGTGACGCTGTACCGCGTCGTGTTCGCGAAGCGGCCGTCCGAGTCGATTGGCCTTGGGCTGCAGATCGAGGAGCTCGAAGGGGCGCGCGTCTTCGTCCTGCCGAATCCAAGTGGCCGGAACGCGAATTATTCCTACCAGGAAATGCTCGCCGCCTTCCGCGGTCTCCGGACGTGGCTCAAACATGTCTGAGGTGTCAGACACGTGTCTGACACGTGTCTGACACCGGTCGAATCCAAGCAGCTGAACTGCGCCGCGCAGAGACGCCTCGCCCGATCGATTTTCACGCTTGACAACATCTGAATAGTGACTACCGTAGCCACGCTGTCATTGCACGTTGGGAGGGTGATGATGAGACGTGGATTCCTGGCGACCCTGGCAACGCTCTCGCTCGCGCTCGTCCCGGCGATCGCGGCCGCGCAAACCGGCAGCATCGCCGGCGTGGTCAAGGACACGACGGGCGCCGTGCTGCCCGGCGTCACGGTTGAAGCCAGCAGCCCAGCGCTCATCGAGGGAACGCGCAGCGTCACGACTGATGACAAGGGTCAGTACAAGATCGTCGACCTCAGGCCCGGCGTCTACACCGTGACCTTCACGCTCGCCGGATTCAACATCATCAAGCGCGAAGGCATCGAGCTCACCACGGGCTTCACCGCGCCGGTCAACGCGGATTTGAAGGTCGGCGCGATCACCGAAACCGTGACGGTGACCGGCGAGTCGCCGATCGTCGACACGCAGCGCGTGACACAACAGAACGTGATGACACGCGACATCATCGACGCCGTGCCGACGGGCAAGAACTTCCAGAACATCGGCGTCCTCGTGCCGGGAGTCGTGCTCGGCGCCGGCGGGACCGGCGCGACGCCGTACGACGTCGGCGGATCGTCGGGCGAGCAGCAGGTGCAGATGGGCATCCACGGCGGCGCCACCGCCGACATGCAGATGCAGATTGACGGCATGCGCTTCAACAACCTGTGCGGCAGCGGGTCGTACGCCGGCATCTCGGGCAACGACGCGCTCGTCGAGCAGATCAGCTACGAGTTCGGCGCGATTTCGGCCGAAACCGGCACCGGCGGCATCCGCGTGAACATGATCCCGAAGGAAGGCGGCAACGCGTTCAAAGGCACGTTCTTCCTGAACGGCGCGAACAACAACTTTCAAAGCAACAACCTCACGCAGGCGCTGATGGACCAGGGGCTGCGCGCGGTGAACAAAACCAAGCGCGTGTGGGACGTCAGCGGATCGCTCGGCGGTCCGATTCTGAAGAACAAGCTGTGGTTCCTCGTCGCGAGCCGGTACTGGGGCCTCGACAAATATCCGGCCGATTCGTTCTACGACACCAGCACGCGCGATTTCTCGTTCGTGCCGGACAGCTCGCGTCTCGGCGTCGACGACAGCTGGAACTTGAGCAACGCGGTCCGCGTCACGTGGCAGGCGACGGCGCGCAACAAGTTCACAGGCTACGTCGACCTCCAGGATCGGCTCACCGGTCACTGGTTCGTCGGGCAGGGCGGCATCTTCGGCCTCACCGCGCCGGAAGCCTCGTGGCAGCAGAAGACGCCGATCGGTCACCTCTGGCAGACCAAATGGACGTCGACTGTGTCGAGCAAGATGCTGCTCGAGGCTGGCGTGAGTCAGTACGTGCAGCAGTACACGCGCTATCCACAGCCCGACGTGACGCCGACGACCTTCTCGATCGTGGACAACTCGACGGGCCGCCGCATCAATTCCGCCCCGTACTTCTCCGATCACTGGTCCACGGTCCGCGCCATCTCGGCGTCGATGTCCTACGTCACCGGATCGCACGCCATGAAGGTCGGCATGAACATGAGCGGCGGGCCGCGGCATGAGATCGCGTGGGTGAACAACGACATGACGCTCGTGTTCAACGCAGGGAATCCCGTTCAGGCCGTACTCACGGGCTCGCCGCGCGACGCGAAGGAGCGGCTGAACGCCGACCTTGGCATCTACGCGCAAGATCAGTGGACCATCAACCGGATCACGCTGAACCTCGGTCTTCGGTTCGACTACTTGAACTCGAAGCTGGAGACGCAGGATTTCCCGGCGGGCACGTTCGTGCCGGCCCGACACCTCGACGAGCAGTCCGATCTTCCGAGCTGGAAGGATCTCGGGCCGCGGATCGGGATTGCGTACGATCTCTTCGGCAACGGCAAGACGGCCGTCAAAACGAGCCTGAGCCGCTACGTCGCGAGCCAGACCGTCGGCTTCGCCAGCCAGTTCAATCCGCTCGGCGGCACCATCACCGGCGGCGCGTTCTCGGGCACCGGCGCCGACACGCGCACCTGGACCGATCCAAACGGCGACCGCATCGTGCAATTCAGCGAGCTGGGCCCGACGAGCAATCCCAACTTCGGTCTGGCGTTCCTCTCCACGCTGCCGTCGGCGGACGTGCAGAAAGGGTGGTTCAAGCGGGGGAACAACTGGGAGTACTCGGCGAACGTGCAGCACGAGCTGATGCCGCGCGTCTCGGTCAGCGCGGCGTACTACCGGCGCTGGTTCGGCAACTTCACGCACACCGACGCGCTGGGCGTCGGCCCGGGCGATTACACGCCGTTCTGCATCACAGCGCCCAACGACGCGCGGTTGCCCAACAGCGGTCAGGCGGTGTGCGGCTTATTCGATGTCGCGCCGACGGCCCGGCCGCTGCTGTCGGTGAACCGCGTCGTCGACTTTGCCGACACCAGCAAGCGGTCGCAGGTGTTCAACGGCTTCGATGTCACCATCAGCGCACGCATTCGCGACAAGCTGCTGCTCGCCGGCGGCACCGGCACCGGCCGGACCGCGACGACCAACTGCGAGATCTTCGACAGCCCCGACGTGCGATTCTGCGAGAACACGCCGCCGTTCCTCACTCAGTTGAAAATGCTCGCGTCGTACTCGCTGCCGTGGGATCTGCAGGCGAGCGGCACCGTCCAGAGCATTCCGGGGCCGGCGCTGCAGGCGACCTGGCGCATCACCAACGCGATCGCCAACGCCGGACCGACGCCGCTCGGCCGCAACCTGTCGGCCGGCAGCGCCAACGTCACGCTCGTCGAGCCGAACACGCTGTACGGCCAGCGGCTCAATCAGGTCGACCTGCGCCTGGCGCGCATCTTCAAGATGAACAGCAACAAGTACCGCCTGCAGTTGATGCTGGACGTGTACAACGCGCTGAACAAGTCGGCCGTCATCGCCTACAACAACACGTTCGGTCCCGAGTGGCAGCGTCCGACCGACGTGCTGCAGGGACGCTTGGTAAAAATCGGCGGACAACTCACGTTCTGAGCCATGAGACGCCTTATCACGAAGCCTCGAAGGAACACGACGACCACGACAACCCTTTTGTACAAACCGTGCTTCGTGACCCTTCGCGCTCTTCGTGTCTTCGTGATAAACCGTTGCCGGCTGGTGTTGATGATTGGGCTCGCGATCGGCGTCACCGTCGCGGGCCAGAGCCAGTCGCGCGCGCCGCGCAACGCCGCGGAGTTCGACGAGTTGTTCCAGCGGATCAAGAACTGGGGCCGCTGGGGACAAGACGATCAGCTCGGCTCCGCGAATCTTGTGACGGTCGCCAAGCGCAAGCAGGCGGTCGGGCTCGTGAAGAACGGCGTCACCGTGTCGCTCGCGCACAATCCGCTCACCGAACGCGCCGAGGACAACTCGAATCCGTTCGAGCACACGATGCTGCGCGGGTTCTCGATGGATCGCTACGCCGTGTCGTATCACGGCTACGCGCACAGCCACATCGACGCGCTGTGCCACATTCTGTACAAGGATCAAACCTACAACGGCTACGCGCGCGCCGACGTCAACACCGAGAAGGGCTGCACGAAGCTCGGCATCGACAATCTGAAGAACGGCATCGTCACGCGCGGCATCCTCATCGACATCCCGCGGCTGAAGGGCGTCGAGTACCTCGAGCCGGGCACGGCGGTGTACGTCGAGGATCTCGAGGCGTGGGAGAAAAAGGCGGGCGTGAAGATCTCGTCGGGCGACGCCATCCTGCTGCGCACGGGCCGCTGGGCGCGGCGCGCGAAGGTCGGGCCGTGGAACGTCGGGCAGAGCGCGGCCGGCCTGCACGCGTCGGTCGCGCCGTGGATCAAGGCGCGCGGCGTCGCATTTGCCGGCAGCGACGATGCGCTGGACGTGACGCCGTCGATGGTCGAGGGCGTCACGCTGCCGATCCACACGCTGTTCATCACCGCGCTGGGGATCAACCTGCTCGACAATCAGGATCTGGAAGCGCTCGGCGAGACGGCGGCGAGACTGAATCGGTGGGAGTTCATGCTCACCATCAATCCGGTGCCGGTCACCGGCGGTACAGGATTTCCGCTCAACGCGATCGCGATGTTCTGAGAGCAACCGCGGAGCACGCAGAGCACGCAGAGAAAAGCCTTCTCGGCGATTTCAGCGAGCTCTGCGGTTGCTTTCGGTGCTTTTCGTGACGCCGCGCGCGATCGCGAACACTGCGTATAACAACGACGCCGCGCCGATTGGGACGAGCGCGATCCCGATTCCAGGATCGCCGGCGTAGAACGCGACTCCTCCGAGAAAGAATCCGCCCGGCAGCAGCACGCTCGCGGCGATGAGCGACGTCGAGATCGTCGGCACGCTCCGCGCGGTCGTGTCGGGTGCGACGCGCAGCATCAGTCCGAACACGACGTGGATGATGGCGAGCGCGGTGCCGTGCGCATGCGCGAGCGTCCACATCAGCCGGCGCGTGTCGTTCGACGCGTCGAGGTACGCGCGGACCTTGAAGCCGTGCAGCGCTTCGAGGGTCAGCCCGAGGGTTGCGAAGACGAGCAGCGACCACCAGCCGAACGTGAGATGACGTCGCGAGTAGTCCACGTGATCCGCCAACTTTTTGCACTTGCGCTGGGGCCCCACCCCCAGCGCGAACTGACGCTGACGCTTCGCCGCGGCGTTCCGTGGCCGCGGCTCAGCGTGGCCGCAGGCGCCTGTCCAGTTGCGTTACTCTCGATAGATGACCCGGCGATTGTTGCGCGCGCGAACGAGCCGATTCACGACGGCCGCGTCGAAGGTCCCGTCGGCATTGATCAAGAGCTGCGGGCTGCCTCGCGGCAGCTGCGCGCGGCGGAACTCCGGCAGCGTCTTCAGCGACCGCGAAGCGATGTAGCGGACTGCGTCGTACGAATCGTTTTCCAGCAGCGCGAGGTACGGCGTCAGCCATCCTGTGCCGGATGCCTGCTGTGCCGGCGTCCATCCCATGCTCTGCGCGATGATCGCGCGCTGACCGGCGTCGCCCCGCAGCAGCCATACCAACGAGGCGGCGACACCGCGGTCGTCGTCGGTGAGCACCGGTTTCGGGATCGCGTACCACTCGTTCAGCGTGTCGGCCGTCCACGCCAGCGTTTTGTCGAGATGACAGAGGTTGCACGCGTTCGGTCGTCCCGTGTCGAGACTCGCCTGCACCGACGGACTGCCGATCTGATGACTGCGGATCGTCTTCAGCAGCCCGTACGTGGTGTACGGCATGTGGCAGTTGTCGCAGGAACTGCCGGGCGAATCCGGGCGATGGTGCGTATGCGCCGTGACGCCTGTGGGTGGCGTCCGGCTTGAGCCGGACGCCGCCAGCGTATGACATGCAACGCAGACGCGATTGTCGGTGGCCGTTGGTGCCAACTGATCGTCCGCCCACTCGTCGAGCGATCGCCTATCGTCCGGCGTCTTGTGCATCGTGTGGCAGGAGAAGCAGGACAACGTCCGCTTCGCGTCGGTCGCGTGCTTGAAGCACGGCGATTCGATCAAGCCGTTGTACTCGCGGCCGGTGGCGCGGACCATGCCGTCGGACCAGAAGATGTCGCGTACGAATCCCGCGTCGGCTGCGACGAGCTCCTGCATCCGCGGCGAGTCGAGGTTGGTCGTCGGCTGAACGATCAACCGATCGGCGGCGAGATCGTCGCCGGGGCGATAGGGGAGTCCGCGCGAGTTTGCGCGTCGCTCGCCTTCTGCGTCGGAGAACTCCCAGAAGGCATGGCACTGACCGCAGACCTGCGATCCACGGGTCGCGTCCAGACGCTGCGGTTGGACGATGGTCGTGTCAGGCGCGCCGGTGAAGTGCAGCGAGTATCGCCGCCACGGATTCCGATTGCGCGCCGCGTGCTCCGCCGCGGGACCGTGACACGATTCGCACGCGATCCCGAACTCCGTCGCGTTGGTGTCCGCGGTCTGCATCAGGATCGATTGCGATCCGAACGGCGTGTCGAATGCGGGGCGACCGTCGGTCGTATGACACGCGACGCACACGCCGTTCCACGCGCCGGTTTCCGGCATCGCGTGCGCCGATGGCGGCGCCATCAACGCCGCGCGCCGCGGGATCCATTTCTGGTCGGCGATCAGCCAAATCATCGGAAGCTGACCCAGGATCCGGCTCTTGCCGGTCGCGTACCAGTAGATCTGCTGATGGTGCGACCCCGTCGTCATCACCACCTGCCGCCGAATCCGATTTGTCTCCACTTGTCTCAAGTCGGGCTGCAGCCGGACTTGAGCCTGACTCGAGTCAGGCTGCAGCCCGACTTCAGTACGACTTCGATCGGGGTCGGCGAAGTCGGCCCAGATTTCGCGACCGCGTTGTTCGAGGACGCCTTCCAACCGCGCACCGATGGTGTCCGGCGTCGCGATCCGCGTCATCGTCCGGTGATACGACCGGTGCCAGCTCGCGTACTGACTGGGGTGGCACGCCTGACACGTCTGCGACGACACGTAGCCGTCGCCCGCGATCTGGATGGGCCGGCTCGTCACCTGTGCCTCGGGCACCACACGATCGCGCACCGCGATCGCCGACAGGCCGGCAACCAGCGACACGGCGAGAATCCCGAGAAAAAACGCGCGATCCCGCGTCACAAGTGCGGCCGACTATAGCGCATCGGTGCTAGACTGACGGCGATCTCGTCCGGTTTGTTGAGGAGGATCTATGCTCCGCGTGCTCAGAACGGCCGGTGTGCTCGTTGTCGCTCTCGCCGCTGCCGCGATCGTGACGCAAGTGGCCATGAACGGCCAGGCGCCGACGCGCACCGCGACGACAACGTCGCCAGGCGTCACCTTCACAAAAGACATCGCCCCGATTTTTCAGAAATCGTGTCAGAACTGCCATCGACCCGGTCAGATGGCGCCGATGTCGCTGCTCACCTATCAGGACGTCCGGCCCTGGGCCCGATCGATCAAGCAGCGCGTCGTCGATCGCGACATGCCGCCATGGGGCGTCGATCCGCACGTCGGCATCCAGAGCTTCAAGAACGATCCGTCGCTCCGCGACGACGAGATCGAGACGATCGTGAAGTGGGTCGACGCCGGCGCGCCGATGGGCAACGCCGCCGACATGCCGAAGCCGCGCGCGTTCGATGACTCCGCCAAGTGGCATATCGGCCAGCCGGATCTCGTCGTCACCTCGCCACCGCACAAAGTGCCGGCCGAGGCCTCCGACTGGTGGGGCAGCTATGTCGTGCCGACGGGGCTGACTGAAGATCGCTACATCAAAGCGATCGAAAGCAAGGCGGGCAAGACCGCCGTCGTCCATCACCTGCTGACGTACGCGGTTGAAGGCGACGACGACGCCGACAGCAACGGCGACGACAGCAGCGCGGAAGCGGGCGAGTTCCTCAACGAGTTCGCCGTCGGCAAGAACGGCGACGTGTTCCCGGAGGGCGCCGGGCGGCTGCTGAAAGCCGGATCGAAAATCCGTTTCGACTTCCACTATCACTCCGTCGGCGAGGAGATCACCGATCGATCGCAGCTCGGTATCGTGTTCTATCCGAAGGGCTACACGCCGAAGCACATCGAGTACTCGAAACAGCTCGGTCAGCCCACCGAGCCGATCGATGTTCCGGGCGGCTCCAGCATGGTTCGAAGTGACGGCTATCAGCGCTTCCACACGGCGGGCAGGATCACGGCGTTTCAGCCGCACATGCACACGCGCGGCAAGCGGCAATGCATCGAGTTGATCTATCCGGACAACAAGACCGAGCTGCTCAGTTGTTCGAACTTCACCTTCAACTGGCACATCGTCCACGTCTACGCCGACGATGTCGCGCCGATTTATCCGGCGGGCACAGTGCTGCACGTCATCAGCTGGCACGACAACTCCGCGCGCAAGGGCAATCCGGATCCGCGCAACTGGGTCGGCCAGGGCAACCGCACGATCGACGAGATGGGTTTCGCGTGGATTAGCTGGTACGACATGACCGACGACGAATACAAGGCGCAGCTCGACGCGCGCAAAGGCGCGAAGAGAACAACGACCACCGCCGGACAACAGTAGGGGCCGACCCATGTGTCGGCCCGGGGCGGACACGCGGGTCCGCCCCGACACACGAGGGCGAACGCGGATGCTGAGTCGCCTATTTTTGCTCGTCGTGGCCTTGCCGGGCGTCTTGCTCGCACAGACGCAGTCCACCGAAGTCCACATCAAGTTCAACTCCGGCCAGAGCATCACCCCCATCTACGAAGGGTGGGAACGTGTGCCGGACGGCAGCTTCAACATGGTGTTCGGGTACCTCAACCGGAATCACGTCGAGCAAATCAGCCTCCCGATCGGCGCGCAGAACAACTTCGAGCCCGGCCCCGCCGACCGCGGGCAGCCGGCGTACTTCTACCCGCGCGAGAATCACTTCATCTTCAAGGTGAACGTGCCGAAAGATTGGGACACGAAGAAAGAGCTCGTGTGGTCGCTGACCGTGCGCGGCAAGACCGAGCAGGCGCGCGCGACGCTGCTGGACATCTGGGAAATCGATCGAAAGGTTGAAGTCTCGAACAACGGCGGCCCCGGCGGCGGCGGCGTGCAGACGAGCAACGCGCTCCTCGCGAAGGACGAGCCGCCCAAGGTGACGATCGATCCCGTTTCGCGGGCGACGGTCGGGACACCGGTCACACTCACCGCCAGCGTCACCGACGATGGCATTCCGCCGCCGAACATGAAGCGCCGCGAGCCGCGTCCGGTGGAGCCGTCGTTGAAGAACACCGGATTGCCGTCGCCGGTCAACGTGCCGATGCCGGCGCGTCCGCGTCCACCGCAGGGCGGCGGATTGTCGGTCTGGTGGTTCGTGTATCGCGGTCCGGCCGCGGTGACCTTCGATCCGGAAGGCTACGTCAAAATCGCCGACGGTAAGTCCACCGTGAAAGCCACATTCGCGCAGCCGGGCACGTACGTCATCCGTGCCTTCGCGCACGACGGTCTGCTGCGCACGCCCGCCGACGTCACGATTACCGTCACGCATTGATACGGCCGGCGACACGCGCGGCGCGCGGCGAGCGATCTACTGCGTGACGCGCACGACTTCTTCGAGCGTCGTGAGACCCTCGCGCACGCGCGCGAGACATTGCTCGCGCAGGGTGCTCATGTCGTTTTCGCGCGCGGCGGCGAGCAGCGCGTGTTCGGGCGCGCGCGCCAGCACGAGCTCGCGCAACTCCATCGTCATGCGGACCATCTCGTAGATGCCGATCCGGCCTGAGAATCCTGTGCCTCGGCACTCGGGGCAGCCGACGCCGCGGCGCAGCGACTCGGGGATGTCGTCGCCAAACAGATGTCGCACGCCCGACGGCACCGGCAGGTCGGTCTGGCAGTGCGCGCAGATGCGGCGGACGAGCCGCTGCGCGACGATGGCCTGAACGCCCGCCGCGAGAAAGTACGGCTCGATGCCCATGTCGAGCAGCCGCGTGATCGATCCGAGCGCGCTGTTGGTGTGCAGCGTCGAGAACACGAGGTGCCCGGTCAGCGACGCTTCGACCGCGGCCGTCAGCGTGTCGCTGTCGCGGATTTCGCCGACCATGATGACGTCGGGATCCTGCCGAAGCACGGCTCGCACGCCTTTCGCGAACGTGAACCCCGCCTTCTCGTTGATCTGTCCTTGATTGGTGCCGGGCAGCTCGTACTCCACCGGGTTCTCGATCGTCGTGATGTTCTTTCCTGTCTCGACCAGCTCGCTCAGTGCGGCGTACAGCGTCGACGTCTTGCCGCTGCCGGTCGGCCCCGTGATGAGGATCAGTCCTTCGGGCTTGCGGATGATGTCGCGAAAATCGTCGAGGAGCGGCGCGCGCATGCCGAGCGCCGACAGCTCGAGCTTCAGCGCGGACTGATCGAGCACGCGCATCACGAGCTTCTCACCGTGAATCGTCGGGTAGGTCGACGCCCGGAAGTCGAGCCGCCGGGATCCGATGTTCACCGACAGGCGGCCGTCCTGCGGGAGCCGATGCTCGGCGATGTCCATGCCGGCGAGCACTTTCAGCCGCGCGCAAATCGCCGGCGCCACCGCCGCCGAGATGTAGCCGAGGTCGAGGAAGGTGCCGTCCACACGCAGCCGGACGCGCAGATTCTGCGCGGTCCGTTCGAGATGAATGTCGCTCGCGCCAGCCGAGGCTGCTCGGGCGAGAATCCGATCGACGGTACGAACCGCCGTCTCCTCGGTCGCTGGATCGAACACGTCGTCGTTCGCGTCCGTTTTCCGCCGGCCTGGCGACTGCCGCCGATCCGCCCGCTCCAGATCGCGGCGCTCGATAGTGACGGTCTCGAGGGCGAGGCCGTCGCTGTCGTCGTTCACCTGCGCATCGAGCGTGGCGCCGCCGTAGAAGCGGTCGAGTGCGGTCGCAATCTCGCTCTCGAGCGCGACGAACGTCTGGATCTGACAGCCGCACGCGAATCGCAGATCGTCGAGTGTGGCGAGATCGTTCGGCTTCGCGATCGCCACCTGCAGCAACTGTCCAACCTTCTGCAGCGGTACCGCGTTGTGCTTGCGCGCGAGCTTCTCCGGCAGTGCCTGCACGGCCGCGCTGCTCACGGAAAAATCATTCAAGCGCGCCGCCGGCACGCCGAGCTGAATGCTGAGCGCGCCGAGAATGACGTCAGGCGTCGTGAACCCGAGATCGAGCAACACCTGACCGATGCGCTTGTTCGAGGTGCGTTGATGCTCGATGGCGACGGCGAGTTGATGGGCGGTGATCAGATTGCGCTCGAGCAGCACCTGCCCGAGCGCGATGCCGGCGCGGCCGCCGTTGGCAACCGGCGGCGGCGACGACACCTTGGCCGGACGACTCGACGCGGACCGAAAATCTAACGCCATGATCGAACCTTGATGCTGGAAAGGGGGAGCCAGTCACGTCCGTTGCGCACGAAACGTACCCGGGGTCCGGATGGGCGAGATCTGCTCGCTAACTCGTTGGCGTTTACCGACTACCGGCCGAGGGCCACGGATTACGATTGCGAGGGGTTTGTTCAGTGATGGGACACTCGGTTGAACACAGTGTCCTAATATGTCTCTTAATGGCTGTTTCTGAACGGTGTGGCGAACCTCCAGGTAGGTCACCGTGCCTTCAACATCTTTTGTAGCAGTGCGGCGTGCCGCGGGATCAGGGTGGCTGATGAAGCCTCAGTAGGTCAGGGCTGGCGCGTCAGCTCGATCTTGCCGTCGGAAAAAAATCCTTCGCACGTGTCGGTGCCAGTGTAGGACGCCATCATCCGGCGACCCAGGACGGTCGCGCTGCCGCTCAAGTCGACGACGCAGATCGGCGTCGGCACGTCGCCGCCGGCCGGAAACGTCATCGTCACAAAGAGCGATGCGCCGGAGAGCGTGCCGCTGAACGTGCCTTTCTTCACCTTGTGGCACGAACCGCACGATCCGTCCGCCGGATTCACCGCGTTGAGCTCGGCGGTCCCGGACACGCTGGTGCCCGATTGCGTGAGCATCCATGTCACGAGCTCGGGACCGAACGAGTCGGATCCCGTCCCGCTCCAGGTGCCGCTGAGGTTGATCGCTGCACTCGTCGGCGTACTTGGCCCGATCGGCATCGACGGCGACGATCCGCACGACGACATCGATGCGCCGACAAGCGCGCCCATCATCGCGGCCAGGATCGATCTCATACGTCACCGCAGTATAGACCCGCGAGTTTCTTTTTGATCGATCGGCTTGAAGGCGTCCGACGACTGACCTTTTGCGGGCAGGCGCACATCGAGGCCGGCGCGGCGCGCGGCCGGCGGATCGCGTCGTGGCCGTCGCTCAAGACCGATCTGAGGAATGCGGGCGCCGAATGGGTGGATGAGGAGGTCGTCGTCGACGGCAACCTGGTTTCGAGCCGCAAGCCGGCCGACATTCCCGCGTTCAACCGCGAGATGATCAATGTGTTCAGCCGTGCGCGGGCACACGCGCGCTGATGGAGGACCTCTGATCCGGTAGGATACCGCTCGAGCGATGGGTGACTGACGACATCCTGATCTTCGGCGGCAGTGGAAATCCCAAGCTGACGCGCAAGATCTGCGAGTACTTGCACGTGCAACCGGGTGCCGGGGAAGTGCTTCGCTTCTCGGAGGGGAATCTCTTCGTTCGCGTCAAAGAAACCGTTCGCGGGCGCCGCGTGTATCTCCTGCAGTCGACGGTCTTTCCAGCCAACGACAATTTCATGGAGCTCCTGTTCTGGATCGATGCGTTGAAGCGCGCGAGCGCCGAGTCAGTCACCGTCGTCATGCCGTACTTCAGCTATGCCAAAGGGGACAAGAAGGACGAACCGAGAGTCTCCATCCGTGCCCGTGTCTGCGCCGATGCGATCGAGGTGGCCGGCGCCGATCGGGTGGTCACACTCGACTTGCATCAGCCGCAGATTCAAGGCTTCTTCCGCATCCCAGTCGACGACCTGTACGCGCTGCCGGTCCTGTGTAAAGAGATCGTCCGCAAACAGCTGCGCGATCTCGTCGTGGTCTCCCCGGACACGGGCTTTGTCAAGCGAGCCGGAAAATATGCCTCGTATCTTGGCACGTCGATCGCGATCGCGATCAAACAACGCACGGCACACGATGAGCGAGCTCAAGTCCTGGAGATCATCGGAGAGGTGCAAGGGAAGACCGCCTTGATCGTCGATGACTTCACGATCTCAGGCAGCACGCTTGCTGAGGCGGCGCACAAACTCGTCGAGCGCGGTGCAAACGCTGTCTATGCGGCGGTGTCCCACGCAGTCTTCAGTCACGGCTCGATGGAGCGGCTCGACCGGAGTCCGATCCTAAGCCTTCTGGTGACGGATTCGATCGAAACCCAACCAGTGGCGTTTTCTCAGAAAGTAGAGGTCGTCTCGGTCGCCGCGCTCTTCGGGGAGGCGATTCGTCGCATCCACAACAGAGAAAGCATTAGCACCCTGTTCCCGACATGACGCGGCACATGGGCCTCTCATTGGTTGCACAACGGCGCCTGTCAGCTATGCACCACGCGTGAGGCATCGGGTCTCGTTATGGATGCAGCGCTCAACAGGAGGTGGCGCCGCGTCAGACGCGATGTGAACGCTCCGACGCCCATCGTGCCGTCGGAGTTCTTCAGCAGGACGGACTGGCCACGGTGATTTCCGACTTGTTTTGGCGAACGACAGACCTCATCGCGTTCGCAATTCGCCGCAGCATGTGGAAGGCGCGTCCTTCAGCGAGCGCCATGAATATTCCGATGATTCCGATTGCCACAATCGCAGACAGGAAGCTCATGTCGAACACCGTGCGTATCCACTCGGCGGGACCGCCTGGTGCCAGGCTGTGTGCGGTGCTCAGGGCAATCAGACCGGCCGCTGCAGCCGTCCCCAAACCCGGCCCGTTGCGCCAGAAGCGCTCCGCGAGCGCCGCCAGCAGCAACACGATCCAGCCGGCCGCGATGATCGAGCCGTACACGCTCGCGAACGGCAGACGGCCTTCGATCATCAGCCCCAGGATCAGACCCGCGGTGTGGAGGACGCCCGCAAGGACGACCAGGGTGAGTGCCGACCGATAGAGCGCGGTCGACCGCTTGAACCAGAACAGGCACAGCAGGACAAACGCGACAAAGTAGATCGCCGCCGCCCTGACGAACGGCTTGAACATGTTGTTGAAGTACTGCGTCCGAACTTTGCTGACCTGCGGTCCGTACGCCTTGCTCAGCCACTGCTGGTACTTCGCCACGTCGGCGTTGAACGCCTCGGGCTTCCCGTGTGCGTATGCGGAGCTCATCGTCGCAAAATGCCCTACCGCCACTGGTAATCGGCCGGTGCGGGCGCTGTTGACAATGCTGGTTCCGATATTCTCCCAGCGATCGCCGGCCTTCACCGGATCAGTCGGTGGGATAACCGAAAGCATCGCGGCACGCGACACGACGACGAACGACCCTGCGAATGCGCGCATCGCCTCTACGGTGACCTGGTCGATCTCCTGCTGTTTCCCTTGTTTGCGCGCCGCGGCGGCCTTGACACTTTCGCGTAAACCGGACTGATACGCGTTCAAACTCGCGGCGAAATTGAAGGCGACCGGCTTGCCGCCGGCCTCGCGTTCCAGCAAGCTGTTCGGCTGCAGACTGTTCTTCAGCCGTTCGTAAATCACGAGAGCATTCTGCAGCTTCAACCACTGCCGCTCCCACGCTGCGCGAGCGCCCGGTTCGAGCTTGGCGATTCGAGCGGTCTCTTTCCCGATCTCATCCAACTTTGCCTGCAGGTCCTTGAATGCGTAATAGCCTTCGCCGGCACCGGGCTTCAGTTGGAGCCTGCTCAGTACGTTCGAATCGTTAATCGGAAAAATCTTGCGCGTGTCTGCCGCCGCCGGCTTCGTCATGACCTCGAGCAGCCATTCGGCGGGATCGAGCGTGAGCGTCCGTTTCCAGACCTGCCAGCGCCTGGCGTTCGGATTCTCGAGCGGGAGATTCATCGTGCCGCGGATTTGGAACAGCGCGAGGTGCGCGACCGAATCGATCGGTTGAACGTGGGCACTCAGAAGGACCGGCAGGCGGCCGAACTCCGCAACCTTGAATCCGCCAGACGATCGGACGGGCCGGAACATCGCTGCGGCGACGTAGATCAGAAACACACCGAGAACGATCCAGGGCAAAGCTCGCTTCATGTCGCCTCCGCGTCTGACGAGAACCGAAAACGAATCAGGGTGTCGCGCGGCCCTTTCAGGGCCGCGTACGGAATGTCCACCTTCAGGCAGAACAATTTCCGCCGCCGGTCAGAAATTCGTCGTTTGGCTGAAGCCGAACGCTCCGTATGAGAAAGATGTACGCAGCGTTCGTCTCCTT
Organism: Acidobacteria bacterium 13_1_40CM_65_14; assembly: GCA_001917905.1. Lineage (GTDB taxonomy): Bacteria > Acidobacteriota > Vicinamibacteria > Vicinamibacterales > CAVVIG01 > QHWF01. The sequence goes on from MNEX01000336.1 coordinate 16,996, forward strand.
ACGCAGACCGTGTGCCAGTTACGGGCAATACTGCGAAAACGCTTCGCCGTAGAATGCCGCGTCGCCCACGAGCTGCCGGTTCGAGATCCCGGGACGGTTCAAGCGAGCGTGTACCGCATGATCGACGCATGCGGTCCGCCCTTCACGCGCTCGAGGTCATAGACATCGCCGCTCGGACCGCTCGACGCGGATTGGACGCGCGCCACGGCGGCACGGTCGTCGTCGTCGAGCGCGAGCACGCAGGCCTGCCTCGCCTGGTCGAGGTGTCGCGCGTGGCGCGCGCCGACGATAACGCCCGACACCCCGGGTTGATCGAGCACCCAGCGGATCGCGACCGCGCCGATACCCACGCCGTGGCGCGCCGCCACCTCGCCGAGCACCGCAAGCATGTCCTGGAAAGGCTCCCATCCGCCGAACTCGTCGATGATCAGCCGGTACTTCACCAGCGATCGATTCTCGAGCGGCGAGGCGGGATCGGGGCGGCCCAAGTAGCGGTCTGAGAGAAATCCGCCAGCCAGCGCGCCGTAGCAGAGAAGGCCGATGCCGTGGTGCGCGCATTGCGCGGCGACGGCGTTGGCCGGCCGCCGGTCGAGCACGGAATACTGCAATTGGTGCGAGACGACGGGGATACCCGTGGTGACGATTTCTGATAAGCGCTTTTGATCGAAGTTGGTGAGGCCGATGTGCCGGATCTTTCCGGCGCGGCGCAGCTCGTCAAGCCACGCCGCCGCGTCCACGTAACCCGGAACCTCGTAGTCCCACCAGTGCAGCTGCACCAGGTCGAGACGATCCACGCCGAGGCGCGCGAGCGAGCGGTCGACGCCGCGCTCCACGTCGGCCCGCGAGTGCGTTGGCAGCCGCTCGAGGTCGGGCACGTACTTGGTGTGCACCTGCACGGACACGCCGGCGCCCCGCGCGCGCCGCTTCAGCCACTCGCCGATCAGGGCTTCCACGCCGGTATAGATGTCCGCGCAGTCGAAGGTCGTGATTCCGGCGTCCACGAACCGATCCATGTCGGCCATCGCGGCAGCCGCGTCGACGGGACCATGGCCGCCGGCCAGCTGCCAACCGCCCTTCAGAAGGCGCGAAACGGTGTAGCCGGGCGCGAGCTGAGCGCGGGGCAGTTCCACGATCATCCTCGGGGCAGCGGCACGGCCGTCACGTCGCGGTGGCGAAACGTGCGCGTGCCGATGCGGGTGATGCGAAACCTTGCGCCGCAGTTGGGGTCGGGACACGCGATCTCGGTGTCGGTGGTCATCCAGTCGTGCGCGTGGGTCAACCGCTGCTTCGCCGGAAGGATGGGCAGTAGCGCCGCCAGCGCATAAATGGAAAAGGGCTGGCCCGCGGGCAGCGTGAGGTTCTCCCCGCGCAACTCGAGCCAGTCGCCGGCGCGGTGGCCGCACACCATCGGCCGATCCGTCGCCACCACGTCGACGCGCAGATCGTAGAGATCGAACGTGTCGTCCGTTTCGTCATGAGCGCTCATGCGGCTCCTCGCGGGCAGTACTATAAACCGTGCGCGGCTGTGGGCGGCGCGTCGCGGCATGACGCTCGTACGGATTCTTCTCGGCGCGCTGGTCGCCAGCAGCCTGCTGCTCGCCGTCTGCTGGACGATGGAGACGAGGCGCGTCGCTCGGCGGGGCCTGGAGCGCGAAGCACCGACGCCGCTCGATCTGCTCATCGGGTTCGTCACCAATTTTTTCGACACGCTCGGTATCGGCTCGTTCGCAACCACCACCGCGGTATTCCGGCTGTTCCGCCTGGTTCCCGATGAGTTGATCCCGGGGACGATCATCGCCGGCCACGCGCTGCCGGTGGTGACGCAGGCGCTGCTCTTCATCAGCACGATCAGCGTCGATCCCCGGCAGATGACGGCGCTGATCGTCGTCTCCGTGGCTGGTGGGTGGATCGGCGCGGGGGTCGTCGCGTCACTGTCACGCCGCGCCGTGCAGCTCGGCATGGGTGGCGCGCTGCTGGTTGCCGCAGCGTTCATGGTGCTTGGCATGCTCGGCCAGTTCCCAGCCGGGGGCACGGCGCTCGCATTCACACCGCGAGCGTTCGCCCTCGCGCTCGTGGTCAACTTCGTCCTCGGTGCGTTGCTGCCGCTCGGGATCGGCAACTACGCGCCGAGCCTCGTCGTGTTCAGCGTGCTCGGGATGGATCCGAGGGCCGCGTTTCCGATCATGATGGGGTCGGGTGCCTTCGTCGCGACGATTGCCGGCGTCCGGTTCGTCGGCGCGGGCCGCTTCCACTGGCGGGCGGCGCTTGGACTCACCGCCGGAGGAATCCCGGGCGTGATCGCCGCCGTGTGGCTCGTCAAATCGCTCCCGCTCGAGGCGCTGCGATGGCTCGTCCTGGCCGTCGTCGCCTACGCGTCGGCCACGCTGTTGAGAGCCGGGATGCAAAGCGGTGCGGTCAAACTCTCGAGCGGGTAGAATCCCGCGATGCCGCGCACCGTCACGGGCGGGACCGAGCCACGCCTTGCCCGCGAGATGGGGCTCGCCGGCCTGACCGCGACCGGCGTCTGTTCGATGGTCGGCGCCGGCATCAACGTGATCCCGTTCATGATCCAGCGCAACGTCCCCGGCATCGGGCCGTGGGTGCTGGAAGCGTTTGCCTTCGCGGCGCTCCCGGCCGTGCTCGCGGCGATCGCCTACGCCGTCCTTGCCTCGGCGATGCCGCGCGCCGGCGGCAGCTACGTGTATGTGAGCCGGGGTCTCGATCCGTATCTGGGCTTCGTTGCATCGTTCTCGCAATGGTTCTCGCTGTCGGTCGCGATTGGCGTCGTCTCGTACGTGTTCGTCCCCTTCGTCCGCGACGTCACCATCGCGCTCGGCTGGACCGGCGCCGCGGCGTCGCTCGAGACGGGATGGGTGCGCCTGACGGTGTCACTCGCGCTGCTGTGGGCGGCGGCGGGCATCAATCTGGTCGGCGTGGCGATCTACGAACGATTGATGGTGCCGCTGATGTTTCTCACCTTCATTCTGGCCGGCGTCGTCATCGTCGCCGGCTTCTCGTTCGACCACGCCGACTTCGCCGCCGCGGTGCGCGCGCGCGATGGCCGGGTGATCTCAAATGTCGAGGCGTCGCCAGGCGCGTGGACATTCCTTTCCGCTTCCGCGGTCCTCTTCGCGTCGTTCATCGGCTTCGACTCGATTGCGCAGGCGGGCGGTGAGGCGAAGAACCCCAGTCGGAATCTGCCGCTCGCGATCGGCCTCGCCGTGGGGTCGGTCGGTGTGCTCTACATGCTGTTCACCGCGGCGGTGTACCACGCAGTGCCGTGGGAGTACATCGCCGACGAGGCGCTGCGGCGCGATCTGACGGCGCCGGGACTGTTGGGGTATCTGCTGCCGCCCTTCTGGACCGTCATCATCATCTCGGCCGCAGCGGTGGCGCTGGCCAAGGATCTGCCGGCGATGCTGCTGGCGGTCTCGCGGCTGATGTTCGCGTGGGCCGGGGATGGAATCTTCCCTCGCGCGATTGCCTCCGTGCATCCCGTCTTCCGGACGCCGCACGTCGCCATCCTGGCCAGCGGAGCGATGGCCACGCTGGGCATTCTCGGCAGCCACCTGGCGGGCGATTTCTTTCTGGGCGTGGACATCCTCGTGTCGTCGATGCTGGTGAACTTCCTGATGATGGCGGTGTCGGTGCTGACACTGCCGCGGCGGAATCCGGCGCTCGCGCGATCGATCACCGTCCTGCCGAACATCCGGATACGAACGATGGTGGCCGCGCTCGGCGTCGTCGTCCTGGCCGGTTTTCTCGCCGTGCACACGTGGAAGGATCTGACCGGACCGGCCGAGGCCTGGTACTTTCGATCGACGCCTGTCTGGGCTGTTGTGATGGCGATCGGATCGCTCGTCTACTGGCTCGAAGTCGGCGGACTTCGCCGGGCAGGTATCGATCTCCGCGCGCGCTTCGCGGCGCTGCCGCCGGAATGACCCCGGAAATGACATCGGCGCCGAACGTGGAACGCCGCGACCTTTCGTCCGATCTGTCCATCTCGCGCGTGCTCACCGGCCTGTGGCAACTGGCCGACATGGAGCGGGACGGGCGCGAACTGGACCTCGATCGCGCGGCGGCGGCCATGCGCCCCTACGTGGAGGCAGGGCTCACGACGTTCGACATGGCCGATCACTATGGGCCC
>MNEX01000263.1:0-13910 GCA_001917905.1 Acidobacteria bacterium 13_1_40CM_65_14
AAGCGGGACGTGCGGAGCCAGCCGCCCGATACCGTAGAACCGCGTCGCGTTCGCTTCGCTCCCGGGCTGGGCGACGTCAATCGGCAGCCAGAAGGCGTCGTTGCTCGTGAGGCTGCCGAGCAATCGAAAACGTCGAGGCATCACGCCGACGATCGTGTACGGTTCGTCGTCGAGCATCAGCGTGCGGCCGAGCACGTCCGGCGTCGCACCGAAGCGCCGCTTCCACAGGCCTTCGCCAATCATCACGACGCGCGCGGAACCAGGCCTTCCTTCATCTGAGGCGAACGTGCGGCCGAGCATGGGGTGAACACCAAGCATCGAGAAGAGGCCTGTCGTGACGATGAGGCCGAACGCGCTCTCGGGCTCACCCTCGCCCGCAAGGTCGACCGAACGTGGCGAGTATCCTTCGAAGCGTTCGAACAGCGGTGACGCCTGCCAGCCGGCAATTTTTTCCGGCGTCAGGCTGCTGCCGCCAGCGCCGGTCGCGCGGTTGGTGTCGTGAACGTCGACGAGTCGATCGGCGAAGGCAAACGGCGCATAGCGCAGAAGCGTCTCGTCGACGACGGTGAAGACCGCCGTGGTCGCACCGATCGCGAGCGCGAGCGTCGCGATCATGATTGTCGTGTAGCCGGAATGTGCCGCGAGGCGCCGGCAGGCGTAACGAAGATCCGACCAGAGGTCGAACATGTGCTAGCGGACCGTATGAGCTGATTCAGTACTACTCACAACGAGCCTTCGACCGTGGTTGTCGGGCCGCGACGGCGGAGCGGCCCGGTAGCGAATTCGAAGAGACACTCCACTAGGTCATCATCGCATTGTCGAGCGCGACGCGGTCCACGTTCGTCAGCGTCGGCATCACGACCTCGACCATGCCGGAAGCACCGAGCCGGACTGGCAGCGCGGCCGTGCGACTGCTGCCGCCGGCGGTTGAGTCGGGCGCAACGAAACAGCTGACCATCTGTCGCTGGCGGCCGGCCATCGACTCGATCGCCTTGACCGCGGCGGCGGCCAGCGCGTGCGGACCGGGCGGCCACAACGCAGGCACCTTCGCGCGCAATCGACGCCGCGCCGGTTCGTCGACGAGTCTCGTCATTGACCGCGAGCGCGACGAGCGCGCGGACGCCGCCCGCCAGCGCTTCAGGCGCAGAGCCGAACAGTCGCGCGCGAGACATCTTCAGCTCGCGAACGCCGCGATCGACGAGCTCCCGCGCCGATGCGCCGGCGCACACGATCACCGCGCTCGATGCGGTCTGCGTCAGACGTTTCAGCAGCATCAACGCGTCCTCACCCTGCCACTCGCCGCCCGTGACGCGATCCGCAATCACGACCACGGCGGCGCTGGCCGCGTTCGAGAGGTCCGTGGTTCCAGTGAGCTCAGTCGCGAAGCCTTCGACCGGCGCGGCCTGTGCGATGTCGAGCGCTTTCCCCGCGGCGACGCGGCCGCTTTCGTCGATGAGCGTGATCGCCCGCACGGCGTCGTGTCGCGCGAGCGCGTGTGCGATCGTTCCACCCAGCTCGCCCGCACCGACGATCGCCACGCTGTGCATTGGTGGACTATTCTAAGGGGCTATGCAGAGTCTGCGCGGGAAAGTGGCCATCGTCACCGGCGGATCGCGCGGCATCGGACTCGCCATCGCGCGCGCGCTCGTGCACGACGGCGTGCAGGTGGCCGTGACGGGACGCAGCGCGGCGCATTTGTCGGCGGCGCGTCCAAAGATCGAAGCGGCAGGTCCTGGCAAGGTCGAGACGCTGCAGGCCGATGTTCGCAAGCACGACGAGGTGACACGCGCGGTCGATGCGACCGTCGCGCGCTTTGGCGGTCTCGACATCCTCGTCAACAACGCGGGCGTCGGCATCTTCGCCGACGTCGCGGCGATGGCGCCGGAGCAGTGGTCCGAGGTGCTCGACACGAACCTGACCGGCGTCTACTACGCGTGTCACGCGGCGCTGCCGCATCTGAAGAAGCGCGGCGGCGGCTTCATCATCAACATCAGCAGTCTGGCCGGCAAGAATCCGTTCACGCAGGGCGCCGCGTACTGTGCGTCGAAAGCCGGGCTGAATGCATTCAGCGAAGCGCTGATGCAGGAAGTGCGCTACGACAACATCCGTGTCAGCTACGTGATGCCCGGGTCGGTCGCCACCGGCTTCTCGAGCGGCGACGAGCAGAAAGGCGTGGACTGGAAGATCTCGCCAGACGATGTCGCCGAAGTCGTGCTCGACCTGTTGCGACTCGATTCCCGCAGCCTCGCCAGCCGCGTCGAATTGCGGCCATCGAAGCCGAAGAAGTCGTGACGAAACGCGCCAGTCCATGTCTGTCTTCGACAAGCATCGCGATACGCTCGAACAGCACGAGACGATGATGGGGCCCGCGCGTGGACGGCTCGCCGTCGCGCTCGATCTCCTCACCGATTCGCTCGCGCTCGTGGGACAGCATGGCGTCTACTGCCGAAGCGAGCGGTTTCCCGGTCAGCCGAAGATGGATGTCGCGCTGATCCTCGAACAGCTCGACGACGCCAAACAGCTTGTGCAGAGCGCGATGGAAGAACTGCGATCTCGACATGGCTAATGGCTGATGGGCATGGTCGATGGACCAGATTACCCATCGGCCATAGCCATCAGCCATCAGCCATCGACCATTTCTACCCAACGCGTCCCTCGAGGATCTCTTCTCCTGGAGGCGTGGTCGGCTGTGCGACGCCAGCGGGCTCGTGATCGCGCCAGCGCGGTTGGATCGCGAGCCACAGCGCACCCGGGACGCAGAACATCACGCCGAGCGCGAATGACAGCGTCCGCGGCGAGCGGCCGACGTGGTCCAGCTCGTAGCCGGTCCAATAGCTCGAGGCCGATGTCACGAGCGTGACCAGCGCCAGCTCCACGGCAAAGACCCGTCCGCGAAAACGATCGGGCACTTCGAGCTGCAGCAGCACCGTACTGAACACCCACAGAATCGATCCGCCGAAGTGCGCGCACAGGACACAGAGCGCTGCGAGTGCGAGCGACGGCGCGCCCGCGAGCGCGATGTAGAACACGCCGACCATGAAAAACGCCGGACCGATGGTCCGGCGGAGCATCCGCGGCTGCTGGCCGACAATCCAGCGGAGTGTAATCGGACCAAGACCCGCGCCCAGACCGCGCGCGCCGTAGAGAATGCCGATGCCAGCCGCCGCGCCGCTCCCGATCGGGAAGACGCGCTGACCGAAGATGGTCAAGAGCAACAGGACCCCGCCTGCCAGTCCCCACCCAGCCTTCACGCACATCAGCGCCGCGACGTGCGGCTCTCGGCGGATGTAGCGAAGGCCTTCGACGAGATCCGACATGCCCGTCAGCGCGAGCAGACCCTCAGGCCGCTCGGCGATCGCCGGCGTCGCATCGTACCGCGTGAGTCCGAGGAAGTAGGCCGAGAGGAAAAAGGACGCGGCGTTGATCGCGAACGCGATGTGCCGGCCCGCCAGCGCGGTGACCAGACCGCCGATGGAGGCGCCGGCCGCGAGCATCGCCGACCACGTCGCGGCCGACAGCGCGTTGGCGGGGAGCAGTTCCTCGTCCGACGTGATGTTGGGAATGGTCGCCGTCCGCGCCGGCTCGAAGAACGCCGATGCGCTCACCGTCAGCGCCATCACGGCGTAGGCGATCCACACCTGATCGGGCCGCCGCACCAGCAGCAGTCCGAGAATCAACACGCCGCGCACCAGGTCCGCGGCGATCATCAACCGCCGCCGGTTCACACGATCGACGACGACGCCCGCCACGGGACCGACGATGGCGACGGGCAGGAACTGCACGATCATCATCCACGCCACCGCGGTCGCCGATCCGGTCAGGTCCAGCAACAGTGCGTAGACGGCGACGGAATTGAACCAGTCGCCAAGCTGTGAAATCGCCTGGCCGACGAAAAGCAGTCTGAAGTTGCGGTTTCGGCGGAGGAGGGACAGGTAGATGTTCAGGCGACGATTATAATCGTCGCCGATTGATGCTCGAGTCCCTCGCTCACTACAAGATCCTCGACCGGATCGGCGCCGGCGGGATGGGCGAGGTGTACCGCGCCCGCGACACGCGGCTGGGCCGCACGGTCGCTATCAAGGTGCTCGCCGCCGACGTCGCCAACGATCCCGATCGTCGCGAACGCTTCCTTCGCGAGGCGCGCGCCAGCGCCGCGCTCTCGCATCCCAACATTGCCGCGTTGTACGAAATCGGCGAGGACCAGGGCCACGTGTTCCTCGCGCTCGAGTATGTCCCCGGCGAGCCGCTGAACGCGGTGATTGGCGGCCGTCCGATGAATCCGCGGCGCGCCATCAATCTCGCCGTGCAGATTGCCGACGCCCTCGCCGACGCGCACGCCGAAGGCATCGTCCATCGCGACATCAAGCCGGCGAACATCATCGTCACGCCCAAAGGCAACGCGAAGATCCTCGACTTCGGTCTGGCAACGTGGACCGCGGGCGGCGCCGAGCGTGAGCACGCAGCCGATGCGGCGACGGTCATGGCGACCACCGCCGGGACGACGCTCGGGACCGTCGCCTACATGTCGCCGGAGCAGGCACTCGGCGAGCGTGTCGATGAGCGCACCGACATCTTCTCGCTCGGCATCGTGCTGTTCGAGATGCTGACGGGCCGGTTGCCATTCAGTGGTGCGACGTCGACCGCGCTCGCGCTGCAAATCGTGCAGGCGCAGGCGCCGCCGCCGTCGGCCCTCAATCGATCGGTGCCGCGCGATGTGGATCCGATCGTGGGGAAGGCGCTCGCCAAGAGCCTCGACCAACGCTACGAGTCGGCGGCGACGCTCGCGGCAGAACTGCGATCGATTGTGGCGATCCTCGACGTCCGGGCCGAGACGCATGCCAACGAGCCGGCCACCGCGCCGATCACGACGCGGCCGCGGCGAACGTCGTACGCGGGATGGATTCTGCTGCTGTTGCTGCTGGCCGCTCTGGCGGCGATCGGATGGTGGAAGCGCGCCGACGTTCAGCGGATGTGGCATCGCACGCTCGGTCCGGCCCCGGCGCCGGTCATTGCGGTCATCCCGCTCGATCTCGCCGGCGCCGACGTCTCGCAGACGTACTTCGCCGATGGGCTCACGGAGGATTTGATCACGCGCCTCGGCCAGACGCCGGGCCTGCGAGTGCTCGGCCGCTCGGCGACGCGCGATTACCGCGGCCGCGCGCCACGCGAGGTGGCGAAGGAGCTTGGCGCCGGCGCCGTGCTGACGGGATCGGTGCGGCCTTCAGGCGACACCATGAAGATCTCTCTCGAGTTGATCGATCCGTCCGATGGTACGGCGATCTGGTCGAATCAGTACACGCGAGAGATCACCGACACGTTCAAAGTGCAGGCGCAAGTCGCCGAGGACGTCGCGCAGGCGCTGCGCGTCACGCTGCAGCCGACGCCGTCGAGCACGCGCGCCGCCTCGCGCTTGGTGGACGCGAAGGCGTACGAACTGTACTTGCGTGGACGGCAGGCGACCGCACAGCGTCAGCTGCCCGATGCCATCAAGCTGTTCGAAGCCGCGATTGCCGGTGACGCCGGGCTCGGGGAAGCGTTTGCGGGGCTGGCCGAAGCGCTGCATTTCGATGCGGTCTACAATGCGCAGCCCGACGAGCCGCTGCGGCGACAACGCCTCAAGGCCGCGGCGGATCGCGCTTCCCAGCTCGATCCCGATCTCCCTCAGGCCAACCTCGCGATGGGTCTCGCTGCCGATGGTCTGTCGAAGGCGTTGGGGTCGATGCGGCGCGCCGTCGAGCTCGATCCATCGTACGGCGAGGGCTATCACTCGATAGGCGATCAGATCGAGGATTTCGATCCGGAACACGCGGGCGCGTTCTACCAGCGATCGCTCCAGCTCGATCCACGTCTCGACGTCAATCGAAGTGACCTGGCGCTCGTGTTCCACCTGCTGAATCGTCCCGAGGACGCGCGCCGCGCGCTCTCGGGCGTCGGCGATGTCACCGGCTGGCGCACGCCGCTGACGGCGTCGATTGCCCTCGACGAGCATCGCTATGAGGATGCGCTGGCCGCGCTGCGGGCGGCGCCGCGGCTCCGCGACTCGCTGGCGAGCTGGCTCGCATACGTCGTCGCCCTGCGTACCGCAAACCAGGTGGCCGAGGCATCTCAGGAAGTCAAGCAGCTCGTCAAACGGTTTCCCGATTCGTGCGACGCCCGCGCCATGCTCGCGGGCCTGACGCTCGAACGCGGCGCCGCGATCGCCGCACGTCAACTGGCAGCTCAGGCGCTGTCGCAGGCCTCGCGACCTGACGCAATCGGCTCGCAGCTGCGATGCGGGGTGCTCACCGCCGCCGCGATCGACGACGCGGGCCAGGCAGCGGCGCTGCTCGGCCGCGTCGCCGAGCGTGAAGAGTTCGTGCGCGGATGGGCGATCGACGTTCGCGGTCAGACGGGCGCGATGGCGCTCCGCGGCCAGGTCTATCCGTGGAACAAGGTGATCGACAAGCCGCCGATGGTCGCGGCAAAGCAGCGGATGGACGCCGCCTACGCGCGCGAGCGCGACATCGCAAAGGCTGCGCTCGACGGCTTGCCGTAGAACGAAAGTCTGAAGTGTGAAGTCTGAAGTCTGAGCTGCGGAATTCGGTCAAGGTCGTCAGACTTCCGACTTCAGACTTCAAACTTACAGAAGCGACTTGAGCCGATCGCGATCGATGTTGCTGCCGGTCACGATGACCACGACGTGGCGATCGCGCACCTCCTCGATTCGACGCCCGATGAGCGCCGCGATGCCGGCCGCGCCCGCGGCCTCCGCGATCAGATGTTCGGCCTCGACGAGTCCGAGGACGGCTGACTTCAGATCGGCCTCGCTGACGGTGACGATCCGATCCACGAATCGTTGAATGAACCCAAACGTGATCGTCTCCGGATCGGAATTGCCGCCGAGGCCGTCGGCGATCGTCGGCCCCGGCACAATGTGGACCATCGTGCCCGCCCTCACGCTCGTCTGAAACGCGCACGAGGCTTCCACCTCGACGCCGATGACGGTGTGCGTCTGCGCGATGGATTTGGCGGCCGTCGCCACACCACTGATCAGTCCTCCGCCGCCAATGGGCACAATCCACATGTCCGTGTCAGGCGCGTCCTCGAGGATCTCGAGCGCGATGGTCGCGGCGCCGGCGATGACGTCCGCATCGTTGTAGGGCGAGATGAACGCCGCACCGGCGTCGCTCGCGAACTTCTTCGCCAGGACCTCCGCGTGATCGTAGTCGCGCCCCTCGGCGTGGAGGTCGGCGCCGTGACGGCGGATCGCCGCCAGCTTGGTCTGTGGCGCGTCAGCGGGCGTGAACACGACGAGCGGCAGGTGAAACGCTTCGGCAGCGGCTGCGAGCGCGCGTCCGTGATTGCCGGCTGAGGCGGTGACGAGCGTCGACCGCGGGGTGATGTCCCCACGCTCGAGCCGTGCGATGACGGCGTTGAAGGCACCGCGCAGCTTGAACGAATTCGAGAGCTGCAGCGACTCCAGCTTCAGCCAGACGCGCGCAGCGGCAAGATTCGACAGCCACGCGGACTCGACGAGCGGCGTGCGGCGCACGAACGGCGCGATCCGCTTCCGCGCGCGCAACGCATCAATCATGGTATTGACGGTTGTAGGGGCGGGCCTTCAGGCCCGCCCGAGGATCTCCGCGAGCTGTACGGTGAACGCGGATCGCGCGAGGATCTCGCCGACGCCGGCCTCACGCGCCGCGTTGATCGTCGCAGTGTCCACGTGCGACACGTAGCCGAGCGTCGGCACCGACGCGAGCGCCGGATCCGCTTTCATCGACGCGACAATCGCGAGCGGGGTGGTCCGCGGGTTGTTCAAATCGAGAATCACCAGCGAGGGTGGCGACTTGCGCATCTCGTTGAGCGCCGCATCCGCCGATCGCGCGAACGTGACCGTGGCGCCAAGCTGGCTCGCGGTCGTTTTGATTTTCGAGCTGAACATCAGGTCATCGAGAACGGCTAAGATCATTTTTTTCTTTGCGCGCAGGGCCCATCATTCATCATGGCGCCTGGGGCCCACCCCAGGCGCGCTCACTCGCGCGTTGCGCTCGCTCGGGCTCAGGGCTGCCGCGCGCCTATCGCCGCTCGCTCGTTCGCTCGCGGCGCTGACTAATGGACCGTCTGAGCTGATTGAGTACTACTCACAACAAGCCTTCGACGGCGATTTTCGGGCCGCGACAACGGAGCGGCCCGGTAGTGACTTCGACAGGACACTCTACCAAGTGCGACTGTCCGCTTGGGGTGCGGTTCTGTCCGGATCTGCTTTCGGCGACTCGCTATCATACCGAATGCTCATTGAGATTCAGGCGGCCGGCCCATTCATGCAGAACGGCTTCGTCGTCGCCTGCGAAGCGACGCGCGAAGCGGTGATCATCGATCCGGGCGACGGCGTCGGCGGACTGCTGGCGTTCGCGAACCGTGAGAAGCTCGCCGTCCGCCACATCCTGCTGACACATGCGCACGTCGATCACATCACGGGCGTGGCCGCGGCGAAGCGCGCGCTCAACGTGCCGATCTACCTGCATCGCGATGATCTCTTTCTGTACGAGCGCGCGGTCGAGTCCGGGGCGATGTTCGGCCTGCAGGTCGAGCGGCAGCCGCCGATCGACGTGTACTACACACCAGGGCAGGTCATTGCATTCGGCCAATGCGAGGCGCGCCCGCATCACACGCCGGGTCATTGTCCCGGCGGCGTGTGCCTGCAGATTGGCAAGAAAGGCGAAGCGGGGACAGATCTCTTCGTCGGCGATACGCTGTTCGCCGGCTCGATCGGCCGCACCGACCTGCCGGGCGGCGACTACAACAGGCTGATCGGATCGATTCGCACCGTCCTGTTCGGGTTTGGAGACGATGCGAAGGTCTATCCGGGCCACGGGCCAAGCACCACGATCGGACAGGAGCGCCGCACGAACCCGTTTCTCATCACGACATGAATCGCGGAGCTCGCTGGGCACGCAGAGAAAAGCAGGCTCGGCGATCTCTGCGTGCTCGGCGGTTAAACGCCTTTTCTTTCGATTCTGAGCTCGACGCGGCCGATGCGGAGGCGGTCGCCTGCAGCAAGGTTCGCCTTTTTCACCCGCTTGTCGTTGACGAAAACGCCGTTCGTGCTCGAGAGGTCGACGACTTCCACGGTGTCATCGGTCGCGGAGAGACGGCAGTGGAGCCGCGACACGAGCGCGGCGTCGACGACGAAGTCGGCACGGGGCGCGCGGCCCACGGTTTTGACGGCGCCGGGTCTCAGACGAAACGTCAGCGCCTCAGCGTCCGCTGACGAGCCCTGAAGAATCCACATCGGCGTCTATTCTACGCGTGGGGCCCCACCCCACGCGTAGACGCGCTCGCGGCGTAAACCGCTCGCGCGTATTCAGAACAGAATGTCGCTGACAGTAGCAGGCGTAGCGCAGGCCGTCAGAGGATGTGAAAAAATCACGTCAACGCAAAGGCCGCTAAGACCGCAAAGGAAGAATCTTTCGAAAAGATGCTTTGCGCGCTTTGCGATCTTTGCGTTCAACGTGATTCTTTCACAAGCTCGTCAGGCTTGCCGGCGTGTTGCTCTGATGATGGAGTCCGCTGATCGATCGACATCGCTTTCCGTCGTCGACCAGTTCGACACCGAGATCCGCATCGCGTCCATGTCGCGCCAGCGCGTGCCGCCGAGCCAGCAGACGCGTTCTTCTTGAATGACTCTCAGTGCCTCACGCGTCGCGGCGTCGGCGTCGCCCGTGGGCGGCGCGACGCGGACGAGCACCTGATTCAGCACGACCTCGTTGAGGATCTGAATGACCGGCTCTTGACGCAATCGATCGGCGAAGCGGCGTGCGAGCCGGCAGCACCGATCGACGAGATCCTCGACGCCGCGGCGACCGAGCGATCGCAGCGCGGCGTACACGGCGAACCCGCGCGCGCGTCGAGACGCTTCTGGAGTCCAGTCCATGGGCTCGCGCGGCTCCTCAGGCGATCTCAGCAAGTACGCCGCGCTCACGCTCATCGCCGCGCGATGCGCCGCCGGATGCGCGACGAACACGAGACCCGAGTCGTAGGGCACATTCAACCACTTGTGTGCGTCGGTCGCCCACGAGTCGGCGCGCTCGACTCCGCGCGTGTGGGGCTTCAGCGTCTCGCTTGCCGCCGCCCACAATCCGAACGCGCCGTCCACGTGGAGCCAGGCGCGATGGCGGCCTGTCACGTCGGCAATCGCGTCGAGCGGATCGAACGCGCCCGTGTTGACGTTTCCGGCCTGCGCGCACACGATCGTCGGGCCGTCGCCGGTCGCGAGCGCGCGATCGAGCGCGTCCGGCTTCATCCGGCCCCGTCCATCGACGGTGATGCGAATCGTGGATCAACCGAAATGGCGCTTTGCGAAAGCACGACCTGAACCCGACTTTAGATATCGCTCGAATCGCGCTGCAATGTCCTGATCTCCAAACTCGAGCGAGACGACGACGCGCCACGGCTTGTACCTCGCCGTGTGCGGCGAGTGTTCGGCGTTGTGAGCCGCGAGCCGGGACGCGACATCACACGTTAAGCCAACATAGTGCCGCGCAGGGTGGCTGATGCTTCGCAGGATGTACACGAACTTAAGTTCGAGCATGAACGCAGTTGTGCAAAAGATGATCCTTCGGAAAAGAGTCGGAATAGGAGCGACCCAGCATCGAACCCAGGCACGAAGTTGCAATTTCTGCCGCGTCATTTTCGAGTCGGATGGCGGGATTTGCTGGCCCGCCTCCGCGGCTGCGCCGCTTCGGCGCGGCATCCTTCGCCTGTGATGGACTCGCTTGGTTTACCTAGCCGAAGCTCGCCGTAGGCGAGCGAAGGATGGACGATCGACGCGCGACGCGATGTACGTGCGCGCAGCGTTCAGCGCGCGCCCGAGAGCGTCTTCTTCAGCCACGTGCCGATCGCATCGGTGACGTTCGCGCTGACCTGCTTCTCAGTCAACGTGCCGTACTCGTCCACCTCGCCCGTTTTCGCCGGCACGAGCAGGTGATTGACGCCGGGCACTTTCACGACGTCGACCGGCGGCGCGTTCTTGCGCTTGCGTGCGAGTGCCTCCAGCTTGTCGGCGTTCGACGGCTCAACCTGTGTGTCGAGCTCGCCCTGCACGATCAGACGGCGGGCAACTGGTCCCATCCCTTTCCGGTGAGGACCGCTTCGTGGATGCGTTTCTGCAGGTCGACCTTCGCCTGTCTCTCCTCAGCGGTCATCGTCGATCGATTGAGCAGATGCTGCTGCTGCGCCAGCACGAGCTCGGCGCCGCTGCCGCCGTTCGTGCCGATGACGACGACGCCCGCGATCCGTTTGTCTTTCGCAGCGGCCATCAGCGCGACGGCGCCGCCTTCGCTGTGTCCGACGACCGCGATGCGCTTCGGGTCGACATCTTTTCGATCCGAGAGCCACTTGACCGCCGCGCGGACATCCTCGGTGAAATCGGCGAGCGACGCCGCTTCGGCGCGGCCGCCGCTCTGACCGATGCCGCGTTTGTCGTACCGCAGGGCCATGAACCCGGCATCGGCGAGCGCGTTCGCGATCTGACCGAGGATCGGAATGCCGAACATCATCTCGTCGCGGTCGGTGGGACCGCTGCCGCCGACGAGCACGATCGCCGGCAGGCGCTTTTCGGTTGTGGTCGTCGGTCGCGACAAGGTGCCCGCGAGCACGAACCCGTTGCCCGGAATCTTCACTGGCTCGTCATTCGGCCGCGAGATCGGCACGGTCCGCGACGACACCGACGCGATGTCCTCGCGCACGAACTCGACCGATTGCGCGGGAAGGCTGATTCGCACGAGGCGGCCGGTGTGATCGGTCCAGACGTCGCCGTCCAACGCGGCGGCCGGCAGCATCAGCGTGATGTGTGTGCGGCGCGTGGCGACGACACCAGCCGCGGTCTGAATCTGTTCGGTGGCCGAGTCGCCGGCGCGGACGGAAAACGATCCTTGAGGGACGGTGTAGACCGGGACCGTGGCGCCTGATGTCGCGGTCCGCAGCCGGGCGGCGAGCGCTTCGTACGGGCCGAAGAAACTGTTGGGCAGGACGAGCACGGCGTCGGCCGCAATCGTGTCGCTCTTCTGCGTCGCCTGGCCGCCGACGTTGATCTCGCTCTTCGCGATCGTGCCCTCCACGATCGTGTGAACCGTCTGATGTTGCCCTCGAACGGTCGCGTCGAACGAGAGCTCGACGGGATGCCAGTCCGGCGTGTAGCGGACCTGCACGCGGCGGCCCACGACGTCGAACGGCGCGCCGAGCCGTCCGGAACTGACGATGGTCCAGCCGTCGGCCGTGCGCGTCACGGCAACCTGCTCGGCGCCGATCGGCGCGCCGCGGACGAAAATGCGGTACGTCGATCCGCCCGCTTCCTGCAGCGGCGGCGCAGGAATGATCTGGGCGAACGCCGCGAGCGGCGCCGCCGCCATCAGCGCGGCGCACGCCGCGCGGCTCGCGGCGAGTCTCCTCGGATTGACAACCGGGCCGCTCCGCTCGCACCCCACCGCGCAGGCGTGCGCGGTGGGGACCCCGCGTTGTCGCGGCCCGACGATCGCGGCCGACGGCTCGTTGTAACTAGTACGCATTCAGTTGAAACGGTCCGCTAAGATGAACTGAGGGCATGTCTCAGCATAACACCATGATTCCAGTCGATTCCGCCGCCGCGTACGACGCCGCACGTCATCGTGCCGCCTTCATCGATCGATCCGATCGCGCGCGCATCGTCGTCTCGGGCGCGGATCGCGCCTCGTATCTGCAGGGTCTGCTGACGAACGACGTCGTGGCGTTGCAAGCGGGTGAGGGCTGTTACGCGGCGTACCTTACGCCGCAAGGACGGATGATTGCGGACTTGTACGTCTACGAGCTCGGCGACGTGATGCTGCTGACGATGGATCGCGGTGTGAAGGAGGCGGTGCTCACCAAGCTCGATCAATTCATCTTCAGCGAAGACGTGCAGCTCGGCGACGTCACCGACACGTTCGCGCAGATCGGCGTCGTCGGTCCTGACGCGGCTGCGACCGTGGCCCGGCTTCTGACCGGCGCGTCAGCCGAGACGCTGACTGCGCTCCCGGAGCACGCGAATCTGCGCGCGCACTGGAACGGCGATCCGGTGATCGTCACGCGCATCGCTGATACGGGTGAGGCGGGCTACGACGTCTTCGTCGATCGCGCGAAAGCCGATGCGTTCGCGTCGGCGGCGACCAGTGCCGGCGCCGTTCAGCTCGACGACCAGACGGCCGAGGCGATCCGCATCGAGGCGGGCGTGCCCAGGTTCCGTCGCGACATGGACGAAGAGACGATTCCGCTCGAGGCCGGCATCGAATCGCGCGCGATCAGCTTCAGCAAAGGTTGCTACGTCGGGCAGGAAGTGATCATCCGCGTGCTGCATCGCGGCCACGGCCGCGTCGCGCGCAAGCTCGTGGGTCTTGTCGTCGACGGCGACCAGCCGCCGGCGTCCGGTGCGATCGTTCGATCCGGCGATCGCGAGATCGGTCACGTCACGTCGAGCGCGTCGTCGCGCGCGCTGAAGAAACCGATTGCTCTCGCGTACGTCCACCGCGATTTCGTGACGCCAGACACCGTGGTCTCCGTCGATGGTGTGAGCGCCGCCGTCACGCCGCTGCCGTTCGTGCCACGGCAGCCCTAGGAGAGTTAGAAAATAACTCGCCACCACGGGGGACACGGAGGACAGGAGGTTCAAACCTGTCCAAAACACGATTTTTCCTCCGCGTGCCCCGTGTCCTCCGTGGTGGAGAGCTGAATTTTGCAATGCGCTCTTTAGCGTCCCACGCGATCGAATCGCGACTCGTCCGAGCAGAAACAGGCCGGAAAACGCGCTGTTTCTTAGGAGGCCTGCCGCGTGAGCGTCGAGATCAGCTCGGCGTCGGCGGGTGGAAATTCGAGCGTCGCGAGATCCTCTCGTCGCACCCATCGCATCTCCTGACCGA
>MNEX01000263.1:13978-14429 GCA_001917905.1 Acidobacteria bacterium 13_1_40CM_65_14
CGCGTCGCACTTCCCGCCGGGAAACTCCCAGAACCCTTCGAGGTGGACGCCTTTCCGCCGTCGCGTGACGAGAAAGCAGCCGTCGCGCTCGATGACGGCCGCTGCGACGACGATCGTCATTGCGGATTGAGGATTGCGGAATGCGGATTGATCGTGGATTGAATCGAACAATAAATCCGCAATCCGCAGTCCTCAATCCGCATTGTTGAACGCACGGCAACTCTTCGCCATCGGGCAGATGAGACACCTGGGATTGCGCGCGACGCACACCATTGCGCCGAAGTCCATCAGCGCCTGATTGAAATCGAAGACGTGCCGGTTCGGCACGAGCGTCGCCGAGACCTTCCACAAATGCTGCTTCATCGCGTGGCTCTTGGGATCGCCCTGGCCGACGAAGACGCGGAACAACACGCGCGCGACGTTCGTGTCGAGAATCGCGGCGCGCTCGCGA
>MNEX01000209.1 GCA_001917905.1 Acidobacteria bacterium 13_1_40CM_65_14
TACATCGCGCGGTACGTGAAGGGCGGCGCCGATCTCGTGTTGAACCTCGCGGCCGGCCTCGACACGCGGCCCTATCGCATGGATCTCCCGCCGTCGCTCGGTTGGGTCGAAGTCGATCTGCCGGAGATCCTCGACTACAAGGCACGGGTGCTCGCGGACGCCAAGCCAATCTGCGCGCTCGAGCGCGTGCGCCTCGATCTCTCGAACCACGATGCGCGCCGCGGACTCTTCGCGCGCATCGGTCGCGAAGCGACCAACGTGCTCGTCGTGTCGGAAGGGCTGCTCATTTATCTGATGCCCGACGAAGTGGGCGCGCTCGGCAAAGACCTGGCGGCGCCGGCGAGCTTCCGTCACTGGATCGCCGACATCGCCTCACCGGGTCTCATCGCGATGCTGAAGGAACGGATCGGCGCTCACGTGCAGCAGGCGGGCGCGCCGTTTCTGTTCGCTCCGCCCGAGGGCCCCGCGTTTTTCGAGGCGTGCGGCTGGAAGGCGATCGAGATCGGATCGATGCTGAAGACGGCGCGGAAGCTGGATCGCCTGCCGCTGTTCCTGCGGATGATCGCGATGCTGCCCGAGTCGTCTGGGGCGCAGGGCTCGCGGCCCTGGTCAGCCGTGTGTGTCTTCGACAGAATTGGGTAATTGAGTAATCTGGTAATCGGGTAATTGGATTGGCCGATTGAGCAATCGGAAGGCGCGATTACCCGATTACCCAATTACCCAATTACCAAATCACCCGATTTACCGCGCTGGAGCAAGCCGCTCCATGCGCGCGTAGAGCGACAGCACCGGGTGGTGTGAGTTTTCGAGCGCCGCGAGAATCTCGCGCCGTTCGGCGCCGCGCGCCATCTCGAGCAGCCGCGTCAAGAATGCGAACCACAGCGGCCGGCGATCGCGGTCGACGTCGGAGTGGCGCATGAACTCGACAAACGATCGCAGCGCGTAGGTGCGCACGCTGCTGCGCGGCATCAGCTCGATCAGCCCGCTGAACAGAAACGACTTCTGAAAGAAGTAGTCGCGCTCGGTCGCCTCGCGACGGCCCGTCCACTGTACGAGATCGACGATCAGCCGCTCGGCCTGTTCCCGCCATTGCTGCGTCTGCCGGATGCGTATCGGCAGCGGATTCTGTCCGCGCCCTCGCAGATCGAGCGCGTCCTCGTGCAGCCGCCGCGCTTCCGGCGTCTGCCAGTACATGTCGATGCGCGCGATGCCCAGCATCTTCGACGGCCGCACGCCGTTGGGATCCATCAGATCGACGAGCTTGCTGGCGCCGAGCCGGGCGACCGCAGCGTTGTACGACGCCGGCGTCATCGACTCGGTCACGCTGTCGCTGCAGCGTGGACCTTTCAACTGCGCGATGAGGTACTCGCGCAGCGTGTCGAGCAGATGGAAGTTGAGCACGCCGATGTCGCGGTAGGCCTTCTGCAGATCCGCGATCCGCGTCACGATGTCGAGATCCGCGGCCGAGAAGCCGCGCGGATCGCTGGTGCCGGACTCGAGGATGTTCTGGAACACGCCTTCGAGATACGTCGCTTCGAACGCGCTCGGACGAAACCGCTGCAACGCGCGGGCGACCGCCGGCATCTCGCTCGGCAGATGCGCGCGCCACAGATACAGCTGGAGAAAGCGCAACGCTTCGCCGCGGTCGCTGCCGAACGACGTGCGCGCGAGGAAGCTCAGCGCCGTGTAGTAGTCGTCGACCGACGGGACGAGCGGATCTTCGCACACGCCGGGCGCGAGGTTCAGATCGATCCACTCGAAGAGCTCGCGCGCGCGGCGCGGATCGGTCAGCGCCATCACCTGCGCGATGCGGACCTGCAGCGACACGCGGTTCAGCGCTGTCGTCGACGCGAAGAGGTCGGCGCCCTGACGGCTGTCGGGCGGAATGCCGGGCGGCGACGATCGCCCGTACTGATCCTGCGCGCCGTACGTGCGCTGGAACGCCTGGTCCAGCAGCTCGAGGCGCCACGACGCGTCGGTGATTCTGGAGGAACCGGAGAGACGGATGAGGGCGTCGGCCGCGAACTCCGGCGCCACGAGATCGGTGTCCGCGACGAGCGCGCTGATGTCCGCGTCGCGTGCCGGCCGATCGGCCGCACGCAGCACGAGCCCCGCCGCGGCGGCCACCATGACCGCGCACACGATCCCGGCGGCCTTCGCGCACGCACGCCGGCGCTCGAGCCACGTCCTTCGCACCGCCCGATTTTACTTGTGAAAGACCTCGTACGGATCGATCGCCTTGCCGTGCCACCAGCGGCGGTCATCGTCGAGCTGGAAGACGCCGAAGTGCAGATGCGGCGTGCCCGGCGGCGCGTTGCCCGACGTCCCGACGTAGCCGATGATGTCGCCCTTCGAGACCGTCTGGCCATCGTGCAGGCCATCGGCGTACCGTTCGAGGTGGGCGTAGTAGTACGCGAGCTGTCCAGACGGATCGAACTGATAGACCGTGTAGCCGCCGGCGTTGCTGACGAAGAGCTTGGCGATCGTCCCGTCGCTCACTGCGTGGATCGGCGTGTTGCGCGGCGCGAGAATGTCCACCGCTTCGTGCGGCCGGTTGCCGCGATGCTCGGCGAATCCGCCCTTCCACGTTTCGACATCGCTGCCGTCGATCGGTACGCGCAGATTCTTCGCGGCGCCGGTCGTGGCGACGACGCGTTCGGCGCCGATGGTCGGGGCGCGTGCGGTCTTCGTCTCGGCCGCGTCCACGTTGGGTCTGGTATCCGCGACGACAGGCCTCGGCCGGACGTCGCCGTCCAACTGCGCTTGAACGCGGATCGCCGGCTTCGGCGGTCCGTACGACGACAATGCCCACATGGCGAGCGCGCCTGCGCAGAAGGCGACGAACAGCGCTGCGAGCGGAACCGAGTGGCGCGCGGACTTCTTCGGCATTGGTGCCAGCGGCGTCAGCGGAACTTGACGGGCGTCCCGGGCTTGACGAGCGCGGCCACACGCGCCGCGTCCCAGTTGGTGAGCCGCACGCATCCGTGCGACTGCGTGAGGCCGACCGTTCCAGGCTCCGGCGTTCCGTGCAGTCCGTAGTGTTCGAGGTTCAAGTCGATCCACACGACGCCGACCGGATTGTTCGGTCCGGGCTTGATGGTCGCCTTCGTGTCCTTCGCTTTCGCGTCCCAGAACAGTTTCGGGTTGTAGTGGAACGACGGATGCCATTGGACGCCGGTGACCTTCCAGTCGCCTGTCGGCAGCGGATCGTGCTCGCTGCCGGTCGTCACCGGTGCGAAGAGCACCAGCGTGCCGTCGCTGCGCGTCGCGCGGAGCGCCGACTCGTCGCGCGAGACCTCGATGCTGATGTCGCCCGCCTTCGCGATATCGCTGCCAGGTGTCGGCGGCTTGACGCCGGCATCGAACGGCAGCACGGCGGGGACTTTGATCGTCTTGCCGGCGGCGAGCGTCACGCCGGGGTTCAACTTCTGAATCAGCGACGGCGCGGCGTGAAAGCGTTCGGCGATTTCTTCGAGCGGCGCGCGATACGCGAGCGAGGTCAGCTTCGCCTGTTCGGGAAGATCGTGCGGAATCTGCTTTTCGAACGGTCCCTTCACGTCCTCGTCGGTGATCGTGTAGGTCATGATCGCCGGATCCGCGGTGTCGCCGCCGAGCGCCTTCCACGTCTCGCAGTCCGGTTGGCCGGTCGCCGCGATCTTGCGCGCCGACCGCATCGCACCGAGCGCGCGCCTGAAATTCCTGTTCGCCGTGCCGTCGATCTGTCCCGAAGAGAATCCCTGACGATCGAGCAGGACTTCGAACGACAACAGATCGCCGCACGGCAGCTTCGCCGGCGGCGTCTTCTCCTTCGATCGTATCGGCTTGGTTGGCCGGGCTTTCGACCGTTGTCTTGCCGCCTGTGAGGCGGCCTGCGCCGAACTTGAA
Organism: Acidobacteria bacterium 13_1_40CM_65_14; assembly: GCA_001917905.1. Classification (GTDB taxonomy): domain Bacteria; phylum Acidobacteriota; class Vicinamibacteria; order Vicinamibacterales; family CAVVIG01; genus QHWF01. Next base: position 3,886 of record MNEX01000209.1, read on the forward strand.
CTTAGAACTGAGAACTCAGAACTGAGAACTGAGGATCCCGCCTGAGTTCTGAGTTCTAAGTTCTGAGTTCTAAGTTCAGAGCCCGCCTCGGCCTGCAGAGTCAAAGACGCGACGAGCGCAACAACGAACGGCAGAGTTGGGACATGCATCTCAACCTGGAGGCTGCACGACCCATGCCTATCGCGTCGCCGTAACCGGCTGCAAATCGCGCGTTTTTTGCTGCGACTTGACCCAATCCTGCAGCTGCGCCATGTACGTGTACACGACCGGCGTCAGGTAGAGCGTGACCAACTGTGAGAACAGCAGACCGCCGACGACCACAAGTCCCAGCGGCTGCCGCGCCTCGCCGCCGGCGCCGTAGCCGAGCGCGATCGGCACCGCCCCCAGCATCGCCGCCATCGTCGTCATCATGATCGGGCGGAAGCGGATCAGACATCCCTGGTAGATCGCTTTCTCCGGCGTCATCCCGCTGCGCTCGGCCTCGAGCGCGAAGTCGATCTGCATGATCGCGTTCTTCTCGACGATGCCGATCAGCATGATCATGCCGACGAAGGCGTAGATGTTCAGATCCATGCGGAAGACGATCAGCGTCACCAGCGCGCCGAAGCCGGCCGACGGCAGACCGGAGAGAATCGTCAGCGGATGAATGTAGCTCTCGTAGAGAATGCCGAGCACGATGTAGACGACCATGATCGCGATCACCAGGAGCACGGCGAGATTGCCGAGCGAGCTCTGGAACGCCTTGGCCGCGCCTTCGAACTGACCGCTGACGCCTTCGGGCAGCGTCTGCTCCGCGATCTCGCGCACCTGGGTCAGGACGCTGCCGAGCGCCGCGCCCGGCTTCAGACCGAACGACACCGTCACCGCCGGCAGCTGACCTTTGTGGCTCACCGTCTGCGGACCGATCACCTGGGTCGTGTGCGCGAGCGTGTCGAGCGGAACGACGGCGCCTCCCGTTCCTGTCTGTCCCGCCCCTCCTGCCTGTCCCGCCACCGGATTGGGTGTCGCCTTGAAGTACAGCAGCGATAACGCCGACGGATCGGCCTGGAACTGCGGGGCCAGCTCCAGCAGGACCTTGTACTCGTTCACCGGCGCGTAAATCGTCGAGACCCAGCGCGGACCGTACGCGTCGTAGAAGGCATTCTCGATCTGGCTCGCGGTGACGCCGAGCGCGGCCGCCTTGTCGCGATCGATCTGCACGTCCACCTGCGGGCTCGCCACCTCGAGGTCGCTCGTGAGATCTTCGATGCCGGGCACGTCCGCAAGCGCCTTCACCAGCCGGCGCGAGGTGTCGTACAACGCCTCGCGATCGGGGGACTGCATTGAGTATTGATACAGGCTCTTGCTCACTTCACCGCCGATGCGCACGGTCGGCGGATTCTGCAAGTACGTTTGCACACCAGCGACGCCGGCAAGCTGGGGCCGCAGCTTCGCGATGATGTCGTTCGCGAGCTCGCTTCGCTCGCCGCGCGGCTTGAGGTGGACGACAATCTGTCCGAGATTCGGACCGCCGAGCGTGTTGGCCGCCTGACCGCCGATGGTCGAGACGAGGCCTTCGACGTTCGGATCCTGACTGATGATCTCCGCGACCTGACTCTGATACTCGACGAGCTTGTCGTAGGCGGTGCCCTGCGCCGCTTCGGTCGTGACCGAAATCTGATCCGTGTCCTGATCCGGGATGAAGCCCTTCGGCACCAGGATGAACAACGCCGCGGTGCCGATGAGGACCGCCACGAACATTCCCATCGTCGCCAGCCGATGCCGGAGCACCATCTGCAGCGTGCGGTCGTAGCTGCCGAGCAGCCACTGAAACGCGCGCTCGGTCATGGCGCCGAACGTCGTTCCCGCCATTCCTGCCAGTCCGGCCCCTCCCGCCTGTCCTGCCCTTTGTTTGTGCGGTTTCTTCAGAAACATGCTGCAGAGCATCGGCGTCAGCGTCACCGACACCACGCCGGAGATCAGAATCGCGACGCAGATCGTCACCGAGAACTCGCGGAACAGCCGGCCGAGCACGCCGCCCATGAAGAGCACGGGGATGAACACCGCGGCGAGCGATAGCGTCATCGACACAATCGTGAACCCGATTTCGCGCGAGCCGACGAGCGACGCCTCGAGCGGCGCCTCGCCCATCTCGACGTGCCGGTAGATGTTCTCCAGCATCACGATCGCGTCGTCGACGACGAAGCCGACCGAGAGGATGAGGGCCATCATCGACAGGTTGTCGAGGCTGTAGTCGAGCATGTACATGACCGCGAACGTGCCGATGATCGAGAAGGGCAGCGCAAGGCTCGGAATGACGGTCGCCCACACGTTCCGCAGGAACACGAAGATGACCATGATGACGAGCGCGAGCGTCAGCAGCATCGTGAACTGCACGTCGCGGTAGGACTCGCGAATCGTGTCGGAGCGGTCGTACAGCACGTCCATGTGCACGCTCGTCGGCAGCTCCAGCCTGAATTGCGGCAGCAGCGCTTTCACGGCGTCGGCGACCGCGATCGTGTTCGTGCCGGGCTGACGCTGGATGCCGAGCGTGATGGCGCGCTGCTCGGTCCCGTGCGTGTAGAACCACGAGGCGGTCCGCTGATCCTCGACGCCGTCGACGATGTTGCCGAGCTCGCGCAGCCGGACGGGCGCACCGTTGCGGTACGACACGACCATGTTCTTGTACTCGTCGGCGTTCATCAGCTGCCCGGTCGCCTGCAGCGTAAAGGCTTTGTGCGGGCCGATGATGGAGCCGGTGGGCGTGTTCACGTTCCACGCGCGCAGTGACGCTTCGACCTCGTTGATGCCGATCTGGCGCGCGGCGAGCGCACGGGGATCGAGCTGCGCGTGCACGGCGTACTTCTGACTGCCGAGCACCTGCACCTGCGCCACGCCGCTCACCATCGAGATGCGCTGGGCGATGCGCGTCTCCGCGTACTCGTCCAGCGTCCACGGCGGCACGGTCGTCGAGGTGATGACGAGATACAGAATCGGCTGATCCGCCGGATTCACTTTCGTGAACGTCGGCGGCGTCGGCATGCCTTGCGGCAACAAACGGGCTGCTTGAGTGATCGCCGCCTGCACGTCCACGGCTGCGCCGTCGAGGCTCCGGTTCAGATCGAATTCGAGCGTAATCTGCGTCGAGCCGAGCGAGTTCACCGACGTCATCGACTCGAGGCCCGCGATCATCGAGAACTGGTTCTCGAGCGGCGTCGCAACCGAGGCGCCCATCGTTTCCGGACTGGCGCCCGGCAGCTGCGCGGTCACGAGCAGCGTGGGGAAGTCGACGTTGGGCAGATCGCTGACCGGCAGCGACCGATACGCGACGAGACCGAACAGCGCGATTGCCGCCATCAGGAGGCTCGTCGCGATCGGCCGTTTGATGAACCCTTCAGAGATATTCACATGCTCACCATCGGGTAATCGGGTAATCGGGTAATTGGGTAATCTGGTAATCGGATTGGTCAATTGCGCGTCGATCCAGCCAATCCTCCAATCAATTACCCGATTACCCGATTATCCAATTACCCAATTCTCTTTCTATGCCGTCGCCGGTTTCGTCACGGGAATCTTGCGCGTTTTGAACATCGTCGCCATGTATGTGTAAACGACCGGTGTGAGGTACAGCGTGATGAGCTGCGAGACGATCAATCCGCCGACGACGGCGAGTCCGAGCGGACGCCGCGCTTCGCCGCCCGAGCCGTAGCCAAGCGCGATCGGAACCGCGCCGAACAGCGCCGCCATCGTCGTCATCATGATCGGCCGGAAGCGGATGATGCAGCCGTCGTAGATCGCCTCGGCCGGCGCCTTGCCGTGGCTGCGCTCCGCGTCGAGCGCGAAGTCGATTTGCATGATCGCGTTCTTCTTCACGATCCCGATCAGCATCACCAGGCCGACGAAGGAGTAAATGTTCAGCTCGTTCCCGAACAGATACAACGTGACGAGCGCGCCCAGGCCGGCGGACGGCAGCCCCGAAAGAATCGTGATCGGGTGGATGTAGCTCTCATACAGCGCGCCGAGCACGATGTAGACGACGCCGATCGCGATGAAGAGCAGCAGCCCGAGATTGGTCATCGACTGCTGGAACACTTTCGCCGATCCCTCGAAGCTCGTCGTGATGGTCGGCGGCAGCAGACGATCCGCGACCTCTTTCACGTGCGCCGTCGCCGTGCCGAGCGAGACGCCGGGCTTCAGGCCGAACGACACCGACACCGACGGCAACTGGCCGGAGTGATTGATCGACTGCGGACCGACGGTTTCCTTGAATGTCATCACGGACTCGAGCGGCACGAGGACGCCGGCCGGCGTTCGGAACGCGACCTTCTGCAGCGAGTCCACCGCGCCCTGGTACTTCGGGTCGAGCTCGACGAGCACGCGGTACTGTGCGGTGTTGCCGTAGATGGTCGACGACCATTTCGGGCCGAGCGCGTCGTAGAGCGAGCTCTGGATGATCGTCGCGTTCAGCCCGACGGCAGCCGCTTTGTCGCGATCGATCACGAGATTGACCCGCGGGCTCTTCATCTCCATGTCGGTGGAGACGTCCTGTACCTCGGGCACCTGCGCGGCGATCGCCTGCTCGAGCTGCGGCGCCCACCCGTACAGGTCGTCGGTGTTCATCGCCTGCATCATGAGGCTGTAGTTCTGATTCCCCATGCGCCCGCCGATCTGCAGCGACGGCGGCAGGCCGACGAATCCGCGGAAGCCGGGGAACCGCAGGAGCAGCGGCCGCATCTGCTGCGCGATCTGCTGCGCGGTCACCGGACGCGTCGCGCGCGGAACCAGTTGCACCATCAAGCGCCCGTTGTTCGCGCCGCCGCCGCCGCCGCCCGGACCGCCGGGTCCGCCGCCGACGCTCGCCATGAACGAGTCGACGTACGGGTTCTTGATGACGATGTCGGCCACCTGCTGCGTCCACGTGGACATGTCATAGAACGACGTGCCCTGCGCCGCCTGCAGGTTGACGAACATCGAATCGTTGTCCTGATCGGGAATGAACCCGGTCGGGACGATGTTGAACATGTGGACCGTCGCCGCGGCGACGACGAAGAAGACCACCAGCATGACCAGCCGGTGCCGCAGCACGAGACGCAGGCTCCAGTCGTATCCGGCGAGGAGCGCGTCGAAGGCGCGATCCATGAGGCCGGCGAATCCTTTCTTGCTGTGCACGACGCGCAGGAAGCGGCTGCAGAGCATCGGTGTCAGCGTGATCGACACCACGCCGGAGATGAGGATGGCCGTCGTGATCGTGACCGCGAACTCACGGAACAGGCGGCCGAGAATGCCGCTCATGAACAGAATCGGAATGAACACGGCGGCGAGCGACGTGGTCATCGTCAGAATCGTGAAGCCGATTTCCTTGGAGCCCTCGAGCGCGGCCTCGAACGGACCCTCGCCCTGCTCCATGTGCCGCACGATGTTCTCGAGCATCACGATCGCATCGTCCACCACGAAGCCGATCGAGAGGATGAGCGCCATCATCGAGAGGTTGTTCAGGCTGAAATTCAGCACCTGCATGACGGCGAAGGTGCCGAGAATCGAGAAGGGCAGCGCGAGCGCCGGGATGAGCGTCGCCGATCCGTTGTGCAGGAACAGGAAAATCACGCCGACGACGAGCAGCAGCGTCACGAGCATCGTGACCTGAATGTCGGTGAACGCTTTGCGAATCGTGCGCGAGCGATCCTGCCGCGGCGTCAGGTGTGCGGACGGCGGCAACTGCTTCTCGAATGTTGGCAGCAGCGTGCGGACGGCGTCGGCAACCGCGATCGTGTTGGTGCCGGGCTGCCGCATCACCTGCAGCATGATCGAGCGCTGGACGCGCGGTTTTCCGCCGGCGTCCTTCGTGTAGAACCAGTTGCCGTTGAACACGTTCTCGACGCTGTCGATGACGTTGGCGACCTGCTCGAGCCGTACGGGCGCGCCGCGGCGAGACGTCACCACGACCGGCTTGAACGCGTCGGCGTTCATCAACTGGCCCGCGGCCTTGATGTTGTAGGTCGAATAGGGACCGAAGAGCTGTCCCGTCGGGAGATTGACGTTCCAGTTGGTGATCGCCTGATCGACTTCGTTGATCCCGATGCGCTCGGCGTGGAGCTTCTCGGGATCGAGCTGGACGCGGACCGCGTACTTCGCGGCGCCCATCACCTGCACCTGCGAGACGCCGCTGACCATCGAGAGTCGCGGCGCAATCATCGTCTCGGCGTAGTCGTCGAGCACCGGCAGCGGCAGCGTGTTCGACGTCAGGTTGATGGTGATGATCGGCTGATCGTTGGGATTGTTCTTCCGGAACGACGGCGCCGACGGCATGCCCGCCGGCAGCAGCGGCATGACCGCGGCAATCGCCGTCTGCACGTCGACGGTGGCGCTGTCGATGTCGCGGTCGAGGTCGAACTGCAGCGTGATGTTCGTGCTGCCCGATCCGCTGCGCGACGTCATCGAGTCGAGCCCCGCAATCGTCGTGAACTGGCGCTCGAGCGGGCTCGCGACAGACGACGCCATCGTGCCCGGGTCGCCGCCTGGCAAGCTCGCGCTCACGTTCAGCGTCGGATAGTCCACCTGCGGCAGATCGCTGACTGGCAGCGCGCGGTACGCGACGACGCCGAAGAGCGCGATCGCCGCCATGAGCAGGCTCGTCGCAATCGGTCGCCGAATGAAAATCTCAGAGAGGTTCACAGGTCCTCTGGCTCGGCTAAAGAGCTTGTGAAAGAATCACGTTGAACGCAAAGATCGCAAAGCGCGCAAAGCATCTTTTTCGAAAAGATTCTTCTTTGCGGTCTTAGCGGCCTTTGCGTTCACGTGATTTCTTCACATCCTCTTCCCCCTACGAATCCGGGTGTAGCGCGAAGGCTTTTAGCCGGGCGTCATCGTCCAGTGCCACGCGCGCCGCGTCCGCCGCGACCGCGTCCGCCTCCGGCTGCCGGTGCGTTGAGGTCAGTGCTGACGCGCGCGCCCGGTTCGAGACGTAACTGTCCCTCCGTGACGACCGTCTCACCGGTGCGCAACCCCTTGTCGATCACGACGTCGTCGTTCACGCGCTGCGTCGTTGTGATCGGCCGCTGTTCGACCGTCGAATCCGCTTTGACGACGAACACGTACTGACCGTCTTGTCCGGTCTGCACCGCCTGCGAGGGGACGACGACGGCATGCGGCAGCGTCGCGAGTCGAAGGGTCACGCGCGCAAACTGACCCGGCCATAGCCGGCGATCGGGATTGGGCACCGTCGCTTTCAGCTTGATCGTGTCGGTCGTCATGTCGACGGCGTTGTCGACGAAGGTCAGCGTGCCGCTCGCCGGCTGCGCGTCCGCGTCCTGCGGCACGGCGATGACCGACAGCTTCCCATCACTCATGTGCTTCTTGATCGTCGGCAGATGCACGGCCGGCACGGTGAAGGTGACGAACACCGGCACCACGCGCGCGATCGTCATCAGCTCGGTCTGGTTCGCTGTGACGAGGCTGCCGACTTTCACGCCCAGCGTGCCGGTGCGGCCATCGATCGCGGAGCGAATGACGGTGTAGCCCAGCGAGACGCGCGCATTTGCGACGGCGGCGTCCTGCGCGGCCAGCTGCGCTCTCGCGCTTTCGACCGCCGCCCTATCGGCCTTCACCACTGCGGACGTCGCGTCGGCCTGCGAGCGGGCCTGGTCGGCTTGATCCTTCGAGACGATGCCGCGCGCGTTGAGCTGCGCCTGTCGCTCAGCGGACAGCTGCTGGTACTCGGCGTTGGCGGCGTCGCGGCTGAGCTGCGCTTCGGCTTGCGCCAGTAACGCCTTGTCGCGCGTCAGGTTCGCCTCAGCCTGCGCGAGCGCGGCTTCAAACGGGCGGCGATCGAGCGTGAAGAGTTGCTGGCCCTGTCTGACGAAGTCGCCTTCGCGGAACGCGATGTCGGTCAGCTGACCGGTGACCTGCGATCGCACGGAGATCGTGGCGTACGCCTCGACGTTGCCGATCGCGGCGATGTCGACGGGCACATCTTTCTCGGTGACTTTGGCCGTGACGACGGGTGCGGGTCCGCCATCACCGCCGCGACCACGGCCACCGCGGCCGCCACCGCCACTGCTACTCGCCGCCGACGTGCGACTCGTGCATGCCCCGGCGGCGACGCCGGCCACGAGGCATAAAGAAAAAATTAGGTATCGTTTCGGCATACAACAACGACATACCAGGTGTTTTACGCGAGCATTTACGCATCGTTCGTCATTTGATGTCTCTTTACACACACCTTATTGATCGCGTGAGCTGGACGGGCACGACGAGTCCGGACGCGG
>MNEX01000215.1 GCA_001917905.1 Acidobacteria bacterium 13_1_40CM_65_14
ACCGGCGGATCCGATACAAACTTTGAAGTTTGAGACCCGCCCTTGTACTCGTGGCCGAAGACCTCTCCTTCCGGCTGATCCCGCCAACGCTCAGCGTGATGTTGGTTGTGAGCTGCCGCGCGGCGCCATGGCAACGCGCGTGCCCGCGCCGACCCAACCGACTCAGCGGGATGCAGGGGGTAGCAACTGCACGGAATTACGGCGGCAGTAATCGCTTACGAGATGCGGAGAGCGCCTAATGAAAAAGGAAACGACGCTTCGGTACTATTCGAGCAGTCAATACTATTCGAGCAGATACCCAAACTTCTCACGCGCTTTCTTCATCACCGCGGGGCTCGGCGCGTTGACCGGCGGGAACTTGTCGCGCCAGAAGAACGGCCGGCATGCGTCGATGATCGCGCGCGAGTTGGTGAAGTTCCCTTTCGCTTTTTCCTCGGGGCTGATGCGCGGATCGAGCGGGGTGCTCCAGGCGTTGTGCACGATGTCGATCGACGTCGCCGGATCGGAGCGCGTCAGCATCGCCCAAATCAGTTCGTCGAGGTTCGACACGTCGATGTCCTCGTCCACGACGATGACGTACTTGCCGGCGTAGGCCCCGACGTGGCACTGGCAGGCGACGTGCCCGGCCTGCGTCGCGTGACCTGGATAGCGTTGCGTGATTGAGACGCCGACGAGCATGCGCGCCGTGCCGACTTCGTGCGCCCACACCGCGCGCACGTCGGGCACGCCCGCCTTGACCATGTTCTGCCGCAGCAGCGCCGACCGCGTGACGGCGCGATAGCGCGCGAGCTCGTCGGGCGGACGCAGCGGCGGGCACCCGAGCATGATCGGATTGTTGCGGTGATAAATCGCCTGGATGTCGAGCACCGGCTCCGGACGCGTGTCGCTGGCATAGTAGCCGGTCCACTCGCCGAACGGTCCTTCGAGCAACCGCTTGCTCGGATCGACGAAGCCTTCGAGCACGAGCTCGGCGTTCGCCGGAATCGGCAGGCCGGTCACCTTCCCGCGTACGACCTGCACCGGCTTGTTGCGGATGCCGCCGACCAGCTCGTACTCGCTGACGCCGTACGGCGTTTCGCTGCACGCCATCAGAAACGTCAGCGGATCGCCGCCGACGACGATCGCGGTCGGCATCGGCTCGTTGCGCGCCTGGTACTTGTCGCGATGGATGCGTCCGTGCTTGCCGGGTGAGATGTAGAAGCCGACGGTCTTCTTGTCCTGAATCATCACGCGATAGGTGCCGAGATTGATCCAGTGCTCCTCGGGATCTTCGGTGATGTTGAAGCTGCCGGTGCCGATGTAGCGGCCGCCGTCGCGCTCGTGCCACACCGGCGTCGGAAACTTCGTCACGTCGACGTCGTCGCCCATCAGAACATTCTCGAAGACGGGCCCGGTCTCGACTTCCTGCACCGGCACCCGCTTGAGATCCTTGAGGTAGTGCTCGAGGAACGCCTCGCTCAGCTCCAGCTTGTTGAGATGCGCGGGGAAGCCGAGCGTCATGTTCTTGCGCTTGCCGCCGAAGAAGTTCGTCAGCACGCGATGGCCCTTCGCGCAGCCGGGCACCTCGTCGAACACGAGGCAGGGCGCGGCGTCGCTGTGCAGCGCGATTTCGGCGGCCATGCCGATGTCCTCCTGCCACGAGGCACCCGAGATGACGCGGACCTCGCCGAGCCTTTCGGCCTCGGCGAGCCACTGGCGCAGATCGTCGTAGAGGAGCTCGACGTGCAGGCCATCGTGCCGCTCGATCGTCTTCACGATCGGGCGCGGATCCTCGGTGCCCGTCGCGACGGCGCCAATCGGGTTACTCATCGCGTCCTGCAACGCATCTTTTGCAACTTTTTCAACTTTTTCAACTTTTGCAACGCTCATGCTCGCTCCGGAAAGAAGAAAAGGTCTGACCTTTGCGACACAGTCTACTAGAACAGCACGCGCAGCGCGAGTTGCACCTGACGCGCCGGCGTGCTCGTCGACGTGATCTGGCCAGCGGTTGCGTTCCGCTCGGTCGGGCTGTTGAAGACGGTCAGGTTCGCGATGCTGGGGATCGCGAAGTTCACACGATTGAACGCGTTGAACATCTCGATGCGCAGCTGCGCCGACCGCTTCGATCCGCGGTCGAGAAACAATGACTTCACGAACGCCGGATCGAACGAGACGAGGCCAGGCCCGTCGATCGCGTTGCGTCCGACGTTGCCACGGCTGCCGACGGGCGGCAGGACGAATGCGTTCGGATCGAACAACTGCGTGTCGTTGACTCGCGTCGTGGCGCCGACGCCCGCTGCCCAATTCGGCCGTTGTTCGTTGTCGGTGGTGGCGTCGCGATCCTGGTCGAAAGTGTAGATCGGCGACACCGGAATGCCCGACTGTGCCGACAAAATCCCGCTGATCGTCCAACCGCCGGCGAGCGCACGCGCGACCGCCGACCCGTCCGCGCCGTGGTCGCGGCCGGTCCCGTACGGGATGTCGTAGGTGAAGTTGATCGACAGGTTGTGGCGGATGTCGAAGTCCGAGCGGCCGCGGTTCAGCAACCGGTTGTAGGGATCGACCGTGCGTGCCTGCCCGTTCGCGAACTCGTTGCGTCCGAGCGCGCTCGACTGGTCGTCGATCGACGTCCCGTAGGTGTACGACAACTGCGCGCGAAAGCCGCCGAGCCGCGACTGCGCGCCGAACAATCCTGCGTGGTAGAACGACTCGCCGTCGGCGACCTTCATGCGGATGTTCGCGAAGTTCGGGTTGCGCCGCTGCGGGTTGTTGATCGGCGCGAAACTGGGTGCCGTCCGGCGTCAACGGGTACACGTTGTTCAAGTCGGCCTCGCGCCACAGATGGACGCCGTGCGAGCCGACATATCCCGCCGTGATCATCAGCTTCGACGAGAACGACCGCTGGACGTTGACGTTGTACTGCTCGACGTAGGTGGACTTGGGATCGAACTGAATCGCGAACGTATCGATCAACCCCTGGCCGCTCGCGAGCAACGGATACACGTTCGGGAACGGCGCGTTGGTGATGCGCACCTGCTTGAAGTACGGCTCGTGCTTGAACGTCATGTTGCCGTAGGTCGAGTAGAGCAGCGGGTCGTAGTAGAGACCCGCGCCGCCGCGGATCGACATCGCGCTCGGGCCGCCGGTGAGCCTCGCGACCCAGCCGTCCTTCGCGCCTGGCGAGTACGCAAAGCCGGCCCGCGGCGCGAGATTCTTCAGCGTCGGATTCCTGAAGAGCGGCGCCCCGACCGTCGACGTGGGATCCATCACCGAGCGGACGTTGGCAGCCTCTCTTCTGGCGGTGGCGCGGCGAATGGTCTGACCTTTACCGGAACGCCACTATCCGTCAACGCGCGGCGGGATGTCAATCGCGGCCGCGAGGCGCCCGGGCCGTCAGCCGAGCCGTGGCGATGGTCAGCGTGGAGATCGGCGCGACCGCGCCGGCCGGCCGTTGCCGCCGCCGCTCTTTTTCACGCGGCGCCGCTGGCGGGCGAGGGCGCGCCCGAGGCGATCTTGAATCTGCGCGACGTGCTCGAGCATCAGCGTATAGGCCGCCTCTTCGTCGCGCTGCTTGATCGCGTCGGCGATCTGGCGGTGCGAGTCGCACACCGCATGCTGCACGCCGGCGGAGAGATCCAGGCCGGCGACGACTTCGACCGTCAGGTCCGACAGCGAGTCCATCAGCACTTTCAACGGCAGATTGCGCGCGCATTCCGCGACGACGCGGTGAAAGTTGAGATCGAATGGGCCGTAGTCGCCGCGCCGCTCGAGCGCCAGCTCCTGCTGGTTGACGACGTAGTCGAGCCGCTCGAGATCTTCGGGATGCGCGCGGCGCGCGGCGAGCCGCGCGATGGGCGGCTCGACGAGGAGACGCGCTTCGGTGATTTCTTCGTGAGTGGTCTTGCCCAGCCGCAGCATCAGCGACAACGAGCGCATCACCGGTCCGTGATCGAGATCGGTGATGAACGCACCGCCTTCGGCGCCGCGGCGGATCGTGAGCAGCCCCAGCTCCTCGAGCGATCGATAGGCCTCGCGCACCGACACGCGGCTCGTGCGATAGCGCTGCGCCATGTCGCGCTCGGCCGGCAGCTTCTCGCCGGGGAGCAGCGCGCCGTCGGAAATCTGTTTCTTGATGCGCTTGGCGATCGTCTCGGACACGCGTCCGGATCGCCGTGTGCGTGCCATCTGCATGTGGGGAAGATTGTACGGAAACGGGGGCCACGGAGACAACGGTTTCACACAGAGGAACTGAGAAACGGAGTTTCCTCAATTTTTTGCCAGACGGCTGCTCTGGTCGCGATCACAATCGTCAGGCACGTCACGAAAACAAGAAAACACGAAGGAGACGGGGACGCCAAGCGCCAGCCGCGCGGCGCCGAAACGCGAAGGGAAACGCCGATCGGTCCGACGCGTCGGACCGAGGCGCTCCGTTTTCTCCGTTCCTCCATGTTTGTTTTTGACAGCGCGTTTCGGCGCACTCTGCGATGAGCGGAACTGTTCCCTTCGTACGCGCTGTTCCCGTTCCCGGGTACCATCTGCGCGTGGTGACCGCGACAGAACTCCCGGTCGAGAGCAGGGTCGCGCCGGCGAGCCTGGCGAAAACAGCGGCGGCCGCGGCTGCGGCGCTCGTCTTCTGGTTTCTGCCGCTCGGCCTGTCGCCGCTCGTGCAGCACGCGCTGGCGATTTCGCTGTTCATGGTCGTCGCGTGGATCACGCACGCGATCGACCACGCGCTGGCCGGCTTCATCGGCTGTTATCTGTTCTGGGCGCTGAACGTCGCGGACTTTCCCCTGGCGTTTGCCGGCTTCGCCGACAGCACGCCGTGGTTCCTGATGGGCGCCGTGTTCTTCGGCGTGATGGCGACCAAGTCCGGCCTCGCGCGGCGGCTCGCGTATCTCGTGATGCGCGCCGTCGGTCCACGCTACGCGCGGCTGCTGTTCGGGCTGATTCTCGCCGACTTCCTCCTCACCTTCCTCGTCCCCTCCGGCATCGCGCGCGTCGTCATCATGGCGGCGGTCGCGCTCGGGTTGATGGAGGCCTTCGGCGTCGGCCGCACCAGCAATATCGCGCGCGGGATGTTCATCATCCTCACCTACACCGCGACGATCTTCGACAAGATGATCATCGCCGGCGCGGCGTCGATCGTCGCGCGCGGCGCGATCGAGCGCGTCGGCGGCGTCGAAGTGTTGTGGAGCCGATGGTTTCTCGCCTACCTGCCGTGCGATCTGATCACGATCTTCGTGGCGTGGCGCCTCACGCTGTACTTCTATCCGCCGGAAAAACCCGCGCTGCCGGGCGGCGAATCGGTGCTGAAGGAAGCGGTTCGCGCGCTGGGACCGTGGAGCGCGCTCGAGAAACGCGCCGCGTTCCTGATGGCGACGGCGATCCTGCTGTGGATGACCGATTTCATCCATCACATCTCCGCGCCGATGATTGGTCTCGGCATCGGGCTCGTCGCGACGCTGCCGACCATCGGCATCCTCGACACCGACGATGTGAAGCGGGTGAACTATCTGCCAATCTTCTTCGTGGCGTCCGCGGTCAGCATGGGACAGGTGCTCGTCGCGACCAAAGCGCTCGACGTGCTGACCGACGCGCTCTTCGCCTGGATGGCGCCGTTTGTCACCAACGTGTACAGCTCCACGCTGGTGCTGTACTGGTCGGCGTTCGCGTATCACATCCCGCTCGGCGACGAGACCTCGATGCTGGCGACATCAGTCCCGGTTCTGATGACCTTCGCGAAGGCGCATCGACTCGATCCGCTCGCGCTCGGGATGGTGTGGACGTTCGGCGCGGGCGCGAAGATTTTCGTGTATCAGTCGGCGCCGATGGTGGTCGGCTATTCGTACGGCTGTTTCACGGCGCGCGACATGCTGAAAATCGGCGCGTGCCTGACTGTCGTCGAGTCGCTGATCATGATCGTGATCGTGCCGTTCTACTGGCCGCTGATAGGAATCTGAAACCCTGCTCGGCGGGCGTTGCGATCGGCGGTTGAACCGCTTGACACGCGGCGAGGTGGAAGCCTACCATCGCGATTCCAATGGTTAGACCATTGCACGCGGTCGACGTGTCCGTGGAGGCCCCGGAGGCCGTCGCGCCGTCGCCCGGCGCGAGCGTCCCGATCGCCGGTGTGACCCCCGGCGCGAGCATGGCGATCGCCGGTGTAAACCCCGGCGCGAGCGCCGCGAGCGCCGATGTAAACAAAGATGCGCGTACTGCCGTCCTGCTCGGCCTGATTGCCGCCGGCTGCGTGGCGCTCTGGTTCCTGCCACTCCCGATCGATCCGCTGGCGCACAAGGCGCTCGCCGTCGGCGCGTTCATGATCGCCGCCTGGATGACGCAGGTGCTCGATCACGGCATCGCCGGCATCCTCGGCTGCTTTCTTTTCTGGATGCTCGGCATCGTGCGGTTCGACATCGCGTTCTCGGGATTTGCCGACACCTCCGCATGGTTTCTGTTCGGCGCCGTCTGCTTCGGCATGATGGCGGGGCAGTCGGGGCTCGCGCGGCGGCTGGCGTATCTCGTGATGCGCACCGTCGGCCACAGCTATCCGCGGCTGCTGCTCGGTCTGATTCTCTCGGATTTCCTGCTGACCGCGGTCGTCCCGTCGGGCATCGCGCGCGTCGTCATCATGGCGGCGATTGCCATGGGTCTGGTCGACGCGTTCGGCGTCGGCAAAGGCAGCAACATCGCGCGCGGGATGTTCATCATCCTCACGTACACGGCGACGATCTTCGACAAGATGCTCATCGCCGGCGCCTCGTCCATCACGGCGCGCGGCGCGATCGAGCGGTTCGGCGGGGTGAACGTCCTCTGGAGCCAGTGGGCGCTCGCGTATCTGCCGTGCGACATCATCGTCATGATTGTCGCGTGGCGGTTGACGCTCTGGATGTATCCGCCTGAGTCCGCAACGCTGCCCGGCGGCGCGGAGTACCTGCGCAAGGAGCTGCGCGCGATGGGCAGCTGGTCGGTGCGCGAAAAGAAGGCGGCCGCACTGATGGCGCTCGCGGTCGGCCTCTGGGTCACCGACTTCCTGCACAACATTCCGCCGCCGATGATCGGTCTCGGCGTGGGGCTGCTCGCGATCATGCCGCGGATCGGCGTGCTCGACACCGAGGACGTCCGCCGGATCAACTTTCTTCCGATCTTCTTCGTCGCCGCCGCGGTCAGCCTGAGCAACGTGCTCGTGCAAACCAAGGCGCTCGACGTGTTGACGAGCACCTTGTTCCAGTGGCTGCAGCCGCACATCTCGACGACGTGGGCGTCGACGTTCGTTCTCTACTGGGCGGCCTTCGCGTACCACATTTTGATCGGCAACGAGATCGCGATGCTGTCGACGTCGCTCCCGCTGCTCATGAATTTCGCGAAGCAGAACGCGATCGATCCGCTGACGCTCGGCATGATCTGGACGTTCGGCGCCGGCGCGAAGATCTTCATGTACGAGTCGGCGGTGCTCGTCGTTGGCTACTCGTACGGCTACTTCGACAGCAAGGACCTGCTGAAGATCGGAGCGCTCTTGTCGATCGTCGCGTGCGTCATCCTGATGCTGCTCGTGCCGTTGTACTGGCCGCTCATCGGGATCGGCGGCTGATTGAGGGAACGGAGACGACGGAGCGAACGGTTGAACATGGAGAAACGGAGAAACGGAGACAAAACGGAGGAGTGCATTCGACGCGGGCGCCGCGAAGCGGCGCGCCTGCACCCACGGCCTGCTTTGCAGGCCGTCCGCGTCGAACGCGCTCTCGTCTCCGTTCGTCTCCGTTGCTCCGTTCCTCCATGTGATCCCGTTGCCTCCGTGCCCTCCGTTTCCTTGGGCGCAGGGTAATGTCGCGCGCGCTCGGCCCGGAGCTGCCGCCCGATCTCGTCGAGCGGTTGAGCGGTCGCCATCTCGAAGCGCTCGCGACGAAGGTGGTGCAGATCGTCACCGTCGACGCGGCGGGCTGGCCGCATCCGGCGCTGCTCAGTTACTTCGAGCTCGTCGCGAAGGATCCGGCGCATATTCGCTGCGCGACCTACGCGACGAGCACGACGAGCGGCAACATGCGGCGCTCCGGCAAGGTGACCTTCGTGATCATCGACGAGCGCGTCGCCTACTACGTGAAGGCGCATGCGACCGAGATCGCGCCCGCGATGCAGGCGACGTCGTGGAACTCGGCGTTCGAGTGCCGTGTCGAGCAGGTGCTCGCCGACGAAGTGAACGAGGAGTACGAGCCCGGCGCCTACGTTGCGAGCGGGGTGACCTATCACAACCCGCAGCGCGCCGCCGAGCTCGAACGGGCGCGCGCCGTGATCGCCGAACTTATTGGTGTAGGGCGAAGCCTTTAGGCGAGCCGGAACGATCGGCTGAAGAGGATGTGAAAAAATCCCGTCAACGCAAAGGCCGCTAAGACCGCAAAGAAGAATCTTTCGAAAAGATGCTTTGCGCGCTTTGCGATCTTTGCGTTCAACGTGATTCTTTCACGAGCTCTGAAGCCGTCGCATGACGGGATGAACATGACTCAACCCCGAAGATTGATCGTCGGCATCACCGGCGCCACCGGCATCGTCTTCGGGGTCCGTCTGCTCCAGATGCTGCAGGACACCGGCGTCGAGTCGCACCTCGTGATGAGCCGCTGGGCGGCGCGCACGCTGGTGCACGAGACGTCGTACACCGTCGAGCAGGTGGAAGCGATGGCGACGCGCGTCTATCCGCTCACCGATCAGGGCGCGGCGATTTCGAGCGGGTCCTTCCTCACCATTGGCATGGTGGTCGTGCCGTGCAGCATGCGGACGCTGGCCGCCATCGCGCACGGCCTCGGTGACAATCTGATTCACCGCGCGGCCGACGTCATCCTAAAAGAGCGGCGCAAGCTGGTCCTCGCCGTGCGTGAAGCCCCGCTCAGCGACATCCATTTGGAGAACATGTTGAAGCTGTCGCGCATGGGCGTCGTGATTTGCCCGCCGATGCCCGCCTTCTACAACAAGCCGCAATCGCTCGACGATCTGGTCAACTACTCCGCGGCGCGGCTGCTCGATCAGCTCGACATTCATCTCGACGTCCGCAATCGGTGGACCGGCATGCGCGAGGCGGGTGGCAAGCGATGAAGCGGAGGGCTCACGCGTTGGAAGGCGTCACCGTCGTCGAGTTCGGCGGCTACGCCGCCGGTCCGGCGATCGGCAAGTACCTCGCGAACTTCGGCGCGCGGGTCATCCACGTCGAATCGATGTCGCGCCCGGACGGCTTCCGGCTGCAGTACCCGCCTTATAAAGATGATCGCGTCGGCATCGACCGCTCGGGCTGCTTCGCGTTCTTCAACGATTCCAAGCAGGGTGTGTCGCTCGACGTCAAGCATCCGCGCGCGCTCGCGCTCATCTACCGTCTCATGGCGCGCACCGACATCGTCGTCGAGAACATGCGGCCCGGTGTGATGGCGCGGCTCGGCCTCGGGTATCCCGACCTGAAGCAACACAATCCCGCGCTGGTGATGCTCAGCACGAGCAATCTCGGTCAGACCGGTCCGCGCGCGACACATCCCGGATTCGGATCGCAGTTGTCGTCGCTCAGCGGGTTCACCGAGCTGATTGGCGCGGCTGGTGGTCCGCCGTCGTGTCTCTACGGCCCGTACATCGACATGATCGCGGTCGCCTACGGTGGCGCGGCGGTGCTGGCGGCGCTCGATCGGCAGCGGCGAACGGGCGAGGGCGCCTTCATCGACCTCGCGCAGTACGAGGCCGGGCTGCAGTTCATGGCGCCGGCGCTGCTCGCATATGTCACCAACGGCGTGTCGCCGGCGCGTGATGGGAATCGCGATCTGGTCGCCGTACCGCACGGCTGTTACCGCTGCCGCGGCGATGGCTGGGTCGCGATCAGTTGCTGGGATGACGACGAGTGGTCGCGGCTCGCAGAGACGATGGGCGAGGGGTCGCTCGTCTCCGATGCCGCGCTGTCGCGCGCATCCGGCCGTCGCGCACGCGAAGCGGATCTCAATGCGGCCATCGAGACGTGGACGAGCGGGCGCGACGCTGCTGACGTGATTGTGGCGCTGCATCGTGCGAACGTGCACGTCGCGCCCGTGAACACGATGCGCGATCTGTACGACGATCCGCAGCTCGCGGCGCGAGGAGTGTGGCAATCGTTCGATCACGCGGAGCTCGGACCGATGCGGTACCGGATGGTGTCGTATCAACTCAGCGACACGCCTGGACGCGTACGCTCGGCCGCTCCGCGTCTGGGCGAGCACACGGAAGCCGTGTTCAAGGATTGGTTTGGTCTTCGCGCGGAGGAGTTCGAGGAGCTCTCCGCGCAAGGCGTCTTTTCATGATTGAGGATTGCGGATTGCGGACTGCGGATTTATCGATCGATTCAATCTTCAATGAATCCGCATTCCGCAATCCTCATTCCGCCATACAAGGAGCCACGTAATGGCAACGATGGTCGACAAGAAAGTGGAAAAAGACATGCGGTCGCTGCGCGCCGCGCTGGCGTGGCTCGAGACGCAGGGCGACCTGCTGACCACCGACGTGCCCGTCGATCCGGACCTCGAAATCACCGGCCTGCAAAAGCACCTCGACGGCGGTCCCGTCGTCATGTTCAACAACGTGAAGGGCAAGCCGCACGCACGCGTCATCACGAATCTGTTCTCCGACATCCACGTCGTCGACAAGATGTTCGGCTTCACGAGCCCGATGGATCGCACACGGAAGATCGCGAGCGCGATGAACAAACCGCTCAAGCCGGTCGAGATTCCGCAGAGCGACGCGCCGTGCCAGGAAGAGGTCATCACCGACGACCTCGACGTGAACAAATACATCACCGCGATTCGCCACACAGCGCTCGAGACCGAGCTCACGGTCGGGAGCGGCATCAGCTGCGTTGTCGGCGAGTACTTCGAGGGCGGCAGCCACATCGGCTACAACCGCATGAACTTCCGCTGGGGCAACATCGGCACGTTCCAGGCCTCGCCCGGATCGCACATGTGGCAGATCGAGACGAAGCACTACAAGGATGAAAAGCCCATTCCGTTGACGATGTGCTTCGGCGTGCCGCCGGCGTGCACGCTCGTGGCCGGATCGGGATTCGATTACGTGATTATGCCGAAGGGCTGCGACGAGATCGGCACGGCGGGCGCCATTCAGGGATCGCCGGTCACGATCGTGAAAGCGCGCACGGTCGACGCGTGGGCGATCGCCGAATCCGAGTACGTGCTCGAAGGGCTGCTGTATCCGCGCGACAAGCGGTACGAAACGGCGGAGGCGGAGAAAAACGACAAGCAGGGCAAGTACTTCTTCCACCCCGAATGGGCCGGCTACATGGGCAAGGCCTACAAGGCCGCGACGTTCCACGTGACCGCGATCACGATGCGCAAGCGCGAGAGCAAGCCGATCATCTTCGCGCTCGGCGTGCACACCTCCGACGACAGCAACATCGACACGACGGTGCGCGAGGCGGCGATCTACGAGCTGTGCGAGCGGCTGCAGCCGGGCATCGTCACCGACGTGCACATTCCGTACTGCATGACCGACTGGGGCGGCTGCATCATCCAGGTTCGCAAGCGCAACAAGATCGAGGAGGGATGGCAGCGCAATTTCCTCGCGGCGATCCTCTCGTGCAGTCAGGGTATGCGTCTCGCGATCGCGGTGAGCCCCGACGTCGACATCCGGAGCATGGACGACATCATGTGGTGTCTGACGACGCGCGTGAACCCGCACACCGACATCATCAATCCGCTGCCGGGCGGCATCGGCCAGACGTTCCAGCCGCAGGAGCGCATGACGGCCGGCGAAAAGGAATGGACGGCGTCGAACACGCGCTTCGAAGGTGGAATGGGCATCGATGCGACCGTCCCGTTCGGGTACGAGCAGGACTTCCATCGTCCGGTCTATCCAATCGACAAGGTCGATCCGAAGAATTTCTTCTCGGCCGAAGACATCGCGCGCGCGAAGTCACGGATGAAAGGCTGGGTCGAGGTACTGGCTCGAACGGGGCAATAGAGCTGAGACAGCGTTGAAGAATGACCTCGCCACCACAGGGGACACGGAGGACAGGAGGTTCAAACCTGTCCAAAACACGATTTTCCTCCGCGTCCCGCGTGTCCTCCGTGGTGGAGAGTTTGATTCTGCAATGCGCTTTAAAGGCTGAGGGCTATCTGACGTGTTGCTGTCCCCATATCGCGTCTTAGATCTCACAGGACCGCTCGGGTTCCTGACCGGGCGGATCCTCGCGGATCTGGGCGCCGACGTGATCAAGGTGGAACCGCCGGGCGGAGATCCATCGCGCGCGTGGCCGCCGTTTCATGAGCACGGCGGCGCGCGTCAGAGTCTGTACTGGATGGCGTTCAACGCGAACAAGCGCGGCATCACGCTGGATCTCGAGAGCGCCAACGGCCAGTTCGTCCTGCGAGCGCTCGCGCGATCGGCGGACTTTCTCATCGAAAGTTTTCCGCCCGGCCACCTCACGCGGCATCGTCTCGGCTACGACGATCTCCATCGCCAGAACCCGCGCCTCATCGTCGTCTCGATCACGCCGTACGGGCAGGAAGGCCCGCATCGCGATCATCCGGCGTCGGACATCGAGATCATGGCGGCGAGCGGCGCGATGTCGCTCGCCGGCGAAGCCGACGGCGAGCCGATGCGCGTGTCGCTGCCGCAGGCGGCGCAGTGGGCCGGCTGTGAAGCGGCGATGGGCGCGCTGACGGCGCTCGTCCATCGCACGTGCGGTGGCGAGGGACAGTGGGTCGACGTCTCGGCGCAGGCCGCGGTCGTCGCGGCGCTCGCGCACGCGCCGGTGTTCTGGGATCTGAACGGCATCAACCCGGAGCGCGCGGGCGTGTACATCACCGGCCGCTCGGTGACGGGCGCGCACATGCGCGCGTTCTGGCCCTGCAAGGACGGCTGGATCAACTTCATCGTCTACGGCGGATCGGCAGGGCGTCATACGAATCAGCAGCTCGTCGCGTGGATGGACGAGCGCGGAATGGGATCGGCGACGCTGCGCACGATCGACTGGCCAACGTTCACCGTCCCCGAGCTGACGCAGGACGAGATCGACGCAATCGAAGCGCCGATCGGACGCTTCCTCGCGACGCTCACGAAGCAACAATTTCTGGAAGGCGCGGCGGCGCGGCAAATGCTCGGCTATCCGGTGTCGTCGGCCGACGACATCCACCACGATCCGCAGCTCGCCGCGCGCGGCTTCTGGCAGGAGGTCGGCGCCGGCCGTCCCGGCGGCGCCATCCGCTATCCGGGCGGCTTCGCGCTGGTTGACGGCCACCGGCTGCCGATTCGGCGGCCTGCGCCGGAAATCGGCGAGCACAACGACGACGTCTATGGACACCTGCTCCATGATTCCCCGACTGTCGCCTGACGCGCTGCGCGGCGACGTGGCCGAGATGCTGCGGCTGCGCGTCGAGCGTCTCGGGTATCTCGGAGAATTCTTCAGGTGCGCGGCACATCAACCATCGGCGCTCATCTCGTTCATGGCGTTCACCGACGATCTCAAGCACGCGCTGCCGGATCGGATCACCGAGACCGTGGCGCTGACCGTGTCAAGCGAGGTCGGCAACGCGTACGAGCGTCACCAGCACGAACGCTTGTCGATCAAACTCGGATTCGGGGAGGACTGGATTCGCGCGATCGAAGCGCTGGAGCCGGATCATTCGGCGATTGGAGAAACCGAGCGGCGCGTGCAGACGCTGACGCTCGCGGTGATCCGCCGGCATGGACACGGGACATCAGGTGAGCTCGAGCTGGTCGTCGCATCGATCGGTCACGAGCAAGCGATCGCGGTGCTGATGCTCATCGGCCGCTACGTCACGCACGCGCTGATGGTCAACGCGCTGGAGTTGCAGCCCCCGGTACCCTCGCCTCTCGAGGCAACGAGCTGATTTGTGGCGCTGAAAAAACACAAAGGACACAAAGGACACAAAAAGCTCAAGGGCGGCGGAGCCGGCGCATAGAAAAGGGAAGCGCCTGCGGCCACGCCGAGCGGTCTTCCGCGAGGCGTCAGCGATAGCTCGCGGCGGGCCAGTGCAAGAAGCGCCCGCGGCCACACCGAGCCGCGGACAAGCGAATCCGCGGCGAGGTGTCAGCGATAGCTCGCGCCGGGGGTGGGGCCCCAGCGCAAGTGCAAGAAAAGTTGGCAGGCATGAGGCCCCGCGAGAAACCCATGTCCGACGAACCAATTTGGATTTCAGAGTCCGACGTGACGGCGTTGATTGACATGCCGGCCGCGATCCGGGCGCTCGAGGCTGGTTTGCTCGCCGAGGCTCGTGGCACCGCGTCGAACATGACGAAGACGCACGTCGAGTTCGAGGCGAACGGCGGTCACGCGACGCTGCACGCCATCGGCGCGGCATTCACCGAGGCCGGCATCGCCGGCACCAAAACGTGGGCGCACACGCCGGGCGGCGCGACGCCGCTGCTGATTCTTTTCGATGCGAACACAGGCCGCCTGCTCGCCATCGTCGAAGCGTTCGCGCTCGGACAGTTGCGGACCGGTGCGGCGTCGGGTGTCGCGACGAAGTGGCTCGCGGCAGAGGACGCCCGCGAGCTCGCGCTGATTGGCACCGGGAAGCAATCGATTCCGCAAGTCGCCGCAGTGGCCGCGGTGCGATCGCTGAAACGTGTCCGCGTGTTCGGGCGCGACGCCGAGCGCCGCCGCCGCGTGGCGGCACGGATCTGCGAGGAGCTTGGCATCCAGACCGTCGAAGCGACGAGTGTCGCCGACGCGGTGAACGGCGCGCCGATCGTCACCACCGTCACGCGCGCGCGCGAGCCGTTTCTGACTGGCACGATCGTCGCTCGCGGCGCGCACGTCAACGCGGTCGGCGCCATCACGCCTGGCGGAGCCGAGATCGCGTCCGATCTGCTGGCGCGCTGCACGCGCGTCGTCGTCGACAGTCCGCCGCAGGCGCGGCGGCTCTCGCGCGAGCTCATCGATTTCTACGGGACCGATGACGAGCGGTGGAAGAGCGTGCGTCCGTTGTCGGAGGTGGCGGCGGAGCGGCAGCGGCGAACGCCCGGAGACGATCTCACGCTCTTCAAGTCGCTCGGAATGGGAATCTCGGATCTGTCGCTGGGCATCGAGATCTACAATTCTGCGAAAGCCGCGGGTCTCGGGATGGCGCTGACGCATTCTACTGGTGTGGCACCCAGGCTCAGCGCCAGCGGCCACACCGAGCCGCGGACATGAGAATCCGCGGCGAGGTGTCAGCGTCAGTTCGCAGTGGGGGTGGGCCCCTCGGTGACGTTCTGTTCTGGATACGCGCGAGCACAACGGTGCGAGCGCGTCAGGCGTGGGGGTGGGGCCCCACGCGATAAAAAAAAGGAGACGCCGTGCCATTTGAATTCATCGATCGGACCGGATCTACGGAGCCGTCGCACAAAGCGGGCGCGCCGGTTGTGATTGCCAAGGAAGCGATCGACGCCGAAGTCGCCAGGCTCGCCGCGCTCCCGGCGCCGGCGAATGGCCGGCGGGTGTCGATGATCAGCAATCCCGAGAGCGGTATCGGCAACGCGCTCGCGCCAGGCACGGCCGTGTCGCTGTGCGTGCTGAACCCGGGCGAGCGCACCAAGCCGATTCGTCACAACTCGGCGCAGGTGAACTTCTGCATTCAGGGCGGCGGCACGAGCATTGTTGGCGGCAAGACGATCACGTTCGAGCAGTACGACGTGTGGAACACCCCGTCCTGGACGGTGTACGAGCACATCAACGACACCGATGCGATTCAGGTTCGCCTCACGTACAGCAATTCGGCGCTGCTCGAGAAGATGAACGTCCACGTCGTGGACGAGACCGTCACTGCGAACGCCGGTCCGTCGGATCCAGACGAGGGCGACCATCCGCCGCAGAGCAAGAATCCGTTCGGGACGTTTCAGCTCACACCCGACGGCGCGTACCTGATGCCATACGAGACGTTGATCAATCCGGAAGTCGTGCCGCACAAGCCGCTGCACTGGCCGTGGAAGCTCGTGAAGGAGCACCTCGACAAGCTCGCCGCGCTCGGCAAGTCGTACGTCGGACGCCGGCTGTATCTGCTGTTCAACCCTGCGACCGGCCGGACCAACGGCACGACGAACAATTTCTTCGCGACCATGACGATTCGTCCGCCCAACATCACCGACAAGCCCCATCGTCACACCGCCGCGGCGATCAACTACTTCTTCAGCGGATCCGGCTACAGCATGGTGGACGGAACGAAGTACACGTGGAAGTCGGGCGACCTGATGCTCACCGCGCCCGGATGGGCGATTCACAACCACTCGTCGAACGACGAGAGCGTGTACGAGCTGACGATCCAGGACAGCCCGCTGAACATCGCGATGGGATCGCTGCTGTGGCAGGAAGATCTCAAGCACCCGATGGAAGCGCTCGGCGCGACCGGCGGCTTCTCGACCAACCGTGAGGTCGTTGGGAAGGCATGATCGCGCTCGATCCGGATTTCCTCCGCGGCTCGTACACGCCGATCGTCACACCGTACCGGAACGGCGCCGTGGATCTCGACACGTTTGCCGCGCTGGTGGATCGTCAGATCACGAGCGGTGGCCACGGCGTGCTCGTGACCGGGACGACTGGGGAGCCGAGCAGCCTGACGATCGACGAGCGCAATGAGCTCGTGCGCGTCGCGGTCGCGACCGCGGCCCACCGGCGTCCCGTTGTCGCCGCCACAGGATCGCAGTCATACGCGGACACGCTGACGCTGACGAGGAGTGCCGAGAAAGCCGGCGCCGACGCCGTCCTCGTCGTCACGCCGTACTACATCAAGCCGTCGCAGCACGGCCTCGTCGAGTACTTCGTCGCCGTCGGGCAGCAGACGAAGCTGCCGCTGCTCATCTATCACATCCCGGGACGCGCGGCGGTCTCCGTGACGGTCGACACGGTCGCGACGATCGCCGACAGGCTGCCGTCGCTCGTCGGGATGAAGCACGCGGTCAACGATCTGGAGTTCGTCACGGAAGTCCTCGTCCGCTGCGGCCGCGACTTTCGCGTCTTCTGCGGGCTCGAAGCGTTGAGCCTGCCGATGCTCGCCGTCGGCGCCGCCGGCGTGATGAACGCGGTCGGCAACCTCGCGCCCGATCGCGTCGCGGCGCTGTGCCATGCGGTGGCCGCCGGCCATCTCGTCGAGGCCCGCCGGCTCCACGACGAGCTGTTCGAGTTGAATCAGGCGATCTTCTTCGACACGAATCCAATTCCCCTGAAGTACATGATGGCGCGCCTCGGATTGTTGCCGGCTCCCGAAGTCCGCTTGCCGCTCGTCGAAGCGAGCCGCGCGGTTCAGGATCGGCTCGACGAGGTGCTGCGAAGGGCCGGCTTTCTCGCAACGGCGGCACGATGATACTGCCTTCGTCCGGACTGCACAGCGTCGATCAGACGGTCGATCCGTCCCAGCGCCTCAGGTTTCTCGACGCCGAGAGCGCGAAGCCGGCCATGCGGTACGCGCGCGCGCGCAGCATCGAGCTGCTCGAGATTGGCGAGGGCGCGCGGATCCTCGACGTCGGCTGCGGCGCGGGCGACGATGCGCGCGCGATGGCGGCGCTGGTCGGCCGGAGCGGCCGGGTCACGGCGATCGATGTCGATCCGCTGATGCTTGCCGAAGCGGCACGGCGGTCGGACGGCGTGGACCTGCCGGTAGAGTTCCGTCTCGCCGACGTGTACGCGCTCGCCGATCCCGACGCGACGTTCGACGGAAGCCGCGCCGAGCGCGTCTTCCTCCATCTGGCCGAACCCGAGCGTGCGCTGGCGCAGATGGTACGCGTCGTCAAACCGGGCGGCAAGATGGTGGTCTTGGAACGCGACATCGAGACGCGCACGATCGATGTCCCCAATCGAGCCGTGACGCGGCGGATCGTGAACTTCTGGTGCGACCGGTTTCTCGGCGGCTGGATCGGACGTCAGTTGCCGCGGCTGTTCACGCAAGCCGGTCTGCTGGACGTGTCGATCGAGCCGGTGACGGTCGTCGACACCGACTTCGCGGCGTTCGACGCGCAGTATGATTTGACGCGCATCGTGCGGCGCGCGGAAGCCGCCGGCGCGGTCACACCCGAGGAAGGCGCCGCGTGGCTCGCGCATCTCGACGCGGTCGTGCGCGCCGGATCGTTCTTCACGTCGATGACGAACTTCATCGTGAGTGGACGGAAACCATGAAGCGACTGGCGCTCGTGACCGTGGCGCTCGCGGCGCTTCTGACGACAGCGCCCGCGGCGCAATCGTCTGGTGCTCGACTCACCCGTCTTGGCGGCGTCGACGAGCTCAAGTCCTGGTTCAACGCCGGCCAGGGGCATCCGCGGCTGATCTTTCTGCTGTCGCCGACGTGACCGGCCTGCGTGGCTGGCGCCCGGTGGGCGCAGAGCGAGCTCCTCGACAAGAATCCGAAGGCCGACGTGCGCGTGTTCGCGATCTGGTTCCGGATGTATCCCGGCGACGCGGAATCGAAATGGCCGCGCGGGCTGCTGACCGACACGCGCGTCGAGCATCGGTGGGATGAACCGAAGGCCGCGGGCCGCTGGTTTCTCACGCGACTGACGACGCTTCGGCCGTCGCGCGGAGGCGACGGCAAATTCCCGCAGCAGGCCGACGCGTTGTGGGACTGCTATCTGCTCTTCGATCGCAACGCGTCCTGGGACGAGACTCCGAGCGGCGTCCTCAGCTGGGGCTACACCGTGATGCGCACGCGCGAGCAGCTGTTGAAGGATTTTCAATTCGCGATCGGCGCTCGTTGAGAGCCGCGCGTGGAAACATCACAGTCGGACCTGAATGCCGAAGCTCGGGCTGAAGCTGAGTCCGCCGATGCACTCGTTGCTGAACATGTTATGGCGCCACATCCCCGGTCTCGCGCGGCGGCTGGTGGGCTAATGCGATTTTCACTTCGGTCGTAGAGCCAACGGAGAAGA
>MNEX01000185.1 GCA_001917905.1 Acidobacteria bacterium 13_1_40CM_65_14
CGCCGATCCGGTCGGACGCGTGATCTTGAGGCACGCCGCTTCAGCCGACCGAAAAGCGCGCCGTAGCCTCGCATCGCGGCGATCACGGTCCGCGCGATCCGTGACGGTCGAATAACCCGTGACGGGGCTGACGTCCGATGCCGGCCGACGGGACAACCCCTTGATCGCCGCGTCCCCGCAAGAGTACGAGGCGCAGGCGCGCGTTTCCGGCGTGCCGAACGGGTTTCTCCGGAGCGATACTCACGCCGCGACGATCTGTTCACGACGGTCCGGCTGAAGCCGGACACTACGTACTCCGACGACGTATTCACCCGGGTCCGGCTAAAGCCGGACACTACGTACTACTACGGTTTGGTCACCGCGGAGTATGGTCGGCGGCGCTGAAAGGGCCGCCGATCGCGGGCCTGACCAGCCTCCGCCAAGGCTTCGGCGGTCCGCTGTAGCTTCAGCGAAGGCGGAAAGGCCCGCGCTACGAGTTCATGAGCGCAGCTTTACGGCGCGTCCCTTGATCGTGGCCGCGAGCGCCTTCAGACGATCCGCGTCGCGTCCGCTCGCTGCAGCGGCATCCTTCTCCAGTTGCGCCGCCAGCGCGTCGAGTTGATCGAGCGTGGCCGCGGCGCCCTTCTCCTGACCGGTCCGCAGTCCATCAACACGATCGAGAGCACTCTTCACATCCCGCGCGCGCTGCGGCTGAATACTCTTGCTGCGCGTGAGCTGATCGATGTACGCACGCGCCACGACCGAGCTGGCCGGCCACGTGATCTTCGTCTGCTGCTGCGTGTTGAGCTCCTCGACCCTGACGAGACTCGCGGCGTCGATCTCGTTCTGCGAGAGATATTCGCTCGGCTTCAGCCGGAAGACGTCGATGCCGCGCGCGATCTCGGAGCCATAGATCGCGCCGTTGTACCAGTACGTGGACCAGTACCCGCCCGTGATCAGCTGCTTCGCGTCGATCGGGCCGCGATCGAAGAACGCGATTTCAACCGGCGTGGTCGAGTCGGTGAAGTCGAACACCGACAAACCGCCCTGATACCACGCCTGCACCATGATGTCGCGCCCCGGCACCGGGATGAGCGAGCCGTTGTGCGCCACGCAGTTCTCCGTCTCGGTCTGCGGCGCCGGCATCTTGAAATAGCCGCCGAAGCGGAGCTTCTTGGATCCGTTGGTCTCAATGACGTCGAAGATCGCGTCCGCGCCCCAGGTCAGCGGATCGGCCGCGCGGCAGCGGGGCCGCGTACCGCCGCCCCACTCGTCGGTGAAGATCACCTTCGTGCCGTCGTTGTTGATCGTCGCCGAGTGCCAGTAGGCGAAGTTCTTGTCGACGACCTGATCGAGCCGGACGGGATTTTTCGGATCGCGAATGTCGAGGAGGATGCCGTTGCCCGAGCACGCGCCGGCGGCGAGGCCGACTTCAGGGAAGACCGTGATGTCGTGACACTGATTGGTGACGGACGTTTTCTGTGTCCCTTCACCGTGAGTGCCACCCTGCCAGAGCCCCGAGATCGCGCCGGTCGCCGGGTCCGCGAAGATGCGCGGCCGGTTGACGATTTTTGCATTCTGCGGCGCCGCGAGCGGCACCTGAATGACGTCGATGCTGAAGAGCGCCGTGTTCGGATCCTCCTCCGGCTTCAGTCCCGAACAGCCCGCGAGCTCCTCGGCGGAGCGCACCGTGCCCGTGCCGGAGCCGTAGATGTACAAGTTCGCGCTGTCGTGCAGGTCGGGCACCAGCGTGTGCGTATGCGATCCGCGGCACGTCTGCACGGCGGCGAGCTGCTTCGGCTTGCTCACATCGGTGATGTCGAAGATCCGGATGCCGCGAAAACGCTCGGCGCTGACCGGCGTGGACACGCCCTGCGTACCGCAGTCGATCCGGCCGCGCGTCTGTTCCACCGACATGAACAGCAGATTGCCGTGCACCGACACGTCGCCTTGACCGCCCGGGCACACGATGGAGGCGAGCACCTTCGGTTTACCCGGACGCTCGATGTCGTAGGTGTTGAACCCGTGGAAGCTGCCCATGAAGAGATGGTTGCCGCTGAACGCGAGGTCCGAGTTCGCGAAGCTCAGCATGTTGGCGAACCTGGGATCGGGCGGCGCGTCGGGATCAAGGGGCGGCAGATTGGGGTCGCGCTCCGGCGGCGTCGGTGTTCCGCCCGGCGCCTTCGGATCGAAGAAGCCTTCGGGCTTCGGCATGCTCGCGATCCGCTCCATGTTTCTCGCGGCCTCGCCCGCGTCGCGCAGACCCGGTTTGAGTCCGATGCGCGGATCGTTGGCCGCCGCCGGTCGCTGTTGCGCGCGTCCCTCGAGCCCGACAAACAGCACCACCGCCGCGACGCACAGAATCCCAGTCGCTCTCATGTCTGTCGCTCCTCGATGGTCAGCGAAGTCTGGCCGCGCGAGCCTTGATGGTCTCGGCCAGCGACTTCAGGTGCGATGCGTCGCGCCCGCTCGCTGCCCCGGCGTCCTTTTCGAACTGCGTCGCCAGCGCATTCAGGTGATCGATCGCGGCGGCAGCGCCCCGGTCCTGTGCGCTTCGAACTCCATCGGCGTGCTCGAGCGCCGTCTTCACCGCACGCGCGCGATCCGGCTGCATCGCCTTGCTGCGCGTGAGCTGATCGACGTAGGCGAGCGCCACCGCCGAGCTCGCCGGCCACGTGATCTTCTTCTGCTCCTGTGTATTGAGCTCCTCGTTGCGGATGAGCGTCGCGGCGTCGATCTCGTTCTGCGAGAGATACTCGCTCGGCTTCAAGCGGAACACGTCGATCCCGCGCGTGAGCTCGGAGCCGTAGATGCTGCCGTTGTACCAGTAGGTCGACCAGAACCCGCCCCCGTGCATGTTCTTCGCATCGATCGGGCCGCGGTCGAAGTACGCAATCTCGACCGGCTTCGCCGAGTCGGTGAAATCAAACACCGAGAGGCCGCCCTGATACCACGCCTGCACCATGATGTCGCGCCCCGGCACCGGGATGAGCGAGCCGTTGTGCGCGACGCAATTCTCCTGCTCCGTCTGCGGCGCCGGCATCTTGTAGTAGCCCCTGAACTGCAGCTTTTTGCCGTCCTTGGTATCAATGACGTCGAAGATGGCGTCGCCGCCCCAGGTCGGCGGATCGATCGAGCGGCAACGCGGCCGTCCGCCGCCACCCCACTCGTCGGTGAAGATGATCTTCGTGCCGTCGTTGTTGAACGTCGCGGAATGCCAGTACGCGAAGCTCTTGTCCGTGACTTGATCGAGCCGGACCGGATTCTTCGGATCGCGGATGTCGAGCAGGATGCCGTTGCCCGAGCACGCGCCCGCAGCCAACCCAACTTCCGGGAAGACGGTGATGTCGTGACACTGATTGGTCATGCGCGAGGTCTGCGTCCCCTCGCCGTGATTGCCACCCTGCCAGAGCCCCGCGATGTTGCCGCTGGCCGTGTCCATGAAAATCCGCGGGCGGTTGACGATCTTCGCGTTCTGCGGCGCCGCCAGCGGTACCTGGATGACGTCGATGCTGAAGAGCGAGGTGTTGGGATCGTCCTTGGCGTCCTTCCCGGAGCATTCGGCGAGCTCCTCCGCCGACCGCACCGCGCCGGTGCCGGAGCCGTAGACGTACAGGTTCGTCTTGTCGTTCAGGTCGGTCACCAGCGTGTGCGTGTGCGATCCGCGGCACGTCTGAATGGCTGCCAACTGCTTTGGATTGTTCACGTCGCTGATATCGAAGATGCGGATGCCGCGGAAGCGCTCGGCGCTGGTTGGCGTCACCACGCCCTGCGTCCCGCAATCGAGCCGGCCGCGCGTCTGCTCCACCGACATGAACAGCAGATTGCCACGCACCGACACATCGCCCTGTCCGCCGGGACACACGACGGATGCGAGGAGTTTCGGTCGGTTGGGACGCTCGACGTCGTACGTGTTGAACCCGTGGTAGTTGCCGACGATGACGTGGTTGCCCGTGAACGCGAGATCCGAGTTCGTGTAACCGAGCCGGTTCGACGCCACCGGATCGAACGGCGGCGGCACTGGCGGTGTTGTCGGCGTCGTCGGAGCCGCGCCCGCGTTCGCTTGCGGATTGGCGCTTTCAGGCGGAGAGCCACGGCCGGCCGGCGCGGCCGGATCGAAGAAGCCGTCCGGCTTGGGTAAGCTGGCGATGTGCTCCATGTTCTTCGCGGCTTCCCCGGCATCCCGGAACCCGGCCTTGAGACCGACGCGGGCGTCGATGGTCCCCACCGGCGGCTGCTGCTGCGCGGCGCCCTCGATCACGACGAACAGTAAAATGGCGGAGAGACAGAGAAGTCTGGCGGCCGGCGATCTCATTGCTGACGCTCCTTCAGGATCGCGTTGAGCATGGCGCCCATGCGATCGATCTCCATGCGCTGATCGGCGTCCACGTCGGACGCGAACGAAAAGATTTCCACTTCCTGGCCCGCGGCCGGCGTCGCGAACAGCTCGTTGACCATCGTGATCGCGCCGCCGTGATGTTTCATCATCCCTTCGAGGAAGAGCCGATCGAACTCGGTGCCCTTCGCCGCCGCGAGCCGTTCCATTTCCTCCGGGGTGAGCATGCCCGGCATCAGCGTGGCGCCGTGCATGTGCATCGCGTGCTCGCTCGGGATTTCCTGGCCGCGGACTTCCAGCCAGCGCTTCATCATCTTGATCTCGTCGGCCTGCGACAGGTCGATCCGATGGCCCAGCAGGCGCATGTCTTCACGGGTGCTGTGCGTGGGGATGAGCGCGACCATCTCCACCGCCTGCTGATGATGGCCGATCATGCCTTGCATGAATTTCACGTCCGCCTCGGTCGCCTGAACGTGCGACAGATCGGCCGCCTGCGTGGCGGCGATGACGCGGCTCGCCTCACCCGGCGCGCCCGGCTGGACGATCGGCGGACGCGGCTCACGACCGCCGGCGCCCGTGACAGGGGCGGCGGTGCGGCATGACACGCCGGCAACGGCGATGAGGGAAAGTGCGGCGATGCGGAGCGTGAAGGGTTTCAAAGCCCCATAAGGATACACATCTGGGCCTCAAGAATCAGTTTCATTTATTGTCACAGGCGATCTCGATCACGCGCGGCCTCGCGTTGGCCCATGGCGTGCGCAGCCGCTGCGAGCTCGAACACCGTCCGTTCGTCCAGTGTCCCGAAGAATGGTTCGAAGTTGTACGTCTCGCGGGCGTCGAACAGCCGCCGTGCTTCGGTCATCAGTTCAGGGAATGACGTCTCACCATTGTGGAGCGGTACCGCTCAAGTGACACGCTCACCGTGAAGTTGTGAGCGACTCACGAAGCGAACGGCCACCGCCAATTCTGAATCGACGGCATGTCCTCGCCATGCTCCCTGATGTACAGCCTGTGTTCGGTCATCAGATCTGTGAGGCGCTGCTTGAGGTAAGCCCCGCGCGCGCCAAATTGCGGCAGGCGATCGACCGCGTCGCCGGCCAGATGAAAACGATCGAGGTCATTCAACACGGCCATGTCGAACGGCGTGGTGATCGTGCCTTCCTCTTTGTATCTGGTCGACCGTGGTTGCATGCGCCGCTTCGTCGATCGTTCCCCGGCTTAATGCCGATGGCTCCGGTGCGAGCGTCAACAGCCCGAACTTGACGCTCGACGACCCGCGATTGATCGCGAGCACTGAACGATTCGCGCTCGGCATTCGCTTGACTATAATCCGGGCCATGTTGACTCGTCGCGCCTTCCTCACCGCAACGGGTGTGATGGCGCTGACGCCGGCGTCGCGCGTAAGCACCGCTCGGTACGATCTCGTCATCAAGGGCGGTCGCGTGCTCGACCCGGGCCGTCAGGTCGATCGTGTCGCGGATGTCGCGATCGAGGGCGGACGCATCCGAGCGATCCAGCCGAACATCGCGATCGCCGACGCGGCCGACGTCTTCGACGCGCGAGACAAGATCGTGACACCGGGCCTCATCGATCTCCACGTACACGTCGGCGCTCCGGATTTGACGCCTGCAGCGCTGCTGCGCGATGGCGTCACCTCGATGGTCGATGGCGGATCGGCCGGGGCCGACAACATCGACGCGCTGGTGCGTGTGGCGCAGGCGGCCCCGAACCGTGTCCGCATCTTCCTGAACGTCGCGCGTACCGGCGTCACGGGCCAGGGTGAGCTGCTGAACATCGAGGCGGCTGACGTGGACGCCGCCCGCCGCGCGATGAAACAACATCGCGACTGGATCGCCGGCGTCAAGGTTCGGCTGTCGGAAAACGTGGCCGGCGATCACGATCTCGAAGCCGTGCGTCGCGCGCGTCAGGTAGCCGGACCGTTGCCGGTGATGCTCCACGTCGGCCAGACGTTCTCGCCGCTGCCGAAGATCCTCGCGCTGCTCAAGCCCGGCGACATCGTCACGCATATCTACTCGCCGCCGCCGCATAGTTTGCTGGACGCTGCGGGTCATGTGCTGCCGGAAGTCCGGGCGGCGCGGATGCGAGGCGTCCGGTTCGACGTCGGCAACGGGCGAAACGGGCACATCACCTGGCCCATCGTCGACGCCGCGACGCGCGACGGCTTCTGGCCCGACACGATCTCGTCCGACATCACCGGACCGGGGCGGACGTTCCGCGTCTTCGATCTGCCGACGGTCGTCTCGAAGTTTCTGATGCTCGGCATGCCGCTCGACCAGGCGATCGCCTGCGTGACGAATCATGCCGCCGCGAACGTATCGGCGTTCAAAGGCCTCGGCACGCTGGGCCCCGGCAGGCCGGCCGACATCGCGGTCTTCGAGCTGCGCGAAGGTGATTTCGAGTTCGTCGACAACGTCGACGCGAAGCGGACCGGCCACCGCAAGCTGGTGACATCGACGGTCGTGATGAACGGAAAGAAGTTCGTCAGCGAGCGGTCTTAGCCCTCCGCCGATACCGCGGCGATCAGCGCCTTGATGTAGCCGAAGGCGTACGCGAATCCCTGGAGACTGTCGACGCCCTCGACCTGCGGCACGTGGTCGGGCAT
Organism: Acidobacteria bacterium 13_1_40CM_65_14; assembly: GCA_001917905.1. GTDB lineage: Bacteria > Acidobacteriota > Vicinamibacteria > Vicinamibacterales > CAVVIG01 > QHWF01. Next base: position 6,939 of record MNEX01000185.1, read on the forward strand.
CATCATGCCGTCGTAGCCGACTTCCTTGTAGACGCGCATCGCCTTCAGCATGTCCACGCTGCCGTTGTCGATGAACGTCTCGCGGAAGTTGAGGAACCCTCCGTCGATGTTGCGGAAATGCACGCTGAAGATCTTCTTGCGTGACCCGAAGTAGCGGATCACGTCGAAGATCTGCTCTCCCGGCTTTTCGAGTTGCTCGGAGACCGTGCCCTGGCAGAAATTCAGGCCGTGGTACGGGCTTTCTTTGATCGACACGAACTTCTTCAGGCCGTCGGGTGAGCCGAGCACCGCATCGACGCCGCGCCAGCCCGTCCCCTTCGGCACGCCCGGATCCTGCGGATGGCATCCCATCCTCACCTTGTATTCCTCGGCCACGGGCACGACGCGCTCGAGGAAGTACGTGATGCGCTCCCAGTACGTGTCCGCATCCACCTTGCCGGCAATCGTCAGCGGCGGATCCTGCTTCGCGCGCTCGTACACGAACTCGCTGTAGCGCGAGCGGCCGCGTCCCGGCGCGGTGCCGCTGCGCGGAATGCCTATCAGCGTGAAGTTGTATTTCACCTGAAAAATGCCGGCGCGGGCGCAGTTGCGGATTATCTGGCAGATGTCGTCGATGTTGCGGTCGCGCTCCGGGCTCTTGCCAAGATAGATGGCCGGCATTTCGGCGCGCGAGATTTCCGAGGAGCTCATCGGCAGCGGCACCATGTCGAGCGAGATGCCGTGAGACGCCACGAGCCCACGGAGCTTCGAGAGCGAGTCAACCGACCATGCCTCGTCCATCTTCGCGGACGGCAGGCTGCTGCAGATGTTGTTCACGCCGAATGCGGCGCAGGCGCGGAGAATCGCGTCGGTGTGCCCGTGCTGCGTGCCGACCTTCATCTTCGCTTTCGGAGAAGCCGCTGCACGCGTGGCCGGTGCTTTCGCGATCTGCGCCGAGACCACCGCCTCGGCAAGCGCCACGGCCGGCACACCAGCGCCGGCGAGTCGTACGAACTCACGTCGCTTCATGGAAGCCTCCTAAAAAGCAACCGCCCTAAAAGCAACCGCCGAGGACGCAGAGAACGCAGAGCAAATTTTTCTCTGCGATCTCTGCGAGCTCCGCGGTTGCATTTTCTTCATCCCCACCAGACTTCGCCAGGCACCAGATGCGCGCGGACGACATCCGGATTCAACTCGATCCCCAGTCCGGGCTTGTCCGTCACCTGGACGAAGCCATCCTTTATATAAGGTCCGTCGAGCAGCAGCACCTGATCCATCCAGCCGCCTTCGCCCGTGATTGTTTCGAGAGAGATGTAATCACGGATCGACGCGGCCCACTGCACCGCGGCGTAGGTATAGACCTGACTCCCAGTGTTGTGATTCGCCATCGGCAGGCCGAACACGTGCGCCATATCGGCGACGCGCTTGGTCTCCAGGAAGCCGCCGGAATTCCGAAGGTCGGGATGCAGAATGTCGCAGCCCTGATTCAGGTGATCTTGATGAGGGTGTAATTGCGGCTCGCGCCCTGCATCACCATCACCTGCACGTCACGAATCTTCACGCGCTTCCGCTCAGAGGCAGCCAGCTCGTGAAATGATGTCAGGAACGCCCCTCGACTCGCTACCGCTCGCTCGGGGCAGGCAGGCAGCAACGGCGCGGCACTCAAGCCCTTGAGAAACTGTCGTCGGGAGAATCCTCGGAATTCCGTCATGGCCCTCGCCTCCTACCAGTACAACTTGAGACCCACCTGCATTCGCCGCGGAGAATTGGCCTGACTCGAGATCACACCGAACGTATTGCTGTTGCTGAAATCCGTCCCTGGCGCTGAAGTCCCTGTCGCTGTCGGGGTCCCCGGCGCGGCAAAGATCACGCGGTTGAAGATGTTGAAGGCCTCGATGCGGATGTCCATCCTGACCTGGGTCGTGAGCTTGCTCGATTTGGCGAGGCTCACGTTTTCCGACAGGTTCCAGAAGGCGCGCACATCCGGATTGGTGCGGGGCGCATTGCCCAGGGCTCCAACTGGCTGAACGAACGCGGCCGGATTCAGGAATCTGTCCACCCGCGGATCGAACGTGTCGCCGGCGATCGGCGCGCGCCAATCCTGACCCGTGACGTTCGGGCGGTTGGTCCCATTGAAGATGTTCAGCGGCGCATTCGTGGTCACGGCGATCGGGAACCCGCTGTTGTAGGACTGAATCAGGGCGATGCGCCATCCGCCCACGATCTGGTTGGCGATTCCTGTTGAGAGCCAGGGCCGCCCTTCGCCGAACGGCAGCTCGAACACGGAGCTGATCTTGATCGTGTGGCTCTGATCGAACCGCCCGACGGACCACTCGAGCTCAGGGCGCGCGGCATCCATCGCGCGGCCGCTTCCGCTGAAGCTGTCGGCATCGGTCATCAGCTTCGAGTACGCATAACTTCCTTGCAGCGACACGCCACCCGACAACCGTTGATTCACCTTCACAACGCCGGCGTGATAGTGGGAACGGCCGGTCTTGTCGCCGCCGCCGCTTTGGACGTTCACGGCGAGGTATTGAGGATAGGGCCGCAGCGCCTGGGCAACCGTCCGAGACCGCTGCACGGCAGGGTTCGTAAAACTCGGATACGGAACTTTAATGCCGGCGGCCACCGCGGCAGCAGACGTGATGTTCGAGTTCAGCAAGTCGCGCGCGCCGGTGGGACCGAACCTGGTCACGAGGTCGTTCACCACCGACATCGGCACCTGATTGGGATTCAGCAACCCGGCCTGGAGGTCCGATCCGTACACCCCGTTGTAATCCAACTCCACCATCAGGCCCTTCCGGATTTCGCGCTGGACCGATGCCGTCCAGTTGTCGTACACCGCCGGACGGCCGGCCGCTTGACCGTTGAACCAGTCCACGTCGTTATTGTTCGAGAAGGCCGGATCGATCAGCGGCGGCAGCGGATAGGCCGGCAGACCCTGATCCAGATTGAACGCGGGCGTCACACCGGCATCGGCCGACGAGAACACGTACTGACCGATGAACCCGGCGAAGTGACTGCTGCCCTGGACGACCGTGACGCGCCCAAAGGATCGACCGACACCGCCGCGGACGATCGTCTTGGGGTTGGCGCTGTACGCGAAGCTCACGCGCGGCGCCACCGCCCCGTAGTAACCGGAGAAGAGGCTGCTCGTGCCCTCTCGTCCCGGGCCGTCACCCGCAAACACCAGCGCGCCAGGATAGTTGTTGACGGCCGGATTCGGCTTCGTCGGCGAAAAGTCCGAGTACTGATCGCCGCCGGCGTGCGGTGGCTGCGTGAACTCATAGCGCAGACCGTAGTTGAGCACCAGCTTGTCGTTGATCCGCCAATCGTCCTGCCCGTACAACGCATAGTAGGGATAGACCTGCTGGAGATAACGGATGGTCTCGGTCCTGCCGGTATCCGCAGCGCCGAGCAGGAACGACGCGAACGAGTTGCCGCCGCCGTTGGCGAACGTCGTCGCCCCGGGCACGGCCGTTTCCAGGAAGCTGAAGCCCGCCCGGCCCCCGAGATCCTGCTGGCCGAAGCCATTCGCCTGCTGGCGGTCGAACGTGAAGCCGGACTTGATGGTGTGCGAGCCCTTGCTGATCGTGATGTCGTCTTTGATGGAGAACCTCGGCTGCTCCGTTCCGTTGTATGACGATCCTCCCCACGTCGCAAACTCGGAGAAGGAGATGATGCCGAAGTTCTGATTGCAATCGACCGCGTTCGGAATGCAGATCCCGCGCTCTCGCCAGCCGCGATCGACATTCGGCGAGAACGCATTCTTGAGGAACGTGTTCATCCCGACGCTCAAGTGATTCACCATGCGCGGGCTGATAATCCAGTCCCAACTGCCTCGATGAAGGTCCCCATCGAAGCTCGATGATTGAAACGTGTTGAACGGTTCGGGAAGCCCGGCCGCACCGGCCGATCCGGGAACCGCGTCGTTCGTCGTCCTGTTGAAGAGATACGCCAGCCGATGCGCGCCGCTGGGCGCGTGATCGATCTTCAGACTGAATTTGTGAGTCGTTTCCACGGTGGTCCCGCCGGGAGAGAGATAGTTGTTCGAGACATAGCCGACCGTGCCCGGCACGAGCCCCGTTCGATTTGGGACGACCGCCGATTTCGCCAGCGTGAGGTATTGCCGCGCGACGTTGCTGAACCGGTTGGCGGGAATCCGGTTGCCCGGGAAGGGATCCCTGATGAAACCGGTTCCGTTGGGATTGGGTCGCGTGGTCGCCGGATCGTAAATCACGAGCATCCGTCCCTGGCTGTCCACCCACCTGGAAAAATCGCCGTCGTACATCTCGGGCGTCGGAACGCTCAGCGTCAGCGCATTCGACGCCTGGTTGTTCCTGAAGCCTTCATAGGCGGCAAAGAAAAACGTCTTGTTCTGGCCGTTGTACACGCGCGGGAGCTTGACGGGTCCGCCCCAGGATGCGCCGAAATTGTTTTGCCGATAGATCCCCTTCGTCTGCTCGAAGAAGCCTTTCTGGTCGAGGGCGTCGTTGCGGAGAAAGTTGTAGACGGAGCCTTGAAACTTGTTCGTGCCCGACTTGGATGCGAACGTGATCGCGCCGCCGCCCGCCTGTCCGAATTCGGGTTTGAAGCCATTGGTCTCCACCGCGAACTCGGTGATGGCTTCGACTGACGGCGTCAGGAACGCGGTTTCGACCGTGTCGGCGTTGCGATTCGTGTTCACCGAAATGCCGTCGAGCGTCGCGCCGAACGCCCCGCCCTGGCCGCCCCCGAGCACGACGTTCGTGGTGCTGCCCTTCGTCTCCGGTACTGTGGCGACGAGGTCGAACACGCTGCGCATCGCGCCGCCCACCACGAGCGGGAGCTGATCGATCAATTCGTTCGAGATGTTGGTGGAAATCTTCGCGTCTTCGGTTTGCACGAGCGGGCTGCTCGCCACGACCGTCACCGACTCGGAGATCGCCCCGAGGTTCAGGGTCACATCAACTCGCGAGGTCGCGCCCGCCATGAGCCTGATGCCATCGACGATGGCGGATCGGAAACCTGTCAGCGAGGCCTCGATGCGATAAGGTCCAGGCGGGAGGTTGGCAGCGGTGTAGGAGCCGGACTCTGACGAGACGACGTCGGTCGTCGCGTTCGTGGCGGAGTTGATGACCTTCACCGAGACCCCGGGGATCGCCGCCTTGGTTGAGTCCTGGACGACGCCCGTGATGCTGCCGCGTTCGGACTGCGCGAAACATAGAGACGGCGTTGCGAGCGCGACAGTTGCAAGCACGATCGCCATCAAACGCTTGATCGCCATTTCTGCCTCCACGAGATTCTCTTCGTCCTAGGCGCGCACGGCGCGCCTGCGAGGAAGCGGAGCGGGGAGTAGGGGTCCCCGCGAGCGACCGAGCCGGGGTGTGGGGCGGAGCCCCACGTTAGTTCGAGCGTCCTCGAGTCGCTTGGTACACATGGGAGTTCGCATAGCCGACGATCGCCAGCCGCGTCGCCATTCCGTTGCCGGCGAATCGCACACGATGCCACGTCTGTGCTGGCGCGTATGCGATGTCCCCCTGGTCGGCGACGAAGATCGGCACCGACCCAATCTTGAATTCCATCTGCCCTTCGAGAATGAACCAGAACTCGGGACCGGTCAGGTGAAAGTGGCCCAGGTCATCGTCTCGCGCGGGCGGCTGCGTGCGCGGATCGCCCCTGATGATGTTCGCGATGCCCACGTTGACGTAGCCACCGTCATGAGCGTCGCCGACAAATTGATCCTGATTCTTTTTCGGTTTCGGGTGTCCAGCGATGGTCTGGTTGTAATCGATGAACGGGACGTTCGCTTCGTCGTACGCGCCTTTCGCGGTCGCAACACTCGCCCGCTCGAACTTCACGCCAGGCATCGGCGTCGGCGTCTCATCGATCGGATACATCGTGTTCGAATTCGCCATGGTCACCTCGAACCGCAGCGATGGTTTCTCTCCCACCGTTTCCATGCGGTAGACGAGGCGTTTCGGCACTTGGACCAGGAATCCCTTGGACGCGACAAACGGTTCTTGGCCTTCGATCGTGAAACG
>MNEX01000048.1 GCA_001917905.1 Acidobacteria bacterium 13_1_40CM_65_14
CCTTCGCCTCGCCCGCGTCGATTCGCAGCCAGCCCTTGCCGCCGAAGTCGACGTGCCGCCACTGGCGTGTCAGCAGCTCGGACTTCATCCGCCAGCCGGTGATGTACGCGAGCTCGAAGAGCGGTCGGTACTCGATCGGCAAGTGTTTGAGAATCGCGTTGAATTGATCAAGCTCGAAGAAGCCTTTGCGGACGTTGTGCTCGGCCAACATCGAGATGTACGGCATGGCGGCGACCATCCCCTGCCGCAGCCCCAGCCTGAACATGCGCTTCAACGACGCGAGCTCGCGGTTGACGGTTGCCGGCGCCGATCCATCCTTCAGTCGAAGCGTCTTGTAACGCTCGACCGACGTCGTGGTGATGTCAATCGCCTTCGTGCCACCGAACACCGCATCCATCCGCGGCAGCCGCGTCGTTTTCAGATCGCCGAGGCTCTTCCGTCCGTTGTTGGTGTAGTCGGTGATGATGAGCGCGCGCAGATCGTCGTACGTGACGTTGCGCGATAGAACGATCTTTCCGCCGAGCGCATCGGACATGCGCTTCTTGAGGAATTCAGCGGCGTCCGTTCGGTTCGTGAAATCGGTCGCTTCGCGAATCGTGCGATTGCCCGCGACGAACTCGATGTACCAGTTCTTGGTCTTGCGATTTCTGCCCTTGGCGTCGCGATACGTGCGCTGAAAAACGCTTCCAGATCCCCGGCGGCTGCGGCCCATGTTCCGGCCTCCCTGACCTGACGTCAGGCTAACATACCTGTCAGTTACCTGTCAGTACGGCCTTCTGGAGCGTTCCGAGCCGAGATCGCAAAATCGCGATTCTAGGCCATATTTATTGGGTATTTTTGGTGCCGAGGGCGGGAATCGAACCCGCACGACCCTTTCGAGTCCCAGGATTTTAAGTCCTGTGCGTCTGCCAGTTCCGCCACCCCGGCTCAGCGCTATCATACAGGCAGCGCTCTCATGACGAAGACGACACGTCGGCTCCTCGCCGTCGTCTGCATCGCGGTGCTCGTCGTCACCGCGATGCTGCCCGCGGGCCTCGACCTGTCCGGCGTCATCGTCCGGCTCGGTCCGCTGTTCGGGACGGTTCGTTCGGTTCCGATCCCCGAAGAACAGTCAGTCCATTTCGCCGCCGCCCCGTTCCGTTCCGTCCGCAGCTCCCGCGCCCCGCCGACCTCGTAACCCCTCACCCCATTCAACAACGTGTCTGGCCGTCGACCGACGGCCCGAGGGGAGTGGTGTCAACGTGGAGCCAGAAACTTCAAGTGACGTACAGGCTGCGCCACGCGGGCGCATCGAGCGAGCGCGTCTCTTCCTGAGCGAAGTCCGCAACGAGCTGAAGCGGGTGACGTGGCCGTCTGCGCGCGAAGTGCGCGCGACGACCGTGGTGGTGATCGTCACGTCGATCGTGATGGGGCTGTATCTCTGGGGCCTTGATCTGTTGCTCGATCGCTTCGTGCTCTGGATCCTGCGGCGGTGGGGCGCGTAGCCAAACACGCGAGGTTGACTTGGGTCACGTCGCGCCGCCGAGGTGAAGCCACCAAGATCGGCAGGGCTTTCCGGCGATGGCGCGGATTATGTGTAAGATCCGACAGTGAGTCGAGATCAGCAGAACGGCAGACACCACAACTATTCATACGTCGACGTCCTCGAACGGGTGGCGGACGGCGTTCACGTCGATATTGTCGCGCGCGAGCCGAAGCAGCGCTCATCTGGCAAAATGAGCGAATGGCAACGGCAGCAGGGCGAATCGAGTCCATCAACACCTCGCCGGGACGGGTCCCGAAAGCCTCCCTCTTCGAAGCACTGATCACCGAGCAGGGCCTGGACGGCGATCGGCAGCGCGACCCGCGCTTCCACGGCGGACGGGATCGCGCCGTCGTCCTGTTTTCGTTCGACGTGAACCGCGCGCCGGAACGCGAGGGCACTCAATTGGCGTCGGTACCATCGGGGAAAATCTCACGGTGTCGGGCATCGAGTGATCGACGATCGTGCCCGCAGCGAGATGGCGGTCGGCGAAGTCCGTCTGCTGATGACGAAGTGCGCGAGCCCGTGCGAAATCATCAGCGACATCGTTTCTCGCGGGTGACTTCACGCGAATCTCGCAGACGCCTCATGCCGGCTGGAGCCACGTCTGTGCTCGCGTCCTCTCGGGCGGCATCCTGCGCATCGGCGATCCGGTGAATCCATCCATCAGTGCTCAGCCCTTAGCCCTCAGCCCTTTAACGCGCAGCTCGGCACGAACTCTGCAAATCCCACCTCTGCGCGAGGCTACGCGGTCGTTTATGCCTCGGGACTCGGAACGCGCTTACACAGGAGCGTCGCCCCATGGCGCAAATCTTCACGCTCGTTACCCTACTGGCGCTCGCCGGCTACGCGATTTGGCGATACCGCGTCGCGGGACTCGACCGCAACGCGATTCGCGTGACGATTCGACTGGATCACGACGCGCCCGGTGCTCACCTCATCTGGGACATCACCAACGCGGGCAACTCACCAGTTACCCTGACAAAGCTCATCGTGCACGGCCGGCACGGCGCCGCTGATACGGTCCCGCTGGGCCTGCCGCGCGTCGTCAACCCGCAGGACCGCCTGCTGCTGCCGACCGATGTCGACTGGAACCTGCTGGCCGCAAGATCCATCGCGGTGGCCGACGACATCGGCCGCGAGCACGAAGCATCGCGGCGCCAGCTGGCCAGTATCCAGGAGCACTTGCGCCGGCTCGTCGATCGGCGCGCCTACACCGCCTCGGCCCGCGACTTTCTCTTCGGGGCCACGGACCTCGCGTTCGGCGTCGTGATTCTCGGGCTCGGCTTCTTCATGCTCATGTGGGTGATCGCGACGGGCTAATCGACAGTCAGTCGGGAGTCACTCGTCGGAGGGACCATGACCGGCGTTCGGCGGAATCCGGAGAAATTGCTCAAGAAGGAACAGCGCAGCGTGCGGGAAACGCGTGAGGAAGTGCTGGAGGAGATTCGATCGAGCGACGTGCAGCCGCTCGTGAAGAACCCGAACCGCGACCGCGCGCGCGGCGACCGGGACCGCACCGGCGATCACCACGACGAGGAAGTCTGAAGTAAGAAGTTTGAAGTAAGAAGTAAGAAGTAAGAAGTCGGAACCTTGACGTTTGAAGTCTGACGTCAGTGGACCGTTGATGGTGGTTGCGCGCAGTGCGTGAGCACGCGCGTAATCATGCCCTCGAGCGCCGCCTTTTCGATCTCGAACGGACCTGCCACCGCCGCGCCCATCGTGATTTCGATCGCGATGACGACGCCGCCGTCTTCGTAGGGGTTGACGATCCAGCTCAAGCCGCGCAACGAAATATCGCGGTCGGATTCGCCGGGACGCTTTTGGCGATCCATCGCGCGCAGCATCCCCTGCAGCACCATCCGCACGTCATCGTCGGTCCATGCGGCCGGCGCGCGGCTGATGCCGTCGATGCTGTCGGTCGTCGCGAAGTCAGTCCCCCGTAGCCAGATGTCCACGGACACTTTCATGACGCCGCCTTCAGCTCCTCGCGCAGAGCATCCGCGGTCGTGACCGGCTGCCGGCACGTGAACCGGCGGCAGACGAACGCCGCGCTGGCGCCATTCACCGGCTGCATCGCCGCGATGAACGGCAGACTCGCCGCCAGCGCGCGTTGACGGTCTGGCGTCACGCGCAGGGTGATCGCGAACGGCAGGTACTCGAGCGCCACGGTTCGCAGAAGATCAGACGCTCGGCTAAAGCCCTCCCGCTCCACAGAAGTATCGCTGAAGCCTTCGCCCCTCGACGCCGCTCGGGGCGACCCTGAGCTGGTCGAAGGGTCGTGCGCCGCTTCGACGATGACGATTTGCTGGATGCCGGCGATATACGTCGACAGCGCCGCCGCCATCATCGGCACCGCGCGACCGATTTGCTCGAGCCGCGTACCGAACAGCTTGAGCGTCCGCTCGATGCGATCCGGCCACCGTTCGTCTTCCACCAGATGCGACAGCACGAGCAGATTCATCACCGACACCGAGCTCGCCGTCGGCTCCGCGCCGTCGTAGTCTTCCTTCATCCGCAGCAGCACGCTCGGATCGCGGCCGGTCGTGCTGAACCAGCCGCCGGCCTGCTCGTCCCAGAACAGCTCGTCCTGCCGCTGCTGCAGCGCAATGGCCCACTCGAGCCACATGGGATCCGTGTCGGCTTGAAACAGTTCCAGCAGCCCGAAGATCAGATACGCGTAGTCCTCGGCGTAGGCCTCGATCTCCGCGTGCCCGCCGCGATACCGCCGGAGCAGCGTTCGCGTGCCGGCGCTCCACATGTGCTCGCGCAGAAACGCCGCTGCGCGGCGCGCCGCCTCGACGTAGGGCTCGGCGGTCCGCGCGCCATCGGCCCCGAGACCGCGCAGGACCCGCGCCACGCGCGCGAAGGCGGCGATCATCAGACCATTCCACGCTGTGAGGATCTTGTCGTCGCGGTGCGGTCGAGGCCGCTGCAGCCGATGCTGAAACATCGGGACGCGGGCGCGATTGAGCACCTCGACGATCGCCTCCGGGGTTTTGGCGCTCTGCTTCGCGAGATCGTCAATCGAGCGCGCGACGTACAGCAGATTCTTGCCGGTGAACTCCTGCTGAGGATCCTGTGGCGCGTTGCCGTCCGGCTCGATCCCGTATCGCTGCTTGACGATGGCCGCGTCCGCGCCGAGCAGGGCATCGATCTCGTCCGCGCGCCACAGGTAAAACGCGCCTTCCTTCTTGTGCGCGTGTGGCGAATCGGCGTCCTCGGGCGGGATGCTGTCGGCGTCCTCCGCCGAGTAGAAGCCTCCGGCCGGATCGGTCATCTCGCGCATGACGTACAGCAGCGTGTCCTCGGCGACCTCGGCGTAGAACGGATCGCCGGACGCCTGCGCGCCCTCGACGAACGCCAGCACGAGCTGCGCCTGGTCGTACAGCATTTTCTCGAAGTGCGGCACACGCCAGGCCGCGTCGACTGAGTAGCGATGGAAGCCGCCGCCGACGTGATCGCGCATACCGCCGAGAGCCATGGCCCGCAAGGTCCGCAGCACCATTTCCCGCGAATCAACGGCTTCGCCTCCACGCTCGCCCTTCGGGTCATCTCTTCCACGCTCGCCTGTCGGGTCATCTCTTCCACGCTCGCCTGTCGGCTCGCGCGTGCGGGCGTGCTCGCGCAGGAGGAACAACAGCTCCGACGGCCGCGGAAATTTCGGCGAGCTCCCGAAGCCACCGTATCGCGCGTCGAACGCGTCGCGGAACTGCTTCACCGTCGCCGTGAGCGCATCGGCCGTCGGCAGCGTCCAGGTCGGCGATCCGTGTTCCACGGCGCGCAGCTGCGCCGTCAGCGACTCGGCCGAATGCGCGACCTTGTCGCGCTCCGCACGCCACACGCGGGCGATCTCCTGAAGGATGTCGACGAACCCGGGCCGCCCCCACCGCGATGTCGGCGGAAAGTACGTCCCGCCGTAAAACGGTTTGAGATCCGGCGTCAGCCAGACGCTCATCGGCCAGCCGCCGCCGCCCGTCGTCGCCTGCACGAACGTCATGTAGACGCGATCGACGTCGGGCCGCTCTTCGCGATCGACTTTGATCGACACGAAGTTGGCGTTGAGCACCGCGGCGACGTCGTCGTTCTCGAACGACTCGTGCTCCATCACGTGGCACCAGTGACACGTCGAGTAGCCGACCGACAGAAAGATCGGTTTGTCTTCCACGCGCGCTTTCGCGAACGCCTCGTCCGACCACGGAAACCATTCAACAGGATTGTTCGCGTGCTGGAGAAGATAGGGACTGCGTTCCTGTGCGAGACGGTTCATCCTGATCATTATGTCACTCGTGGAGTGTCCGCTCGGACTTCCTGCCGGGCCGCGCCGCTCGCACCCCACCGCGCAGGCGTGCGCGGCGGGGACCCTGCGCTCGCACCCCACCGCGCAGGCGTGCGCGGTGGGGACCCCGCGTTGTCGCGGCCCGACAATCGCGGTCGAAGGCTCGTTCTCAGTAGTACTGACCCAGCTGAGACGCTCCGCTAAGATAGAATCCGCCCCATGGGTGATCCCGCCGTGTTGTCCGGCAAACGCGTCGCGCTGCTCGTCGAGGAGGGGTTCGAGGATCGCGAGCTGACCGGACCACTCGACGCGCTGCGAGACGCCGGCGCGACGGTGACGCTCGTCGGGGCGACGGCGAACACCGAGTACCGCGGCAAGCGCGGACACGCCGTCGTCACATCGGATCTCGCGGCCGGGTCGGCGCGCATGAACGATTTCGACGCGCTCGTGATTCCCGGCGGTCATGCGCCAGACAAGATGCGCATGTGTCACGCGATGGTCGATCTCGCGCGCGACGCGATGGACGCCGGCAAACCCGTGGCGGCCATCTGTCATGGTCCGCAGGTGCTCATCTCGGCCAACGTCTTGCGGGGCCGGACGTTGACCTGCTGGCCGTCAATCGCGATCGACGTCAAGAACGCCGGCGGCCTCTACGTGGACAAGCCGGTCGTCGAAGACGGCAACCTCATCACCTCGCGCAAGCCCGACGATGTGCCGGTGTTCAGCGAGGCAATCATCCGGGCGCTGTCGAGAGTTCACGCCTGACCAGAACGCAACCGCGGAGCACGCGAAGAACGCGGAGCAAACTTTCTCCGCGATCTCTGCGTGCTCTGCGGTTGCCTTCTATTTCATTGATCGAGCGGGCGGGAGTGTCTTGAGTCTGGCGCGGTTCGATTGGAACTGCGGGCTGTCGCGCTTGCCGTTCCTGGCTCGCGGCATCGCCTGCTGGAGCACGGCGATGCGGTCCTTCGGCGAGGGGTGATTCGAGAAGAACACTTCGACGGAGCTCGGATCGCGCTTCTCCTGTTCGCGAATCGTCTGCAGCAGCTCGATCATCCCACGTGGATCCCACCCGCTCCGGGCCAGGATCTGCGCGCCCACGCGGTCCGCTTCCCGCTCGTCGTCGCGGCTGAACTTCAGGAACGCGCCGCTTGCGACATAGCGGGCGGCGATGTTCGCGGCGTTGGCGCCGCCGCTGTTGCCGAGCAGCGCGCCCAGTAGATTCAACCCGAGGTTGGTCACCATCGCCTTCGACAATTGCTGCGCCGAATGCCGCTGCGCCACGTGCGCGATTTCGTGCGCGAGTACCGCGGCGAGCTGCGCCTCGTTCCCCGCCGCCTGAATCACCCCGCGATTGACCCACACTGGTCCGCCCGGCAGCGCGAACGCGTTGATCTCACGATAGTTCGCGACGGAAAAGCTGTACGGATACCTCGCGCCATGCGCGTGCCCGGCGAGCTGACGGCCAATCCTCGACACGTACGCGGTGACGGCCGAGTCGCTCAACTCCGGCGTCTGACGACGGATCTCAGCCTGCGCGTGTTTTCCAATGGCGATCTCGTCTGAGACCGAGACCAGCTGAATCGCGACCACGCTGGTCGACATCAGCGCGATGATTGCCGCGGTCCGGCTGAAACCGGACACCACAGACAAAAAAGAGACTCTCATACACGAGGCGCCGGCGCGGCCGACATTTCCTGCGGTCTGCCGCGGCGCAGCCGCGCGTACGCGGCGGTGAATTCGACGCCGTACAGCAGGATGACGGCCTGCACGTACACCCACACGAGAAACACGACCACCGCGGCAATCGATCCGTTCACGCGCGTGAAGCGCGACATGTCGCGCATGTACCAGGAAAACGCTTCGAGCGCGCCCTTCCACAGCAGCCCCGTCACGACGGCGCCGATCCACACGTCGCGGAAGCGGACCTTCGCGTTCGGCACGAAGTAGTACACGAAGCCGACGACGACGATGAAGAGGAGCGTCGTGGCGTAGCGGATGGTGAAGCCGCGAAGCACCGCCAGGCCCGGAAAGCGCGCAAGGACGCCGGCGAACCAGCTCGCACCGACCACCTGCGCCGCGCTGACCAGCATCATCGCGACAATCAGGATCAGCCCGGCGACGATCAGCATCAGGAACGAGAACAGCTTGTGCTTCCAGAAGCTGCGCTGCTTCTCGACGCCCCACGCATAGTTCACCGCCGTGCTGATCGCGCCGAAGAAGCCGAGCGCGCCCCACACGAGCGCGATGGTCCCGGCCACGCCGATGGTGATGGCATTGCGATCGAACGCATCGAGCTGCGAGGTGATGAATTCGAATTGCGAGGGAAAGTAGCGAAGCACGAACTCGAGCACAGCCGTCCGATCGTGGGGGTTGTTGGCCATGCGCCCGAGCAGCGCCAGCGCGAGCATGAAAAACGGAAACAGCGACAACAACGCGTAGTAGGCGATCGACGCCGCGTACGTGAGGTTGTCGCGGTTGTAGAAGCCTTCGAGTCCGCGCCAGAACGATTGGGCCGTGAGCAGCGCGACCGCGCGGGCGCGCTGGCCGATCGCGCGCAGCGTAGCGGCACCGGGCACGCCGCCAATTATCTCAGGCTGGCTGACCCGACTCCACCCAGGCGCGCTTGGTCTGGTCAAGAAGATACGCAGGAACGCTCGCGCCGAGCCACACTCGTGTGACACGCAACGCGAGACGACGAAGCGGCGTCTACGAATTGCGGCGCGCACCGCGAGGCGTCGACTCCGACGAGCTGCGCGTCGGCTCCGACGAGGTGCTGCTGTAGCTTGGACCCGACGTGCTGCCGGCCGATGGGCTCGACGTCGCCGGCGCGCTGCCCGTCACGCTGCTCGCCGTGTCGCGGACGTAGCGCTGCGCCTCGTCTGCGCCGCGGGCGACCGCATCACGCGCTTTGTCGTACATCTCGCGGCCGCGATCCGCCCACTCACCCGCCTGTTCCGAAGCCTTGCGATAGCCGTCGGACGCCGTGTTGGCGAGGTTGCCGGCCTGCTCGGAGATCTGATTGCGCAGATCCGATCCGGATTTCGGGGCGAACAGCATGCCGAGGCCCGCGCCGAGCACAGTTCCCGTCAACAGGCCCATCACAAAGCTGCCGCCGCCGCTGCCCTCGTTGTCAAAGCGATCGTATCCGTCTGCCATGTCGCCTCCTCAGGATGGTTCCGAGTTCTACTTCTGACTTCCGACTTCTGACTTCTAAGCCGCCCGCGACTGGAGCATCGACTCCATCGCGACGCGCAGTCCGCGGACGAAGCCGATGACGCGGCTCGTCTTCTCACGCACGTTCGAGCGCACGCGATCCGCGGTGTCGTCGACGCGGTCGATGGTGCGATGAATCGCCTGATCGACGCGCTCGGTTTCTTCCTTGACCTTCGCCGTCACGACCTTGACGTCGTCGAGAATCGCGTTCACACGCCCCATCGCCGGCGCGATCTGACGGCTCTCGAGACCGTTGACGAGATCCATCACGCGGCGGTAGACCATGAAGCCCGCGATGCCGAGCCCGATGATCGCGAGCGCTTCGAGCACGCTCACCGCCGCCATGATGCCGAGTAACAGATTCGTGGTTCCCAGCTCGCCAGCCATATGCGCCTCAGAAGGGTGATGTTTGGTGCGCGGCCGGATAGCGCGGCGGCTGCTGGCCGCCGTCGCCGAGCGTCTCGTTCAGGAGCTTCCAGCCTTCGTTGGCCACACCGGCGGCGCGCTGCATCGTCACGCGGAAGCTGTTCAGTTCCCGCGCGATGTCGTCGAGCGCCGGCTCGATCTGACGCCGCAGTTCGCGGCCGCGATTCGTGAAGAACAGATACCCAGCCATTCCTCCGATGACTGCCCCGACGATGGTTGCTGCTACAGCTTTATCGTCCACGCGCGCCTCCTCCAGAGATCTAAGTAACTTCAAGTTGTGTGCCACGCATGCGGGCGGCTGCCGATCCGTCGTGCTAGGCCGATTCCGCGTGGACCGCGCGCTCGGCTCACGAATCTCGGCCGACATGCGACGTCAGGTTTCAAGACGCCGAGCCGTTGGTCTGTCGCGCCGCGGCCCTACTTTCGCGGCGTTGCGAGCGCGGTGCGGTCGATGAATGCGGCGAGCGCAACGCCATCCCACGGCGTGTTATTGGGGCTGTCGGCCGAATCGCTCCCCAATGGCATGACGGCTATCGTCTGCGGGTTGAGATGAAACTTGCCGATGAGGTAGCTACGCGCGGCCGACGCCCGCGCGTGCGAGCGCAGGAACTGCTCGTCCTTCGTGCCCTTCTGCGCGTAGCCTTCCACGACGAGCACGCTGTCGCCCAGATGCGGCAGGTACGGCTCGATCGCCGAATCGAGACGCATCTTGCCCGCGTCTGTCAGCCGCTCGCCGTCGGCATCGTCGGGATCGGGCTCGAAGAGGACCGGGGCGCCGAGCCAGATTCGCACGACGCCGCGCTTGCCATCTTTCGTCAAGACACCCTGGCGGTACTGCGCCGGCGAGATGTCCTCCAGGTTGAAGTAGCCGCGATTGTTGAAGAAGCCCCGGAACAAGAAATTTCGCTTCAGCGCCTCCATGTTTTCCGCGAAGCCCGACATGGCATTCCGCGCGTCATCCATGGTCTGCTTGAAGTTGGACGCCAGGCCCTGCACCGGACCGTTTTTCGACTGAAGGTCGTTGAGCGCCTTCTTCGCCTCCTCGACCACCTCGCGCGCGTCCCGCGCGATCTGTTCCGCGTTCTTCGCAATGGCGGTCGCCTGGCGATAGAGCTCGTCATCCTTGACGAGCTTGCCGATGGTTCCTTCTCCGTTGCGGATGCTGTCGGCGATGTCGGCCGCATCCTGCGTGATGCGCGCGCCGGCCGACGCCATCGTCTTTACGTCGTCGCTGACGTCGTCGATCAACTGGCTCGCATTGTCGACCGTTTCGCTGATCGACTGCACGGCATCCTGTACGTCGCCTTTCAGATCGTCGATCGTCTCGTTCACCTTCTTGATCGTCTCGCTGGTTTGCTGCAGCAGGTCGGCTATTGCGAACGGTTCCTTCCCGGCGATCGTCGAGTTCTCGGGCGCCGGAGGCGCCTGCTCGCTGCCGGTGCTGATGCCGAGAAAGGATCCGCCGACCAGCCCCTCGGTTTCGATCGTGGCGAGCGAATCGGTCCGCACGAGCGGATGGAGGTCCTCCGTGATTTCCAGCCTGACCTTGAACTTGTCGGTAGGGCGAAGAGGCGGAATGATTTCCTTGACGGTGCCGGCTTTCGCGCCCGAGACGCGGATGATGGCGCCCGGCTGCAGACCGGTGATCTTCGCGAACTCCGCGTAAATGGTGAACTTCTTCGCGAACGCCATCTGGCGATCGCCGATCATGAACAGACCGAGGGTGAACAACGCGAGGCCTGCAATCACAAACACGCCCACGCCCGCCAGACGGGCCGGAGTCGCCACCGATCAGCCCCCGGCCTCGGATCGCATGAATGTCTTCACGAGCGGATCGTCGCTGCGATCGAGATCGCCGGCGGTGCCCTGCGCAATGATGTGCCCCTCGTGAAGCACCGCGAGCTCGTCGCCGATGGCGCGAGCGCTTGGAATGTTGTGCGTGACGACGACGATCGTCGCGCCGGAGTGTTTGCGCTGCACCAGCAGCTCGTCGATCTCGGATGCGGTAATCGGATCCAATCCGGCGCTCGGCTCGTCGACGAGCAGGATCGCGGGGTCCAGCGCCATCGCCCGCGCGAGCGCCGCGCGCTTCTTCATGCCCCCGGACAATTCGGCCGGCATCTTGTCGAACTCGCGCTCGAGGCCGACGTCCGCGAGCTTCTGCTTGGCCCGTTCACGAATCTCTTTGTCAGGCAGGTCGGTGTGGCGTCGCAGCGGGAAGGCGACGTTGTCGCCGACGGTCATCGAATCGAAGAGCGCCGCACTCTGAAACAGAAACCCCATGTGCTTGCGCACGTCCGACAGCGCCCGTGCATCCAGCTGCGTGATCTCGCGGCCGTCGACAAACACGTGGCCCTTGTCGGGCCGCACCAGGCCGATGATGTGCTTCAGCGTGACGCTCTTGCCGGTTCCACTGCGTCCGAGGAGAACGAACGCCTTCGCCTTCGAGATCTCGAACGTGATGTCGTCGAGGACCTTCAGGCCGCCGAAGCTCTTCGACACGTGGTCCAGCCTCACGGCAGGCTCGCGAGGTTCGCTGGGTTCGCGAGGTTCGGGCGGCCCGTGCGGTTCGGAACCGTGCGATCCTCGAGCGCCTGGCGAACCCTGCGAACCCTGACTCGTCATGCGGGGACTTGCGGGTAGAAGAAGAAGATGATCTTCACGAGGATGACGTCGCTCAGAATGATCAGAATCGAGGCCATGACGACGCTGCGCGTCGACGCCTCGCCGACGCCTTCCGTGCCGCGGCTCGTCGTGAATCCAAGATAGCTGGCGACACTGGCGATCAGAAAGCCGAAGACGACGGTCTTGAGCGTCGCCGGGATCAGGTCCGAGAACTCGAGGTAGAGGAACGACCGCTCGAAGTAGAGCTGCCACGACATGCCCGACACGGCCGTTTCGGCGGTGAATCCGCCGACGATGCCGGCAAAGTCCATCATCACGGTCAGCAGCGGCATCGCGATCATGCAGGCGATAACCCGCGTCACCGCGAGGAATTTGAAGGCGTCGACGGCGTTGGCCTCGAGCGCATCGATCTGCTCGGTCACGCGCATCGCGCCAATCTCGGCGCCGATTCCGGCGCCGACGCGCCCCGACACCAACAGCCCGGCCGTCAGCGGACCGGTCTCTCGCACGAGCGCGACGGCGAGGCCGGCGGGAATCATCGCTTCGGCGCCAAAGCGCGCGAGCGTCGCGCGCGTGTGCATGGAGAGCACGACGCCAATGGCAAACCCCGAGGTGAGGATCAGCGGCATCGAGCGGAGGCCGAATTGGTAGAGATGGCGGACGATCTCCCCCACCTCGTAGGGCGGCCGAAACGCGCTCACGATCGCGCGGCCGCCAAAGGTCGCCAGCGCGCCGACAAATTCCAGGGAAGAAAGGACGCTACCGCCGACGCGGTCGACGATCGCCATCAGCCATCCAGGCGGACCGTCGGAACTGATTCGGTACTCCTCACAACGAGCCTTCGACCACGATTCTCGGGCCGCGACGACGGAGCGGCCCAGTTGTGCATTCGAGAAGACACTCCACTAGTGACACGTCTCCGCTGAATCAGTAACGGCTCGACGGACGATGAACGCAAAGGACGCAAAGAGCGCAAAGAAAACCGATGGATTTTCGTCTTTGCGGCCTTCGCGGACTTTGCGTTCTCCGGAGTCCTGGGACTGTTTCAACGAAGACACTCCACTAGGTGGCGGCTGGGGTCGACGTCGTGGTGCCGGACGTGGTGGTCGTCCGCGCCGCTTTGCCAGCGTCGCGGATGTCGTGTTTCTTCATCTTGCTGTACAGCGTCGGGCGGTACAACCCTAAGATCTGTGCCGCTTCCTGCTTGTTCCAGTTCGTGCGCTGCAGCGTCTGGAGAATCGCCATTTTCTCGATTTCCGCCAGCGTGCGATGCGGCGGGATGACGAAATCGGTCGCGCTCGTCGACTCCTCGCGAATCGATTCCGGCAGATCCGACACCGCGATTTCGGTGCCCTTCGCCACGAGCACGGCGCGCTCGATGGCGTTCTCGAGCTCGCGCACGTTCCCCGGCCAGCGATTCCGAATCAGCAGGTGATACACCGACGGCGCGAGCGACTTCACGTTCTTCTGATACCGCTGGCGGAACTTGTCGAGGAAGTAGTCGCAGAGCAGCGGAATGTCTTCCGTGCGCTCGCGAAGCGGCGGCACGCGCAGCGTGATGGTGTTGATCCGGAAGTACAGATCCTCACGCAGCTTGCCGTCGCGCAGCGCCGCGTCGAGGTCGATGTTCGTCGCGCAGATCAGACGGAAGTCGACGTGCACGATGCGATCGCTGCCAATCGGCCGGTACTCGCGTTCCTGCAGCACGCGCAGCAGCTTGGTCTGGAGGTACGGCGGCATCTCGCCGATTTCGTCGAGCAGCAGCGATCCGCCCTCCGCCATCTCGAAGAGGCCTTCCTTGTCCATCGTCGCGCCGGTGAACGCGCCCTTCTTGTAGCCGAACAGCTCCGACTCGATCAGGTCTTTGGGAATGGCGGCGCAATTGATCTTGATGAACGGGCCTTTGGACCGCTTGCTGTTGTAGTGGATCGCATTGGCGATCAGCTCCTTGCCCGTACCGTTCTCGCCCTGAATCAGGATGTTGGCTTCGCTGGCCGCGACGCTCTCGATCAGCTCGAAGAGCTCCTGCATCTTCTTGCTCTTACCGATCACGTTTTGGAACTTGTAGCGGTCCTGGAGCTTGGCCTTGAGCTGCTCGTTCTCGTCGATCAGCGTTTTCTGCTTGATCGCTTTCTCGAGCTTGTCGAGCAGACGCTCGGCATCGACCGGCTTTTCGAGAAAGTCGAACGCACCAGCCTTCACCGCCTCGACTGACCGCGGAATGTTCCCCTGGCCGGTGATGACAATCACTTCGGCTTCGGGGTCGATCTGCTTGAACTTGCGAACCAGCTCGATGCCGTCGACGTCGGGCAGCATCATGTCCGTGATGACAGAGTCGGGATGCCACGTCTTGAAGAGCTCTTCGCCGCGCGTGCCGATCAGCGCCGTTCGGACCTCGTAGCCCGCATGCTCGAGCAGGATTTTCAGCCACTCGGTCATCGCCGGCTCATCGTCTATCGCGAGGACTCGCCTTTTGCGTTTCAGACTCATAACCACAGAATGTATGAAAAACGCGCAATGTGTCAATACACAACTTGGGATCCCGTTGTTATTTATTACAGCCTGTAGTGATTTAATACCGCTGAGTTGGGCGTTATCCTCAACGGTTTCGAGACGTTACACCAGTGGTGGCGACCCTAAGTTATTCGGGCCAGCCTTCAGCCCCCACCAATGGGACGAACACACAGCCTTCGTGGACGGACTCGACGAACCGATCGCCGTCGCGGCAGACGATGGTCAACCGCTGTTGATCAGGCGGACCGACAGGGATGACGAGGCGTCCGCCGTCGGCGAGCTGATGCTTGAGCGACTCCGGCACGCGCGGCGATGCCGCGGCGACGAGGATGCCGTCGTACGGCGCGTCGTCCACATACCCCACGCTGCCGTCGCCGACGAGGACGCGCACGTTGCGATAACCAAGCGAGTCAAGCCGCTTGCGCGCCGCGTCGGCGAGCTCGGGCCGGCGTTCAATGGTGACGACCTCGCGCGCCAGCTCCGCGAGAATCGCGGCTTGATATCCAGAACCCGTGCCGACGTCGAGCACGCGCTCGCGTCCATGCAGACGCAGCGCTTCGGTCATCGCCGCGACCATGTACGGCTGTGAGATCGTTTGTCCGTCGCCGATCGGCAGCGCGCGATCCGCATACGCGAGCCCCTGCGTCTCGTGTTCGACGAACTCGTGACGCGGCACACGTCGCATCGCGTCGAGGACGCGCGTGTCGCGGATGCCGCGCGCCACGAGCTGGTCGTCAATCCATGCCATAATCGCCGCATGTCCAAGCCGACGCCGCCGCGCCCGCCGGACAACCCGCCCTCACCGCTGAAGACGCCGGTGGCACCTGGATGGGCGCCGGTCAACGACGCCGACAAAGAGATCTGTGAGCGCTGCGGTCAGGCCGAAATGTACCGCATGCACGCCGTCTGGCGCTGCCCGTCCTGCGGCTTCAAGACGGATTGTTGTGGATGGTAACACTCGAATCGCACATCAGTCCCGCGGACTCCACGTTTCAGACCAACCGGCAACGCATGGCGCAGCTCGTCGCCGAGCTGCGCGAACGCCTGGCCCGCGCGCGTGAAGGCGGCGGCGCCAAATACGTGCAACGTCATCGCGAACAGGGCAAGCTGCCCGTACGCGACCGCATCGATCGGCTCCTCGATCGCGGCTCGCCGTTTCTCGAGCTCTCGCCGCTCGCCGCCACCGGCATGTACGACGACGAAGCGCCCGCGGCAGGGATTGTGACAGGCATCGGCCGCGTGTCGGGCCGTGAAGTCATGATCGTCGCCAACGACGCGACGGTGAAAGGCGGCACCTATTTTCCGATCACCGTGAAGAAGCACGTGCGCGCGCAGGACATCGCGCGACAGAATCGCCTGCCGTGCGTGTACCTGGTGGACTCCGGCGGCGCGTTTCTGCCGCTCCAGGCCGACGTCTTTCCCGACCGCGATCACTTCGGCCGCATCTTCTTCAATCAGGCACGCATGTCGGCCGAGCGGATTCCACAAATCGCCGCGGTGATGGGATCGTGCACCGCCGGCGGCGCCTACGTGCCTGCGATGTCCGACGTCACGATCATCGTCAAGGGCACGGGCACGATCTTCCTCGGTGGTCCGCCGCTCGTGAAAGCCGCCACCGGCGAGGACGTGACGGCGGAAGATCTCGGCGGCGCCGACGTCCACACACGCGTGTCGGGCGTGGCGGATTATTTCGCGGAAGACGACGATCACGCCATCGAGATGTGCCGCACCGCGGCCGAGTCGCTTCATACCGTCAAACAGCTCTCCGCGGATATGACGACGCCCGAGGAGCCGCGCTACGATCCGTCGGAAATCTACGGCATCGTGAACGCAGACAGTCGCAAGCCGTACGACGTGCACGAAATCATCGCCCGCCTCGCCGACGGCTCACGTTTCGACGAGTTCAAGGAGCGCTACGGCACGACGCTGGTCACGGGCTTCGCGCGGCTCCACGGATTTCTTGTCGGCCTGATCGCCAACAACGGTGTCCTGTTCTCGGAGTCGGCGCTCAAGGCGACGCACTTCATGGAGCTGTGCAATCTGCGCGGCATCCCACTCATCTTCCTGCAGAACATCACGGGCTTCATCGTCGGCGGCAAGTACGAGCGCGCCGGCATCGCGAAGGACGGCGCGAAGATGGTGCACGCCGTCGCGACCTCTGTCGTGCCCAAGTTCACCGTCATCATCGGCGGGTCGTTCGGCGCGGGCAACTACGGCATGTGCGGCCGCGCCTACGAGCCGCGCTTCCTGTGGATGTGGCCGAACGCGCGCATCTCGGTCATGGGCGCGCAACAGGCCGCGTCGGTCTTGACGACGGTGAAGCGCGATCAGCTGACGCGTGAGGGCAAGGCCTTCAGCGCTGAAGAAGAGGACGCCATACGACAGCCGATTCTCGACAAGTACGAGCACGAAGGATCGCCGTACTATTCCACCGCGCGGCTGTGGGACGACGGGATTCTCGATCCTGTCGAGACTCGTCAGACGCTCGCGCTCGGACTGTCCGCCGCGTACAACGCGCCGATTCCGGAGGCGCGCTTCGGAGTGTTTCGGATGTGAAGCCTCTCCACCACAGAGGACACGGAGGACGCGGAGGTGAAAATTCTTTCATGGAAACGAGATTTGACCTCTGTGTCCTCAGTGTCCACCGTGGTGGAGAGGGTGCGTCATGAGCTACGAGTTCCTGGCCACGGAGCGTGACGGTCCCGTCGAGTACCTGACCCTGAACCGGCCGGATGTGCGCAATGCGTTCAACGAGCACGTGATCGCCGAGCTGACCGAGTGGGCAGCGCACACACGCGACGCGGCCGAACGCCGCGAGCTGCGGGCGGTCGTGCTCGCGGGCGCCGGCAGGATGTTCTGCGCCGGCGCCGACGTCACGTGGATGTCGAAGACGGTTCAGTACACCGAGGCAGAGAACCTGCGCGACGCCATGGCCATGTCGCGCATGTTTGCCGCGATCAATGAGCTGCCGCTTGCAGTCATCGGCCGCATCCAGGGGGCCGCACTCGGCGGCGGCGCCGGACTCGCCGCGGTCTGCGACATCGTCGTTGCGAGCGACGATGCGCTGTTCGGGTTCACGGAAGTGAAGCTCGGGATCATCCCGGCGGTCATCTCGCCGTTCGCGCTCGCAAAGATTGGCCAGTCGGCGGCGCGCGAGCTGTTTCTCACCGGCGCCCGCTTTCCGGCGTCGCGCGCGAAAGAGATTGGGCTCGTCCACGCAGTTGTGCCTGCGAACGAGCTCGACGCGGCCGTGGGCCACTACATCCAGGAAATCCTCTCGGCGGGACCGGAAGCCGTCGCCGCCGCGAAGGCGCTGATTCCGCACGTCTGGGAGTTGACGGTCGACGAAGCGATGCAGATCACCGCCCGGGCCATCGCCACGCGGCGCGTCTCGCCTGAGGGCCAAGACGGCCTGCGCGCGTTTCTGGAAAAGCGAGCGCCTAGCTGGTCCGAAGGCCTGTTGAACACAAAGGACACCAAGGACACGAAGGCCCGGAACCGGTAGGCTCTTACCTTTGTGTCCTTGGTGTCCTTTGTGTTGAATCGGCGCGCGCCATGATCAAGCGCCTTTTGATTGCCAACCGCGGCGAGATCGCGATCCGCATCATTCGCGCGTGCCGCGAGCTCAGGATCGAAAGTGTCGCCGTCTACTCCGACGCCGACGAGCGCGCTCCGCACGCGCTCGCCGCCGATCGCGCCCTCCCGATCGGACCGGCGCCTGCGATCCAGAGCTATCTGTCGATGCCGACAATCGTGGAGGCGGCCCGCCAGTCACAGGCGGACGCGGTTCATCCCGGCTATGGGTTCCTGTCCGAGAACGCCACCTTCGCGCAGGCCTGCGTCGACGCCGGCCTGACGTTCGTCGGTCCGCCGCCCGACGTGATTGCCCGCATGGGCTCGAAGATCGAGGCCCGCCGCCTGATGCAGCAGGCCGGCGTACCGGTCGTGCCCGGCGAGACACCCGACGATCAATCGGACGAGGGCATCAAGCACGCCATTGATCGCGTCGGGTTGCCGGTGCTGGTCAAGGCGTCTGCGGGCGGCGGTGGCAAGGGCATGCGGCACGTGCGCGACGCCCGTGAGATCGTCGAAGCGATCCAGGCGGCGCGGCGTGAGGCGACGGCGGCGTTCGGCGACGGTACGCTGTACGTCGAGCGCCTGGTCGAACGGCCGCATCACGTCGAGGTCCAAGTGTTCGGTGACCATCACGGGCACGTTGTGCACCTGTTCGAACGCGAGTGTTCCGTGCAGCGCCGCCACCAAAAGGTGATCGAGGAAAGTCCGTCGCCCGTGCTGACCTCGGGTTTGCGGGCGCGCATGACCGAAGCGGCGGTCACCGCGGCGCGCGCCGTGACGTACCGCAACGCCGGCACCATCGAGTTCCTCATCGATGTGCGCAGCGGCGGAGGTGACCATGCAGCCTTCTACTTTCTCGAGATGAACACGCGGCTGCAGGTCGAGCATCCCGTCACCGAACAGGTGACCGGACTCGATCTCGTGCGCGCGCAGCTCCTCGTCGCCTCCGGCGAGCCACTGCCATGGACACAGGACACGATTGATCAGCGCGGTCACGCGATCGAGGCGCGCGTGTACGCCGAAGATCCTGCGAGCGGTTTCCTGCCGCAGGCCGGCCTGCTGCTCCTGTATCGTGAGCCGCACTGGCCCGGCATTCGCGTCGATTCGGGCGTCGCCGAAGGCGGCGAAGTGTCGATCTACTACGACCCACTGATGGCCAAGGTGATCGCGATCGCTGAAACGCGCGAGCTCGCCACCGCGCGGCTGATCGCCGCGCTGCGCGACTTCAGGATTGCAGGCGTCCGCACGAACGTGCCGTTCGTCGCCCGCGTCCTCGCCACGCAGGCCTTTCGTGACGGATCGATCGACACGGCGTACCTCGACCGGGAAGGCGAAGCCATTGCCGCGACGATCGACGATCAATCCGCAATCGACAATCAATCCGCAATCCACAATCAATCCGCAATCCGCAATCCGCAATCCGCAATGTCGACCTTCGACCCGTGGGATCCAAGTGCTCGTACGGTGCGCCGCGAGGTGTCACACGCAGGCTCACCTCCGCGTCGAGCGACGCGAGCTTCGTCGGGCGATACACTCGTGGCGCCGATGCCGGCCACGGTCCTCAAGATCCACGTCAAGGGGGGCGACGCGGTGAAGAAGGGCGACACGGTTCTGGTGCTCGAGGCGATGAAAATGGAGTTGCCCATTCGCGCGCCGGCCGATGCGACGATCGGCGCCGTCTGCTGCCGCGAAGGCGAGCTCGTGCCGGCGGACGCCACATTGGTCGAATTCGCGTGATGGACCTGAAGGGCCGCCGCGTGACGGTCGTCGAAGTCGGACCGCGGGACGGTCTTCAGAACGAGCACGTCACAGTCGCGACCGCCGACAAAATCGAGTTCGTCAATCGTCTCAGCGCGGCGAATCTGCGGGTGATCGAAGTATCGGCGTTTGTCAGCCCGAAATGGGTGCCGCAAATGGCGGACGCCGCAGACGTCTTTGCCGGCATCACCCGCCGGCCTGGCACTCGCTACACCGCCCTCGTACCGAATCTCGCGGGACTCGATCGCGCGCTCGACGCCGGTGTCTCCGAGATCGCCGTCTTCGCGGCTTCCACCGAGACGTTCAGCCGCAAGAACATCAATCAAAGCATCGCCGAATCGCTGTCGACCTATCGGCAGGTCTGCGATCGTGCGCACGCCGCCGGCCTGCGTGTCCGCGGCTATCTGTCGACGGCATTCGGCTGTCCGTTCGAAGGCGCCGTGGCACCCGAGCGCGTCGCGGAAGTCGCCGCACGGATCGTCGATCTCGGCGTGTTCGAGGTGTCGGTGAGCGACACGATCGGCATCGCGCACCCCGGTCAGGTCCCGCACGTCCTCGACGCGGTGCTCGCGCGCGTCCCGGTCGAGAAGGTCGCGCTGCATTTCCACGACACCCGCGGCACGGCCCTGGCGAACGTCCTCACATCGCTGCCATTCGGCATCAACACGTTCGATGCCTCGGCCGGCGGACTCGGCGGCTGCCCGTACGCGCCGGGCGCGGCCGGCAACCTCGCCACCGAAGACTTGATCTACATGTTGGATGGATTGGGAATCGAAACGGGCGTGTCGTTGAATGCGGTGACCGAAGCCTCGGCGTTTATTGAGTCGACGCTCGATCACCGGCTGCCGTCGCGCTACTCGCAGGCGATTCGTTCAAAAGCTTGACGACTTCTTCGAACGGCATCATGTTGATCGCGTCGTAGTCGGCGGGGCAGCCGAACTCGCGTTGCTGCGGCGCGGTCGGATTGCCGAGGGTGACGCACAACCCGCACCCGATGCAGAGATCCGCGCGAACCGCGCACACCATCCGGCCGTCACGATCCGGTTCTTCGACGATGCAGCCAGACACCGGACAGGCCGCCTGACAAATCGAGCACGCAAACGCACCGAAGCACCGATCGGGATCGATGACCGCAATGGTCTTCGGGGCCTTCTTGCGCGGCCCGGACATCATCTTGGTCCACATGGACCGCGATTATAGCTGAATCAACGAAGGATATGGCCGACCGCCGGTTCGCCGACTTCGGGCATCGCGCCCCAGAGCGTCGAGGTGTGTTCGAAGATCGAGTTGTTGGCGTTGGTCGCGAAGAATCGAACATTCTGCGGAACGTTCGGATCGGCCGCGGCCTTGAACCCCTGTCCGTCCTCTCCAGCAGCGGCGCCGTTGCAAGAGGAGGGTGAACCGGGAAACGGCGTCGCCGACAACTGAACGATGTAAGAGCTCTTGATCACGGTATCGGCGCTGCCAAGGCCGCCGCCGATGAACGGTGCGTTGCTGCCGGGCGGCGATGTACCAAGCCGAGAGAGAGAGGGCCCGTAGAATCCAGCGCCGCACGTCAGCGCATAGGTCAGCTGCGCGCTGTTGATCGCGCGTAACGTACCGATCGCGGACGCCGAGGCAGCCGACTGCTTCGCCGAAAACAGGCTCGGCATCGCGATGCTCACGAGGATGCCGATCACGCCGCATACGAAAATCATGTCGATCAGCGCAAATCCGTGCGCCTTGCGAACAGTCACGCGCGTAGGCACTCCTTATAGTCCTCTAGCACACCATAAAGCAGAGCCCATGCCGACGTCACCGAAGGCGGCCAGCTCTGTTGAATCAACAACTTAGAAGATCAGCTCACCCGCGAACGCTGACAGTTTGTGTCAGAACAAGGGCGACCTGACAATTGTTGACACTATTATTTCGGCCGAACCGCCCGTGCGCTACAGGATAGAGCCCGGCTCTATCCAGCGCGCAACAGGCGTTGGCTGAGACCGTCGACGAGTGCGCGATCGGTCGGCGGGAGATCGTGAAGGAAGCAGTCGATGGCTTCGACGATGACGCGCCACTGCGCAAGTCCTGTGACGGCGCTCAGGGCGTTGAGGCGAGCCTTCATTTCGACGGGGACCCGAATGCTCAACTGCGGGTAGTCCTTGACCTTCTCCCCTTCTCGGGCACCAGCTGGAGGACGGCCTGCGCGGCGGACATTTTTCATGCGACTGTCGGGTTTTATGCGATTGTCGGGCATGCTCGTGAGCGCTGGCGCCGCACGGCTGAGATACGCGAACTCCGATGCGTATCGGACGCGTGCGAGGTGTGTGTTAACACCAGCGACAATGTCATCCCCTCCGTTTTTGCAAGGAGAGATCCAACGCGGGTCGACACCGCATCGCAGAAACATCGAACCGATCGCAACTCTTTGACGAACGCGCAGTTCGGGCACGCCGCAGTCAGCAGCACCACATGAAACGTCGCGGACCAAGACGGTCACCACCTCGGCTATGCGTGGGAACGCGATACCGTCATTGTGTATCTTCAATGGCGTTCCCGTTGCATGATCCGTCCACGTGCCCGAAACTTCTACTCCGACACCCGAACGCCGCGCGATCGAGCGCGACGATCGCCGGAAACATTCGCGCAGCGGCCGCCGCACGACCGACCCTCACGTCAACTGGCGCCGCGTCGCCTGGCTCTTCGCCGCGTACGCGATCTATCTCAGTGTCCGATCGCTGCCGTCGACGGTCTGGAGTTTCTTCAACAGCGAGAACACGCCCACCGCGGGCTAGCAGCGCCCGACACTAGAAGCCATCTCACAAATGGCGTTCCCACAAGAACACGAAAACACGAAAACGCGAAAACTCGAAACAACCTAAAGGTTTTCTTTTTCGTGGTTTCGTGCTTTCGTGGTTTCGTGATTGTTCGGGTTTATGAGACACGTTCTAGCGTCGGGAGACGTCCGGCGGGTCTTCGCCGAGCGCGGTCGCCAGATCGATTTGGTGTTCCTGCTCCTGGCGCAGAATCTCGCGGATGTCTTCCGCGATCGCAAACTCTCCGAGCGCTTCGCACTGACGGACGCGGTCGCGGTAGGCGCGAATGGTGTTGTTCTCGTTGTCGAGATCCGCGCGCAGCATTTCCTCCGCGTTCTCCGACTGCACGACGGGGAGCGGCGTGGCCGTCGGCATTCCACCCAGATAGTCCACGTGCTTCGAGATGATCAACGCGTGATGCAGCTCCTCGCCCGCGTGCTTCTCGAGCTCCTTCGCGATGCTCATGTACGCGGCGCCTTTCAGCACTTGTGAGTACACGACGTAGGCGATCACCGCTTGATACTCGCGCGCGAGATCCTCGTTCAACAGTTCAATCAGCTGTTCGCGCGTAATCGATTCTTGCCGCGTCATCGTCGCTTCAGGCATCACCGCTCTCCTTCGTGGCGCAGTTGAAACTGCCCCTACTCTAGCCAATTCGATGCGCTTACGGGCTCATCCATACATTGAAGTATTATCGGACTTGATTTTGCACAAACACGACGGCATGAAGGCACGACGCTTATCGCTGCGCTCGCACACCGTTCTGGCGATCCTCTTGTCGACGACGATCGTCACTGCGCAAACACGCATTGTTCCGCCACCCAATAGCTACTCGCCCGCGCAGGACGTGGAGTTGGGACGCCAGGCGGCCGCTCAGGTTCGGCAAGAGCTGCCCATTTTTCATGACGATGCCGTGACCTCGTACGTGGAAGGGCTCGGACGTCGTCTCGTGAACGCCATTCCGCCGGAACTTCAGCATCCCGAGTTCCGCTACACGTTCGAGGTCGTCAACGTTCGCGAGATCAACGCCTTCGCGCTGCCCGGCGGACCCATGTTCATCAATCGCGGGATGATCGAAGCCGCCAAGACGGAAGGCGAGGTCTCCGGCGTCATGGCGCACGAGCTCAGTCACGTGGTGCTGCGCCACGGGACCGCGCAGGCCGGCAAACAGACAGCGGCGGGCATCGGCCAGATCGCCGGCGCCATCCTCGGGTCCATCGTCGGCGGAACGTGGGGACAGGTCATCTCCCAGGGGACGCAATTCGGCATCGGCACGTACTTCCTGAAGTTCAGCCGCGAGTACGAGAAGCAGGCCGACCTTCAAGGCGCTCAGATCATGGCGCGCGCCGGCTACGATCCTCGCGACATGGCGAACATGTTCAAAACGATCGAGAAGCAAGGCGGGTCCGGCGGCCCCCAGTGGCTGAGCGATCACCCGAATCCCGGCAACCGCTACGAGTACATCAATCAGGAAGCGCAGGCGCTTCGGGTCCTGAACCCGATCCGTGACTCGCGCGCGTTCGATCAGGCGAAGGCACATCTCAAGCAGTTGCCGGCCGCGCCGACGACCGAGGCAGCGACGAAGAACCGAACCGGCACCCGGCCGACCTCTGGCGGCGAAACGCGCACGCCCACGGGGCGCGTCCAGCCGCCGTCATCGAGCTATCGCACGTACAACGAAGCGAATCTGTTCCGTGTGAGCGTGCCTTCGAACTGGCAGGAGATCCAGGACTCGAACACCGTGACGTTCGCGCCCGAGGGCGCCTACGGGACCGCGAACGGTCAGAGCGTCTTCACGCATGGCATGGAGTTCGGGATGGCCCGCAACGAGTCACACGATTTGCAGACGGCCACCGACGAACTGATTCAGTCGCTGTCGCAGGGGAATCCGAGCCTGCGCCAGCAGTCGGGATACGACCGCGTGTCGTTTGCGGGCCGCCGCGGTCTGCGGGCCGTGCTGCAGAACCGCAACGACGCGACCGGTCAGAACGAAACGATCGAGGTGTTCACGACGCAGCTTCGCAACGGTAACCTGCTGTACGCGATCGGCGTCGCGCCGAGTAACGAGTTCTCGTCCTACCGCGGCGTCTTCGATCGCGTCGTCGGATCCTTGCAGGTGACGGACTAGAACCTGAAAGTGAGCCCGGCGCTGGCGCGCCAGAAATCGAGCTTGTCGCTGCTGAAGCCGGGCAGCGTGAAGTCCTTGAACGTCCGCAGGTGGCGCACTTCCCCGTGCACGCCGACGCTGTGCGTGAAGAAGACGTTCAGCCCGCCGCCCAGATCGTGGCCGAGGGCATTTTTGGCGACGGCGAGGCTCGAGGCGTCCAGCTTCGCGTGCGGGTGAATGACGCCGATGCCGACAAACGCGTAGGGCTGAACCGGGCCTGCCGGCACAACGACCATCAGGTCGGTCATGAAGTGCAGGACCGCGTTGTCGCCGCCCGGCGTCTTCCCGAAAAAGTCAGGCGCGTAGCCAATGTCTTCCTGGAAGCCGAAGATGCCGCGCGTGGTGCCGAACGTCACGCCCCAGTTCGTCCGCTTCTCCTCACAGTTGGTGAGGCCGGCACAGTTCGCGGAATCGCCGCCGAAGTTGAACCCGATGTACGGCGTGACGAAGCCGTCCGCACGCGCGGGCGTCGCAGTCAGCGTGACGAAGGTGATGACAAGCGCGCTGAGACAAGGATTTCGCATGGCCGAGTCCTAGCAAAAATCAATCCTGACCGAGCGCGTGAACCGCATGACGAGACAGACGAACTCTGACACGTCGGAGTTCGCGTGTTTGAGGTAGAATCGCCCGCGTTCCCAGCGTGAAACGGCATTTCGGCACCGGTCGGGACTGCGCCAGCCCTCTCGATTGGCCATCGCCCGCAACCGTCACGCCTCTTCATCGACGACAACCAGCGCGTCGCGGAAGACGTCACCAACGACCACGCGCCGGTGTCGCGAGCGGGCCGTGGCGCTGAACCCCGGCGTCCGCATCGCCGACCGCTTCGAGATCACGGGCCCGCTCGGCGCGGGCAGCATGGGCGAGGTGTATCAGGCGCACGACCTGAAGCTGCATCGGGACGTCGCCGTCAAGCTGCTGTCGCCGGCGCTCGCGACATCGGAAGAACATCTGCGGCGGTTTGCGCGCGAGGCGCGCGCGGCCTCCGCGCTGAACCATCCGAACATCTGCACGATCTACGACGTCGGCCAGGCGCCGGAAGCCGACGATCGCCCGTACCTCGTGATGGAGCTGCTGCGCGGCCTGACGCTCTTCGAGGTCCTCGCCGCGGGTCCGCTCTCGACGGGGACGGTCGTCAATTTGGGCGTGCAAATCGCCGACGCGCTCGACGTGGCGCACACCGCGGGCATCGTGCACCGCGACATCAAGCCGGCCAACATCTTCGTCACCGCTCGGGGCGACGCCAAGCTGCTCGACTTCGGCCTCGCCGCGATGAGCGAAGGCACGGAATCCGGCGTGCCCGCGAGCCTGACGAGTCCAGGCGCCGCCGTCGGCACCGTGTTGTACATGTCGCCCGAGCAGGCGCTGGGCGATCCACTCGACGCGCGCACCGACGTGTTCTCGCTCGGCCTCGTGTTCTACGAAATGATCACGGGCCGCCGCGCGTTCGACGGCCGGTCGACGACCGCGATTGTCGACTCCATTCTGCACGCCTCCCCGCCAGGGCTCGATTCCAAGGACGTCTCGACGATTCCCAGGGAGCTGCGCCGGCTGCTCCAGCGGATGCTGGAAAAAGATCGCGAGAAGCGTCCCGCCAACGCGGCCGAAGTCGCGGCGTTTCTGCGCGCCGTCCAGAGCGGATCGATTGCGGGGCGCGAGTACGCCGCCGCCAAAACGGAAAGCGCCGTCGGCGCCACCAGCACGCTCTCGATCGGCTCTGACGTCTACCGGAAGGCGCCCGACTTCGTCCCCACCACACCGAGCTCGTCCGGCTTGTCGCGCGCGTTCGAGGGGCGGAGCTTTCGCGGCGTCGGATCGATTGCCGCCGCGCTGCTGCTGCTCGTCACGGCCGGCTACGTCGGCGTCACGTGGTACCGAACGCCGTCGGCGTCGCTCGCCTCGCGCGAGCCGCTGCTGCTGGCCGACTTCGCGAACACCACCGGCGAAACGGTCTTCGACGGCGCGTTGAAGGACGCGCTCGAGATTCAACTTCAGCAGTCGCCGTACCTGAACGTCCTGCCGGCGTCGCAGCTGCGCTCGACGCTGAGACTGATGGAGCGGCCGGTCGACGAGCGGATTACTGCGGCGTTGGCGCACGATCTCTGTCAGCGGATGGGTGTGAAGGCGATTCTGCTCGGCTCGATTGCGCCGCTTGGCGGCGCCTACGTCATCGGCATCGAGGCGCAGGCGTGCCGGACCGGCGACGTCATCGCCCGCGAGCAGGCGCAAGCCGCGTCGAAGACCGACGTGCTCGCCAGCGTGGGCGCGGCCGCCGCGCGCATCCGTGAAAAGCTGGGCGAATCGATCGGATCGATCGAGCGATTCAATGTCCCCGTCCAAAACGCAACCACCTCGTCGCTCGAGGCGCTGAAGGCGTACAGCATGGGCGCCGAAACGCGGAACCAGACCGGCGAGGTGCAGGCCATCCCGTTTTTCGAGCACGCACTCGAGCTCGATCCGAACTTCGCGCTCGCCGCGGCGCGCCTGGCGTCGATCTACACGAACCTCCACGAGCTCGAGCAGGCGCAGAAGTACATGGAGCGTGCCTTCGCCCGCAGCGACTCGTTGAGCGAGCCGGAACGGTTGTTCGTCAAGGCGAACTACCACTACATCGTCACCGGCCGCCTCGACGAGGTCGTCGCGGCGTATCGCTTGTGGATCCAGACGTACCCGCCGGACTGGATTCCGCACATCAACCTGTCCACCACCTACGATCGGCTGGGCCGAATCAACGAAGCGCTGGACGAAGCGCGTGCGGCGGTCCGCCTCGGCCCGAATGCGGTCGTGCCGTATCAGCAGCTCGCGCGCACGCTCATCAAACTCGATCGGTTCGACGAAGCCAAGGCGGTGCTCCGCGACGCTGCGGCACGCGGTTTCGATTCCTCGTTCAACCGATCGCTCCTCTACGACCTCGCCTTTCTCGATCATGACGCGCGCGCGATGGACGAGCATCTTCACGCGGCGGCCTCGCGCCCCGACGGCTACCTCGTGCTGGCGGAGGCGGCCCGAGCGGCGCTGGCGTCGGGTGAAATCGAGAGGAGCCGGTCGTTGTACTCGCAGGCGATCGCCGCGGCCCGTGCGGCGCGGATCAACGACTACGCCGGCGGTCTGCTGGCGGAGCAGGCGCTTGGAGACGCATTGCTGGGCGATCAGGCGCGCGCGCGCGAAGGATTGCAGAAAGCGCTCAGCGTCGGGAACGGGATCGAAACGACATGGCCGGCGTCGCTCGCCGCCGCGTTCTCGGGTCATCCCGATCAGGCCGCGCAGCTCGCCGAACGCTATCGGCAGGCCGCACCGCCGGCGCCGGACGTCATGCAAGCGTTCGGTCCGGTTCTGCAGGCGGGCGTCGCGCTCGCGAAGAACGACGGCCGGTCCGCGCAGGAAGCGCTCACCAGCGCTGCGCCGTACGACCGCGTCGTCGGCCCGTGGCTGCCGTATGCCCGCGCGCTCGCGTACGCGGCCGTCAACGATCGGACGCGCGCAGCAGCGGAATTCCGCGATCTCATCGGGCGCCGTGGGAATCAGCCGGCGCATCCGCTGCACACCTTCGCCACGCTGCAGCTCGCGCGCACGCTGCGCGCCGGAGGCCAGACGGCCGACGCCCGGCAGGCGTACGCTGACTTCGCGGCGGCGTGGCGGAACGGCGATCCTCATCATCCGCTGCTCGTCGCCGCCACTCGCGAAGCAGCCGCGCTGCAAAAGTGACCGACGTCGTCCTCGTCTCCATGCCGTTCGGCCCGCTGTTCTCGCCGTCACTCGGCCTCAGCCTGCTGCAGCCACAGGTCCTCGGCCGCGGACTCTCCTGCCGCGTCGAGTATTTCACGCTGCCGTTTGCCGAGCGCATCGGCCAGGCGCTCTACTCCAAGATCGTCAGCGAGAAGGCGGCGATGACGCGGGCGTTTGTCGGCGAGTGGATCTTCTCGCACGCGCTGTACGACTGGTCGCGTGAGAAGGACGAACAGTACGTCGCCGACGTGCTGCTGAAGCCGCCGGCGTGGCTCGGCCGGAATCCGACGCGACCGCCGACTCGCGCCGAGGTCCGCGCGATTCTGAAAGCTCGCACGCTCGCGCGTCACTTCATCGCCGACTGCGCCGATCGCCTCGTCGGCCTCCAGCCGCGCATCGTCGGCTTCACGAGCGTGTTTCAGCAGCATCTGGCATCGCTGGCGCTCGCGCGTGAACTGAAGGGGCGCCTGCCGGAGGTCGCCATTGTGATGGGCGGTGCGAACTGCGAAGCGACGATGGGCGCCGAAACCGTTCGACAGTTCCCGTTCGTCGACGCCGTGGTGTCCGGTGAAGCCGACGCCGTGTTCGCGGATCTTGCTGCACGCCTCGTTCGCCGCGAACCGGCCGACGACATCGCGGGCGTGCTGACGCGAGCGACGGCGGACGCCGTGCTGTCGTCGGGACGGCTGCCGGCGACTTCCTCCGTAAAGGATCTCGACACGCTGCCGTATCCCGACTACGGCGATTACTTCGACCAGTTCGCGCGCACGCGGTTCGCGCGCGAATGGCAGCCGAGTGTGTTCGTCGAGACGTCGCGCGGGTGCTGGTGGGGCGAGCGGATGCACTGCACCTTCTGCGGCCTCAATGGCGCGACGATGGCGTATCGGAGCAAGTCGGCGGCGCGGGCGCTCGACGAGCTGACGCATCTCGCCACGACGCATCCGGGCAGCGACATCCAGGTGGTCGACAACATCCTCGATCTGAAATATTTCAAGACGCTGCTCCCCGAGCTCGCGAAGCGGAAGCTCGAGGTCTCGCTGTTCTACGAGACCAAGTCGAACCTGAAGAAGGATCAAATCCGCCTGCTGCGCGACGCGGGCGTGATGACGATTCAGCCGGGCATCGAGAGCTTCAGCGACGCAGTGCTGAAGCTGATGAAGAAGGGCGTCTCGGGACTGCAGAACATCCAGCTGCTGAAGTGGTGCAAGGAGATCGGCGTGACGCCGATGTGGAATTTCCTGATTGGATTCCCGGGCGAAGCGCCGGCCGACTACCAGCGCATGAGCGATTTGACGCCGCGCGTGTGTCACTTGCCGTGCCCGATTACCGTCGCGGCGATCCGGCTCGATCGCTTCAGCCCCAACTTCAATCAAGCCGATCACTTCGGGTTCACCAAGGTGCGGCCGCTGCCCTTCTACGACTTCCTCTACGACCTGCCTGAAAGCGCACGACGCAACCTCGCGTACTACTTCGCGTACGAGTACAAGGCGCCGCAGGCGGTCGCGCGGTACGCGGAGCCGCTCGTCAAGAGTGTCCATGCGTGGAGGACCACGTGGCGCCACGCCGAGCTCGTATCGGTGGACCTCGAGGATCGGCTCGTGATGTTCGACACGCGTCCACGCGCCGCGGCGCGGATGTCGGTGCTGACCCGCGAGGATCGCGCGCTGTACCTCGCGTGCGACGGAGTCACGGATTCGAGTCAGCTCGATCCGTCGCAGGCCGCGCGTCTGCCGTGGCTCGCGGCGCGCGGCCTCATGCTCAACGACGGCAGCCGCTATCTGTCGCTGGGGATTCCCATCGGCGAATACCAGCCGTCGCGCGGGGCCCTCACTCGTCTGCGGCCGCTGTTCGCGCTCGTCGACGCGCGGGACCGCCCGCGTGTGCGCCGCGCGTTTCGCGTCAATTAGATCTGCTCAGGCGTCCACTAGCGAAGGAGGTCAGATGGCGAAGAAGAAAGGTGGAGCGAAGAAAAAAGGCGGCGCCAAGAAGAAGGGCGGCACGAAGAAGAAGGGATCCCGCAAGAAGCCAATGACCGGCTGCATCTACCCGTAAAGACTTCCCCAGCGAGCCGGCGCGTTCCTCGCCGGCTCGCAGAGTCATCGGCTCTAACTGATTCGTCCACCAGTTTCCGCTTGCCGCGTCCCGGTAGGTGTCAGATAGTGTGTCAACTCGACACTTGCAACGAGGTGAGCATGGACACGTATTCTGCCGGACGTCGGGACTTCCTCAAGACGATGACTGCACTGGGCGCAGCCGGCCTTCCTGTCATTGTTGCGGCCAGATCCAACGCGAAGACGGCATACGACCCCACGGCCAGGTTCGAGATCAAAGTGAGCGAGGTCGAGTTCCGGCGCACGGCCGCCGGGCGGATGCT
>MNEX01000289.1 GCA_001917905.1 Acidobacteria bacterium 13_1_40CM_65_14
GTGGGCGTCCACGAGATCAAGGTGTACACCGGCTATATGGGTCAAAGTTACTTGAATCACGAGCAAGCGCCGAACGCGTACCTGCCGAGACCTCGGTTCGTGTTCCACGTGACCCCGGGCTCCGTCGCGGCGGGCGGATATGTCGAGCCGTACCCGGCGCAGAAGATACCCGCGGCTGAAATCAGTCTGGCGGGCGCAGACGTGAGCATCACGCCGGTGCAGGGTCCCGTGCAGACGCGCGCGGTGCTCAGAGGCAGCGGGTTCCCCGCCAAGGCGCCCGTCTCAGTCATCTGGGGCACGCACGCCGGGAGCCGGGTGTCAGGCAATGGCTTCGCGCCAAAGGAACAGGACCTGGCGAGGCTCATCGTCGGTCCGGATGGTCGGCTCGACGCTCCGTTGCAGATCCCGGAAGATCTCGGAGGCATGCACACGCTGACCATCAGGTCCGGGGACAAGACGCTCGCGCGCACGTTCTTCGCGACCGAATCTTCTGTCGTGAGTATCTCGCCCACGTCAGGTCCGCCTGGCACTCCGGTGACGATCCATCTCAAAGGCGTCGGATGGACCGACTTCGACAACATCTATGTCGCCACGTACGACAACGCCTATATGGGCTACGCGTGTGGGTTCAATAGTCAGGGAGACGTGATCGTCAACTTCACAGCGGCTGGTTCACCTGGCACACATCTGATCGATTTCTATCCAGGGATCTATCAAGGACCCGCCACGGACCAGCAACTGTATCGTTTGCCTCAACTCACGTATGCCGACGATCACCCCGGAAACAAGATACCCGCGTTGCGCTTCGCATTTGAGGTGACATCGTCTCCCAAACGGTGATCAGTCGATTGATGTCGATGTCGATCTGTGGGCGTCCCGTTCGTCAAGAACATGGAGGGAGCGTTGGTGCTGCAGATTACTCCAGCGGAGCGAGCGGTGCTCCAACTGTTGGCGGATGGAAAAGCGACAAGCGAAATTGCTGACCGCCTCGGTATCAGCGATCGGGCGGTCGAGGCGCTCTTGACGATGCTCTTTGGGAGGATGGGTGCGGCAAGTCGACCCGAAGCCATCGCCGCTGCGTTGCGTCGAGGATTGCTGAACGAGGATGACAACCCGTACGGTGCTGAGAATTGCTGAGGTCGAACACACGGTCGAGGGGTAGGCACGCCCCAATGCTCGTGGGCCGCATCATTTATATATACAGCGACGCGATCCCGGCTCATCCGTAAGGGGCGGCAGTTATCCGCCTAGAACTCGAAGATCCACTTGCCGCGGAACGTGCGGCCGACGCTGTTGTCGAAGCGGCCGAAGTCGCGGCTGGCGAGATTGCCCTGATAGTCGCGCGGGTTGAAATGATCCGTGATGTTGAAAACCTTCAGGCCAATCGTCGCGTTGTGATTGAAGAGCCGCAGCTTCTTGGTGACCTGCGCGTCGAGCGACACGAACCTCGGGTATCGGCCGACTTGGTTTCGCGGTCCAACGAAGTTGCGATCGGCATCGACGTTCGACAGCGGGAATCCGGTCCGCACGTCGAGCACGGGGAATACCGTGAAGCCGCGCGGGAGGCTGATGTTGCCCCAGAGGAGCACGCGGTTCGGCGCGTCCCACGGCAGCGGCCCCCGCGCATCGGGACTGATGACTGGATTCTCGATATTGCCGAAAAAGCCGTTGAAGTCGTTGAGATTTCCGATCGCCGAGGACCGTGTGTACGAACCGACGATCTGATCAGTCCCATTGAACTGGTACCGTGCTGAGATTTGCCCCTCACGGTAGCGGGAGCGGCCATCGCTGCGAAGCAGCGTGGCACCGCGTATCGCATCGACTACCGGGTCGAAACGGTTTGCGCGCTGCTGATACCCGGCTCGAATGAAAAAGTTCTTCAGCCACTCACGATCGACTTCGACGTTGCCATTCACGCTCCGCGGCGTGCGGAGGCCCGACAACACGATGTTTGACAGCTCGACGGCAGCTCCGAGGGGCGTGACCCCATCCTCGGCGAACGCGGTCACGACGCGCCGCTGCATCTGGTCGAAGCTCGCGACGTTGAGCGGGACCGCGCTGTAGAACATGCCGAGGCCGGCGCGAACGACGGTGCGGCCATCCGCCGTTGCGATGGCCGTGACCGAGCCACGAGGTGCGAGGTTCACGTCGCCGGTGAGCGATTCGTAATCGTAGCGGGCGCCGTACTGCACCGTGAGCCGCGATCCGACCGTCCAGGAGTCCTGCGCGTACCCCTGAAGCGCGGTCTTGCGGCGGGCGAGCTCGCCGTTGCCGGCAAACGAGATCGCCTGACTCAGCGTCCCGTCGGCGCGGACGATGTGGATGGGACGGCTTGTGCTGACGCCGTCGAACGACTCGCGCGTCACGCCGGCGCCGAGTTTGATCACGTGCGTCGGTCCGACCGGAGTAAACGAGTACGTGTTCAGCCACTCGACGCGGCGGCTGGTGCGATCCTGATCGTTGAAGTAGCTGCCCGAATTGACGTCCGGCGCGAGCACCATCGTGCCGCTGCCCGTATTGGGATAGATCGTCGAGTCGAACTGCTTCACGCTCACGCGCGTGTCGAACACACCTTTGTCCGACACGATGATCTGATCCGAGGCGCTGGCGAGCACGTTGTGGTTCTTGACGTTCGGCGTCACCCTTTGCGGGTTGAACGTGTTCAAGCCGGCGTAGGTCGCCTTGCGCGGCGACACCACCGCCGATGCCGTGAAGTGATTCGACGGCCCGATCGTCCAGTCGGCGCGGCTGAACGAGGCGAGGCTCTGGAGCTTCGTGTCGCTCTCGAACGGCGGCAGACCGAAGACGCGAGTCTGGCTGAACTCGTACTGCACCGACTGGAGCAGGCTGAGTGTGCCCTTCACGACCGGTCCAGCGATGGTGGCGCGCGGCGTGAACGACTCGATACCCTTGAAGCGGCCGCCGCGCCGGCGCAGGCGCGGCTCGAGATCGTTCAGCGTGACGTGCCACGCGTCTCCGGCTCTCTGCGTTTCGACCGTGGTCACGGCACCGGCCGACAGGCCGAACTCGGGCGCGTACGCGGCGCCGCGCACCTGGACCGAGCTGACCGCGTCGATCGGCAGCTCGATGGCGTCCTCACCGGTGACCGGATCGGTGCCGTTGGCGTTGTTGAACGTCAGCGCGCTCTGGTTGCTTCGTGCCCCGTTGATGTTGAGAAGACCGTCAGGACCGCGGACTACGCCGGGGATGAGCGGCAGCGCGGCCTGGAAGCGCTCGCTCGCCATCGGCGCCGTCTGCATCACCTGCGCGGTGATGCGCTCGACGCGCGCCGCAATCGCACTGTCTGCGGAGGCGTCGGCTTTCGCGCTGACGGTCAGTTCTTCGCGGAGCGTGTCGAATCCGAGCTGCAAGGTGACCCTCGTCTCCTCGCCCGGCTTCAGCTCGACGACTTGCGTCGCCGACGTGAACCCCTGAAGGTCGGCGACGATCGAGCAGCGGTTGACGGTTGCCGTGACGTCGGAAAATCGAAATTCGCCTTGGTCGTTTGAGATCTCGCTTCGTGGTGAGGTCTCGCTTCGCGGATCGCCGCCTCCGCACGTCAGCGTGAGCGTGACGCCGGGGACGACGAGCGGCTGGCCGTCAGGACTCGTGATCGACACCGTCCCCGCGACGATCGCGGGCGGCGGCTGCTCGGCGGCGGCACTGACCGCGACGAACGTGAGCGCGACGGCCAACCCGACCAGGGCGGCGTTGCTGCGCGCCACTGCAGCAGCGACGGCAGCGGGCCTATCCTGAGCGAGTTCGTCCTTCGACGGGCTCAGGACGAACGAGTCGAAGGGCCGGCGAACGAGCAGTGCCAGGCCAATGGCGCTCCAGAACAGCAGCCGCAATTTTCTGACGAGCGCGAGCGTGAGCCCTGTCGCAGGATTCAAATCCACGCGCGCCGCAAAGAG
Source organism: Acidobacteria bacterium 13_1_40CM_65_14 (assembly GCA_001917905.1). Classification (GTDB taxonomy): domain Bacteria; phylum Acidobacteriota; class Vicinamibacteria; order Vicinamibacterales; family CAVVIG01; genus QHWF01. Next base: position 3,915 of record MNEX01000289.1, read on the forward strand.
CGAAGAGCCGACCTCGTCGACGCCGACGCGCATCGGCAGCATCTTGAACACCATCGTGATGACCCGGCTCACGGTTTCCAGCACGACGGCGGCAGCGAGCGTCGGCCGTACCGGGCTGATGAGCAGCAACGTGACGTACACCTCGGCGACCGCAAACACGTGGTATGCGATTTCGAACGCGACGATCGCTCGCACTCTATCGGGATGACGTGAGGCAAAACCGAACACGACGTCGTGAAGAGGACCGCTCCACCGAATGCCGGCCAGGACGATCAACGCGATCACACCGGCGGCCGCACCAAACGCGGTCGCGTAGGGACCGAGCGGGACCTCCTTCAACACGACGAACGCCGAGACGCCGGCGCCGAACAGCAGGACGAGTGACGCGCTGTAAAACGCAAACTCCACGACGAGCGCCGTGAAGGCGGTTGCAAAGGGAACGTCCGCTCCGACCTGTGACGCCTTCGTCGGTTCGCCCAGCACCATTCCCATCGGCAGCAGCGTGTTCAGCGCTTCACCCGCCAGTCGCGCGCGGAACGCCTGCAGAAATCGAAGCGGCGCGGGCCCTTCGACGGTTCGCGTCCACGCGAGCGTACGTGTGACCTCGCGGGCGCCCGACAGCAGCAGCACGGCCGCAAATCCCCATCCGACGCGACCGACGCCCTCGACGATCCGGTCGAGGCCCATGACGCGCAACGACTGCGCGAACAGCGCGGCGCCGCCGATGACGACGGCCGTGCGGAATATTCGTATGGGCGTCAACGTTCCACTCCGTCTGCTACCGCCGGCGCGCGGCCGGTGTCGTCGATGATCAACTCCACCTGCATCCACCAGCGTGGTTGGTACGTCACCTTCAACGGGACGTCAGCGAACGACCCGGACGTTCCGTACGTCATCGAAAAGCGCGTCTGCTCGCCGTCGTGCATGCTCGTGATGACGAAGTCGCCCACTGCGGCGGCGCCGTACCAGGCCCGGCCGATTTGGAAGCTCGCGATCTTCTGGACGCGCGTTTGCCGCAGCTCGTACAGACGGCCGTGGTAGACGTACGTGATCGGACTGGCCGACGTCGCGTGCATGGCGTCCGCGAGCGCCGCCAGAAATCCTGGCCGCGTCCCGGGCGGAAGCCGGATGACGCGCGACTTTCCCGCTGATGACTCACGACGCACAAGGTCGAGCGCGGCTCGAACCTGCCGGAACGTGTAATCCTCCGGCGCCGCGATCGTCGTCACGAGCGAGGTGGCGCGGTCGCCGTTGACCGTCGCTTGAATCACGTTGAACGGATGACGGCCGGCCGCCTGCGCGCGCAGGTTCGCGTCCGCCTGTTCCAGTGATTCCTCGTCGGACTGCGTCATGACGCCAATCAGGTGGGCCTCCGCGCCTCGTATCTCTTCTTCGATGTAGCCCCAGCGATTGATCCGCCGCGGCGCCCGATCAGGATCGGATCCGATCAACAGCGAGTAGCGCGTCTGCTCCGGCGCACGCTGGCGCGTCACGGTGGCGTCGCCGACACCGCTGCGACTGATCCAGAACAGCAGGAGCGGTCGAACGCGCGCCGTCATCGAGTAGTGATACTGCTCGGCGTGCACGTTCGCCGGAAGCCCGAGCAGAACGACGATGGCGGCGGCAGCGCCATGACGGCGAATCACTGCACGACTCCTGGCCGCACCGGGACCGTCACCGGTTGCGGGCCGCTCCACGCGTCGCGGGCCCGCGGTGCCTGGCGAGCGAGGGTGTAGATGCGACGGTGCCGGCCATCCATGTAGATGCGCGTCAAGAGCTCGGCGAGCAGACCCAGCCCGATCAGCACGACGCCGGTCTGAATCAGCACCGCGCTCAACAGCAGCAGTGGACCGTGCGCGAGAAACACCGGTGCGCCAGTCACGATTTTCGTGACGAAGATCCAACCTCCACCCATGACGCCCGCCGCGACGCTGCTGAAGCCGATGGGTCCGAAGAAATGCAGCGGCCGGGTCACATAGCGCAGAAGGAATCGGACCGTGATGAGATCCGCCGCGACACGCCACGTGCGTGAAAGGCCGTAATGGGATTGATTCTGCGGCCGCGGAATGTTGGCGATCGGCACCTCGGCGATACGCGCGCCGCCCCAGCTCGCCAGCGCCGGAATGAAGCGATGCAGATCGCCGTACAACCGGATGCGCTTGATGACGTGCGCCCGATACGCCTTGAACGTGGTGCCGAAATCGTGCAGGGCGACGCCCGACAGCTTCGCCATCAGCCAGTTCGCGATCTTCGACGGCAGCCGGCGCGTCCACAGGTTGTCGACGCGTTGCTCGCGCCATCCGCTGACGATGTCGTAGCCTTCGTGCAGCTTGGCGAGCAGCTTCGGAATCTCTTCGGGCTCGTGCTGGAGATCGCCGTCCATCGCAACGATCACGTCGCCGGCCGCGGCGTCGAAGCCGGCCGCGAGCGCAGCGGTTTGCCCGTAATTTCTCGCGAGCGGGATCAGCCGGACTTGTGAATCGCGGGTCGCGATATCGGTCAGCGCTTCAGCTGTGCCGTCGCTGCTCCCGTCGTCCACGTAGATGATTTCTGACGGCAGGCCGATCAGGAACAACACCGCCGCGAGACGGCGGTGAAGCTCGGCGATCGTTCCCGCTTCGTTGAAGAGCGGCACCACGATGGACAGCCGCGGTGTGCCCGTTGTGTTACGAGACATGTCGGACGCTCCTTCTGACGCTGTGCGTGAGGTCGTGCCGGACGAGATCGATGCGCTCGCCGAGGAGCAGCGCGCGCGTCTCCATGCTGCACAACAGGTCGAGCTCCTGCTGGCGCGAGTCGAGCAGGCGGGTGCTGGTCCGCCTCAGCACATCGTCGACGTATCCGGGATGCACCATCAGCTCCGTGACGCCGGAACGGATCGCTCTCAACATCGAGTGAAGCGCCGGCTTGCCGATGACGCCCGTGTGGACGCGGCCGATGAACTGCGGTGTGCGCAGCCCGAGCGACGCCGCCGTGTGCGCGTTGCGCCTCGCCCACGGCCACATCGCAGCATTCAACACGGCCTGACGTCGCACTGCCCAACGGTCACGGGCATCGCCGCCGAGCACTGACCGTCGCGACGATCGCTCGTACGGAACGCGCACCACGGGAATGCCGAATCGCACGGCGAGCCTCGCGACGACGGCAAAGATCGGCGGATACGCGTGGACGTGCTTGTGCGCGTCGAGGTGCGTGAGCGTGACGCCGGCACCGAGCAGCCGTTGGATCTGTGCCGTCAACTCCCGTTCCACGTCGACGAGCGACACCCGACGCTGCAGGCAGGCGACGATGAACGGCTTCCACGAACGGCGAAACCGTCCATCGCCTTCGAGCAGCGTGGGGACATGGGTGGGCGGGAGGATGGGGGAGCCGTCGACGAGCGTGAGATGCGCGCCCAGTCCGAGCGAGGGGTGCGATCTCGCGCGTCGAACGGCGTCCGCCGTGGCTGGAGCGTTCGCCAACAGGCTCGCGCTCGTCAGAATTCCATGCTCGTGCGCATCGAAGATTCCGTCGTTGACTCCGGCGGTCAGCCCGAGATCATCCGCGTTGACGACAAGACGACGCAGCACTGGTTATCTCCTTGCGAGTCGAAAGACCTGCGCGGCGAGCGCGCCGTCCGCGCGGAACTGCGCCCACGGCTGCTCGCGCGCACGCAGCTGATTGACGAGCAGCCGGTTCTCGAACGTCGCGTGCTCGTCCTGCACGATCACCCACGTTTCACGCGAGTCCGACGGAATACCCTCGGCCGACAACGCGCGGACGGAGATGTCCGGACGGCCGTGGCTGCGAAGGTAGTGCGCGACGCCGGCGTTCGCATCGGTGACTATCACTGCCGATGGCTCCGCGGCGGCGGCGATGGTCGCCACGGCTTCACGGACGCCGTAGTCGTACGTTTCTTCCGGGAACGTCGATCCCGGGCCGGCGAGGCGCGCCCCGATCGCGTTCTGGAAAACGGAATAGAACGGCGCGGACGTCTGCCGCGATGCGACGAGTCCCGTGACGAAGACGCCGAGCGCGAGCGCCGAAACGGTGACGCGCGTCATCGGCGACAGCCAACCTTTGCGCAGCAGCCAACTCGTCCCCGCGACGAGCCCGACAGCTGCGATGAGATCGAGCGTGGCGAGGAGCGGCAGCGTGTAGCGCATGAACTTCGCCGCCATCAGCGAATACGGCACGAGCATGAACACGACGAGCACCCGCAGGAGGACGAAGCCGCGCTCGCGCCGGCGGCGCACCATTTCGATGACGCCAGGAACCGCGGCCGCGAGCAACACGAGCGGAACCTTCGTGGCGAAGAAACGGATGTAGTACGTGACCGGCACCCCGAGCGGCGAGATGGGGATGTTCGTGACGTAGAGCGTTCCGGCGTACAGGTATCCGTGATGCGCGAGCATGCCGCCTTGGACGTAACTCACGGCGTAGCGCCAGGTCTCGGGCATCAGGATCGCGACGTTGGCGATGACGAAGGCGGCCGACATCGCCGCATAGTGCCGGAGCCGGTTCGGTTTGTTCCCGCCGGGATTCGGATCCGTCAGCACGTTGAAGAGCGCGTAGATGCCGAGGTAATGCGGCATGTACTTCGACGCGAGCATCAGGCCGAAGAACGCTCCGCTGAGCGTGTACCCAGGCTGTGCGCGTCCCGGATCGTCGATGCCGCGCCGCTTCGCGCGCTCGTAGCAGAGCACGGCCAGCAGAAAAAACAGCAGGAGGAAGGTGTCTTCCTTGCCGATCCGATTGATCGCGATCGCGTTGACGTCGAACGCCCACACGAGCGAAACGACCGCGGCCACGGTGCCCCCGAAGAGCAGATCCGCGATCCCGAACAACACGAGTGTCGTCGCCGTGCCGGCGAGGACGTTCGGCAACCGGATCGCGGTTTCGAGCGACATCGCCTGCTCCGGCGGGGCGACACGGTTCCACTCGCGCGCCAGGTCCACGCTGGCCCACATCGCGAGCTTCATCAGCATCGGGTGCTCGGCGTTCGCGCTGAAATGGCCGGAGCGGTACTGCTCGATTGCCTCGACTTTATTGATCTCGTCTTCGCTGAGGCCGTAGGTGGAGAGCGCGTTGACTCTGAACCCGAACGCGAGCACAGCGGCGATCGCGAGAACGACGAGTTGCGCGTGCGCCCACGGGAACGCCTGGCTCTGAACATCCGGCCAGGTCGTGGCGCGAGAGGAACCGTAGGTGATGGCCGGCATGTCGCGTACCAAAACGGCAAATCGCGATCCAGTGACGACCGACCGATCAGAGTCGCGTAGGCGCCGTATATTCAGGGACTTCTGCGATCGGCGGGCGGCGCGACGGTCTGCGCGCGCGCCTCTCACTGTGCGAAAAGGCGCACCGTTGCGCCTGGGCGCACATCGTTCATCTCGCGCCAACGCGTGAACGGCTGTTGCCGGCGCTGGCGCGGAGATTGCCAGAGCAGAGGGCGGAGCCACACGCGATGTCGCAGAAAACGGTTCAACTCGTGATCGGTCGCTTGCTCACAGACGAAGAGCTGCGCATCCGTTTCGTCGAGCGACCGCTCGAGACGCTTACGGAGCTGAAGGACCAGGGATTCGAGCTGACGCGCGACGAGATCGAGGCGATCGTTCAGAGCGATCCGGAGATATGGCCGTCGATGGCCAGGCGAATTCATCCGCGCCTGCAGCGCTGCAGCCTTCGGGCGACATGACGTGGTGCGACGTTAGGGCTCTCGAGCTGCAAGCCGGCGCCGGTGCTCTGAACGGACGGTCACGATTCGAGGCCCGGAAAGGCTCGCATGCGATCCAGCTCCACCTCGAGCTCGCGCTTGAACGCGCGATCGCGCGGTGGATGCGACTCGACGTAGCCGAGCTCGGACTCGAGCTCGCCGTTCTTCACTGAGAGGTTGCCCCAGCCAATCACGCGGTCGCGCCGGCGCGCGGATCGGGTCGGCCTGCACGAAGCCCAGCCTGTGGAGGGCGCGTTTCAGCGTGGTGGGCGTGAAGAGGCTGCGGGCGACAGCAAAGCGCCGCAGATCCTCGAGGGTGATCGGCATCCCGAGGTCCTAGGCGGCCGGCGGCTGCTCGAGGTCGTACTTCTCCAGGCGCATATAGAGCTGCTTGCGCGAGAGGCCCAGACGTTTTGCGGCCCTTGACTTGTTCCAGCGACAATCGCGCATGACCTGCTCGATCGTCTCGCGCTCGACGATGTTCAGATCCGTCCTCATCGACTGGACGCGCCGGGCCGAGGCGAGCAGTGACAAGTGTTGCGCGCTGATCAGCCCGCCTTCGCAAAGAATGGCCGCGCGCTCGAGCGCGTTGCGCAGCTCCCGCACGTTGCCAGGCCAGTCGTGCTGTAGCAGCGCCTCGCGCGCGTCGCGCGTGAGACCGGCGGGAGGACGTCCGAACGATTTCCCGATCTCCTGCAGGAACGCTTCGCTCAGGTGCAGGATGTCGATCCTGCGCTCGCGGAGCGGCGTGATGCGGATGTCGAACACCTGCAGCCGGTAATACAGATCCTCGCGAAAATCGCCGCGCGCGACCGCCTTCCTCAAATCGGCGTTCGTCGCAGCAATCACTCGCACGTTCGCTTTCTGCAGCCGTGTGCCGCCGAGCCGCTGGAACTCGCGCTCCTGGAGGACCCGCAGGAACTTGGCCTGCGCCGCCAGACTCATTTCGCTGACCTCGTCGAGGAACAACACGCCTCCGCCCGCGAGCTCGATCTGACCAGGCTTGGACTGTTGCGCGCCGGTGAAGGCACCTCGCTCGTAGCCGAACAGCTCCGACTCGAGCAGCTGCTCGGGCAGCGCCGCGCAGTTCAGCGCCACGAACGGGCCGCCTCTGCGCGCGGACGCGCGGTGAATGAAACGCGCGACGACCTCTTTGCCGGTGCCTGACTCGCCGGTCAAGAGCACCGTGGTCTCGGTCTCCGACACCTGCGCCGCTTTCTTCAGCACGTCCTTCCATTCGGCGGATTCGCCGACGACGCGCGTGTGCTCGGTCCTCGACTCGAGCTCGTGGACGAGCGACTGCACGCGGGACTCGAGCCGCTCCGCGCGCGCACGCGCCTCGGCGACCTGACGCGCCGCTTCGGCCAGTTGCTCGTGCGAGACGGCGAGTGCGACGTGATCGGCGATCCGCCGCGCGATCGGTACGTCACGCGCGCCGAAGGCAAACGCGCGCTTCGACCAGAAGCCGACGCCCATCGCCTGATGCCGCGCGCGGGTGAGTACGACCAGTAGCGATCGGAACCCGGCCGCCACCACGCGCTCCCGCAGATCGTGCGGCTCGACAATCGGCAGCGTCGCCGTCGTGAAGTCGTCGATGATGATGAAGCCCTCGTCCGGGCGTGAGTCGTCGGCCTTGATGAAGCGGTTCAGACCACGGAACTCGTCGGTCGACGCCGCCTCGATCAGAATCTGGCCGCCGCGATCGTGAAACATCATCGTCAGGAGATCGTGCGCGAGGACTTTGTTCGCGATTTCGGACACCTGCGGAAATACCGTCCGGATGTCCAGCACCCCGGAAATCGCGCGCAGCAGCTCCACCGAGCTCTCGATGGTCGCGAGCAGATCGTGGACCGCGTCGTCGGGCCTTGTGTATTCGGCTGTTGTCGTCATGTCCCGCTCGAACCCTGGTGCCGCCCTGTTCGCGCTCTCCTAACCTATGACGAACAAAGGCGACCGAAATCGACAGCGCCCCTTACTTTCGTCCTGATAGGACGCGTGGAACAATCAGGCAGGTGCCGGACCTGTCGCTCCGGCATGAGAGCGAAGCCAGAGCAGGTCATTCGGACGAGAACGATCTCCGACTTTTGGACGATGCGACAACTGCCCCGACCTGCTCGATAATCGAGCGGTGGAACCCTCGAATTGCGAGCAGGCGCATCAGACGCATCGCCAACCCGAAGAAGCGCTGTCACACGATCCCGAGGTGCTGCGCGTCGCGCTCATTCGTGAGCGGGCCGAGCGTCGCCGCGCCGACGGCCTCGCGAAAATGCATATGGACGTCGTCAAGCTCGCGCTCGATCTGCTCGTCCGCGAGCCCGACATCGAGAGCTTTTTCGGCGGGCTGACGAAGAACATGGTCGAAGAGAGCGACAGTCATGTGTGTGCCGTGTGGCTGATCGACGAAGCGCAGCAGCGGTGCGACATGTGGATGGCGTACGTCGTGGATCGGCTGTACACACAGAACAGCGCCGATTGGAAGTCGCTGACATTCCCGCACGAGGTTTTGGGAAGTCATCTCTTTGCTTACGCACCGGGCTGGAGTCAGACCGTCGAGTACCAGAACGATGATCCTCGGCTGCCCGATGCGGTTCGTGAGTTCCACCGCCGCGCGGGCGTCCACGGGATGGTGATCGCTCCGCTCATCCTCGGCACTCGCACGCTCGGCTGGATCAAGTTGTCGAGTCGCGGGATCCCGGAATGTGAGGAAGCACAGTGGTGGCGCGTCGTGCTCATCGAGGCGATTGCGCGTCAAGCGGCGCTGGCGCTGCACCACAGCCGTCTGGCCGGGCAGAATCGGCTGGAAGAGCGACGCAAGACCATTCTCGAAGAGCGCAACCGGCTCGCGCGCGACATCCACGACAACCTCGCGCAAGGGTTCGCGGCGATCCTGATGCAGTTACAGGCGGCGCAGCGGGAATCCTGTAGGCTGGCGCCGGCTGTCGCCGTGAAGCTCGAGACGGCGGTGGATCTCGCGCGCATGCACATGATCGAGGCGCGCCGATCGGTCGGCACGCTTCGTCCGAATGTGAGCGACGGCGAGGACGTCGCACACGCCCTGAAGCGGATCGCCGATCTCGCGCGGCGCACCACCAGCGTGCCGATCGAGGTCAGCGTCGACGAGTTGCCGCGCTTCGGCGACGGCGTCGAGCGCGAGATCATCGGCATCGCGCAGGAGGCCCTCACCAACGCGGTCCGTCATTCCCGCGCCCGCCGCATCACGCTCCGGGCGTCCACGGCGCGATCGATCGGCTTTCGATTGTCGGTCGCAGACGACGGCCGCGGGATTGCGCGGGAGCGGCCAGACGCGGGATTCGGGATGACCAGCATGCAGGAGCGTGCCGAGCGCATCGGCGCGTCGCTCACGATCGTGACGGCGCCGCGCAGCGGCACCGAAGTCGTGCTCGCGTGGGAACCGTCGTCGTTGCCCACGCAGGTCCACGTTGCCAGCTGAAGGTACGACCGGAACGGTACTCACGTGACTGAAGGCATCCAGCAGGAAATCGTGCGTGAAGTGTCAACGTGGCCGGGCGTGACGATCGGACCGCATCGATTTGGTGGCGTCGAGGTTCGACTCGGGCGACGCGAGTTGGGACATCTGCATGGCAATCGGTTGGCAGATCTACCGTTTCCGGTGCGCGTCCGCGAGCAACTCGTCGCGGCAGGCAAGGCTGAACCGCATCATGTCCTCCCACAATCCGGATGGGTCAGCTATTTCATTCGCGACGAGACGGATGTCGCCCGAGTAGTCGCGCTGTTCCGCTTGAATTACGACCGTCCGTGGGTCGCTAGTGGACCGTATCCGCTGAAGGAGTATCAGTGAAGCTTCGCCTCAAACCGACGAGGAATCGTGCCAAAGAACCACGGCCGTGAAGTTTGAGGCGAAGCTTCACTGATGATGTTGGGACCGATGCGATCATCGGCGTCCTCTCCAAGGAGTACCATCA
>MNEX01000198.1 GCA_001917905.1 Acidobacteria bacterium 13_1_40CM_65_14
GAGTACCTCTTCGGCGAGCTGCGCTTCGTCGGCAACGACGTGCAGTACGAGGATCCGCGGAACAGCTTCCTGAACGAAGTCCTCGATCGGCGCACCGGCATCCCCATTACGCTCGCGCTGCTCTACATGGAAGTCGCGCGCCGCGCGGGACTCCGCGTCGAGGGGATCAACTTTCCCGGCCACTTCCTGCTGCGATGCCCCGGCCGGCGCGGCCTGCACTACTCCGAGGATCTGATCATCGACGCGTATCACGGCGGCGCGCTGCTCAGCGAAGACGCCTGCCGCGAGCTGCTGCGCCGGCACGGCCAGGCGGAGGAGGACGCCATGTTCGAGCGCTACCTGCTCGGACACGCCACCAAGCCGCAGATTCTCGCGCGCATGCTGCTGAACCTGAAGCGCACCTACGTGAACATGCACTCATTCCCGCAGGCGCGCGACATCACCGAGCTGCTCCTCGCGGTGAATCCGTCGGCGATCAACGAGCTGCGCGATCGCGGACTGCTGGCGTATCACTTGAAGGATTTTCCGGCGGCGCTGCGCGACCTGCAGACCTATCTGCAGCTCTCGGCCAGAGCCGACCTCGACGCATGCGACCGTGAAGAGCACGCGCAAATCTGGGAGCATGTGAAGATGCTCCGCAGACGCGTCGCGTCGCTGAACTAAGACTCTCCACCACGGAGGACACGGAGGACAGGAGGATCAAACCTGTGTCAAACAGGATTTAACCTCCGTGTCCCCCTGTCCTCTGTGGTGGAGAGTTCGCCTCTTACTCGTCTGTGGTGGAGAGTTCGACTCTTACTCTTCCTCAGTGGTGGAGAGTTCGTCTCTGACCCTCGGGACAATCGTGCAGCAGCGGACACACCGAGCAGTGAGGATCGCCTTCCGTGCAGGTCGCGATGCCGTGGTGTGACAGGTAGAGGAACGCGCGGCGGTAGGCGTCGATGTCGGGCGGCAGCTCGTGCGCGACGGCCTCTCGGACCGACCGCGCGGTCTTCGTGAAATCCTTGTGCGCCTCGCCGTAGCCGAGGCGCCGCGCCACGCGGCTCAGGCGCGCGTCGATCGGCAGCACCGGCTGATCGGCGGCGAAGAGGAGCATGCGATAGGCGCCGCCCTCGCCCATCTGCGGCAAACCCTTCAGGGCGCGTCGCGCCGAGGTCACCGGGCCGCGGATGATCGAGGGCAGCTTCGGCGTCCGCCGGAAGATGTCGACGCCGGTGCGAAGCGCGCGCAGCCGCTGCTCGCCGTACGGCCCCGCGAGCCTGACGCTCTCCTCGAGCTTCTTCTGCGGCGCGCGCCACATCGCGTCGGGCGTCAGCGCCGGAATGCGCTTCAGCGCGCCGAGCGCGGCGTCGCGCTTCTGCGGCGTCGAGTGCATCGACAGCACTTCCCACACGAAGAGCGTGAACGGATCGCGCGGCGGTTTGGGCAGCGCGCCGTAGAATTTCCGCAACGCGTCCAACAATCCGTCGAGTCTCGACATTTCGGCATGGCCGCGGGCGCTTTTGCACTGGCGCTGGGGCCCCACCCCCAGCGCGAACTGACGCTGACACCTCGCCTCAGATCAAATCTCCTCGGCTCGGTGTGGCCGCAGGCGCGGCGCACAACTTTACATCACGGCGCGTCCGCATTCGGACCGGGAAGACGGCGCTCGACGGGGTTCTAACACTGATCTACCTCTCCACCACGGAGGACACGGAGGACAGGAGGATCAAACCTGTTAACACACATGATTTTCCTCCGCGTCCTCCGTGTCCTCAGTGGTGGAGCGTTCAGACGCGCGAGGAGATCCCGGCGATCTCCTGATACAAGATCGCCGACGCGATGATGCCGTTGTGGAAGTTCGAGACGTCGAGCTTCTCGTTCGGCGCGTGCGCGTTCTCGTCGGGCAACCCCACGCCGAAGAGCACCGACGGCAGTCCCAGTTCCTCCTGGAACGTCGACACCACCGGAATCGATCCGCCTTCGCGCGTGAAGACGGGCGTCTTGCCGAACCCTTTCTCGATGGCGCGGCCGGCGGCCTGCACGAACGGGTTGTCGTAGGAGGTCATCCACGGCTTGCCGCCGTGCATGCGCGTGATGTTCAGCGCCACGGTCTTCGGCGTGATCTTCGTCACGTAGTCTTCGAACAGCTTCGCGATCTTGTCGGGATGCTGATTCGGGACGAGCCGCATGCTGACCTTCGCCATCGAAACGGCCGGCAGCACGGTCTTGGCGCCTTCACCGGTGAACCCCGAGAGGAGTCCGTTGATCTCGAAGGTTGGCCGCGCCCAAATGCGCTCGAGCGTCGTGTAGCCGCTCTCGCCAAACAGCTTCGGGATGCCGAAGTCCTTCTTGAACTTCTTCTCGTTGAACGGCAGCGAGGCCCACGCCTTCCGCTCCTCGTCCGTCAGCGGCACCACATCGTCGTAGAAGCCGGGAATCTTCACGCGGCCGCCGCGGTCTTTCATCTGCGCCAGCACTTGCGCGAGCACCATCGCCGGATTCGCCACGGCGCCGCCGAACGAGCCGGAATGCAGGTCGGTTTTGCTGCCCCGGAGATCGATCTGGAAATACACGAGGCCGCGAAGGCCGTAGCAGATCGACGGGATGCCGCGGTCGAACATCGGCGAGTCGGAGATGACGACGACGTTGGCGCCGAGCTCGCTCTTGTGCGCGCGGATGAAGTCGTCGAGGTTGGCGCTGCCGACTTCTTCCTCGCCTTCGAGGATGATTTTCATGTTCACCGGCAGTCGGCCGTTCTGCTTCAGATGCGCTTCAATCGCTTTGAAGTGCATGAAGACCTGTCCCTTGTCGTCGGCCGATCCGCGCGCGTAGATCTCGCCGTCGCGAATCGTGGCCTCGAAGGGCGGCGATTCCCACAGCTCCAGCGGGTCCACCGGCTGCACGTCGTAGTGGCCGTAGAAGAGAATCGTCGGCGCGCCGTCGGCACCCAGCCAGTCGCCGTACACAACGGGATTCCCCGGCGTGTCGATGAGCCGCACGTCCTGCAAGCCGATGCGCCGCATCTGGTCGGCGCACCAGTCGGCGCACCGCTTCACGTCGGCCGCATGCTGTGGCAGCGCGCTGATGCTCGGAATGGCGAGCAGCGCTTTGAGCTCCTCGAGATAGCGATCCCGGTTGACGTTGATGAAGTCGATGATCTTGTCCATCTTTTTACTTTGCGCTGGGGCCCCACCCCCAGCGCCTGTCGCGGCTCGCTGGTTCGCTCGCCGCGGTTCTCGTCACGCCTTTCCGCTCGACGTGGCCGCAGTCGGGTGCGGTCAAAGTCGCCAGTGACCGTCGTCTTCTTTCACGGCACCCTCGGCTTTGAGCTTCTCCAGGTGGGCGCGCACGTTTTCGCGCGCGGCCGGCATCAGCGCCGGGTCGAGCCCATCATAGATGGATTCCGCAATCGCCGGCACGTCGGAATGCCCCGCGCGAAGCGCCGCAACCACCTGACGCTCACGCAATCGGCGGTGTTCGAGGTAGCTGGTCAGCAGCGGTCGCGGGTCGTCGACGATCGGGCCGTGGGCCGGCAGCAATCGCCGCGGCTCGAGCGCAAGCAGCCGCTCGAGCGACGCCATGTACTGGCGGAGATCGCCGCCGCGGCTCCAGTGAAGCATGACACTGCTGCCGAGGGCGACGAGATCGCCGGTGAAGATCGTTCGGCTTGCCTCGTGCACGAACGCCAGATGATCGAGTGAGTGTCCAGGCGTGTGCACAGCGGTCAAGAATTCGTCGCCGGCGCGCACGACGTCGCCGTCGCCAATCGGCTGCCAGCTCACGCAATACTGTTCGTCCTGTCCGGGCCACGGCCACTTTGAGAAGGTTGCGTGCGGATGCGCCGACGCGAGAGCGGGCGCGCCCTCCGCGTGATCGCGGTGCCCATGCGTCACGAACACGCGATCGAGCCGCGCGTGCCGCACATTCAGCGCCGCACCGATGTCCTCGAGATGACGGGCTTCGCCCACGCCGGCGTCGATGAGTGCCGCCGATCCGTTGTCGCCAACGATGAGATACGTGTTGTTGCCGGCGCCCGTCATCGGGCTCGGATTGTGGGCGTTCAACAGCAGCGGATCGAACACAGCAGCTCCGGTGATTCGTCAACGAAACGCAACCACGGACGACACGAAGGCACGAAGAAGACCTATTCTGTTTTCGCGTACACGCGTCGCCGTTCTGGCGTACGGCGGTCTCGACCGCGGACGGTACGGTTCGGATCGATCGTGTACGACGCGCGCGCCACGATCCTGGTGAATCGGCCGCGGACCGCGGCCGTCAGACGCCTCAGGTGCCGCCGAAGCCGATGGTCACCTGGCTGCCATCGACGATCACGGGCACGGCACGGCGGCCCTTGCTGAACTCGAGCATCCGCTGGAGCTCGGCGGGATTCTTCTTCACGTTGATGTACTCGAACGCGACGTGCCGCCGCAGATAATCGTCACGGGCGGCTTGCGTGTACGGTCACGTGTCCTTGCCGAAGATGTAAACCATAGACCAATTGTAACGAGTCTTATCAAGCCCGACTTCAGCCTGACTTCAGCCTGACTTGAGTCGGGCTCAAGTCGGACTGGAGTCCGACTTCAGTACGAATGTTAAGAGCCTGACTTCAGCCCGACTAGTAATGATCGGGTGACGTCCGGCAGCGGCACCGGTTTGCCGACGGTGTAGTCGTAGCTGACCATCACGGTCTTCCCGTCTACCAGCTTCTGACCGCTCGCGACGTTGACGATCTCGTACGTCAACGCAAAACTGGTCCGGCCGATGTCGCCGACGTTCAAGCGGATCTCGAGCTCGTCGCCGAAATGCGCCGGCGCGCGATAGTCGCACTCCGCGCGGGCGATGATGACGCGCGTATGCGGACTGGGACCGCCGGTCAGCTCGCGCCAGAACGTCAGGCGGCACTGTTCGAGGTACGTGAAGTAAACGGCGTGATTGACGTGCCCCATCGCATCGCAATCCCGAAATCTGACCGCGAGTCGATGCCGGTACGCGAAATCATTCGGCATGCGCGGTAGAATACTCGACCACTGTGGCCTTCCCCACCGCCGCTGTTGAAACCTTCACACCGGAGGAAACGCGCGCGCTCGCGCCGTACTTCACCAACCCCGATCGACCGGTCTTCGCGCTGACGAACCTCCCCGAAACGGTGAAAGGCGCGCTGTTCGCGCGCTACTCGCGCTCCGCGAAATCGGTCCGACGCCTGTTCCTCGACGAGTTCCTCGGCGACATCGCCCCGTCGACACGCTCAGGGCAGGCCGCGTCGCCGCACACCAGCACCGTCGGCACGGCGCGTGCCGACAAACTCTACGCGCGCGTGCTGAGCGAATATGGAGACGACTCGGTCGCCCAGCTCGGCGGCGCGCACATCGCGTGCGAGGGCGTCTCGAACGTGCTGACGAAAGTGCTCGAGTGGGGACGCCTGATGGCGTATCTCGAGCAGTCGACCCGGTACGTGCCGTACACCGACCGGCCCAACGGCCGCTGGAAGTATCACATTCCCGCGGAGCTCGATCGATCGCCGCTGCGCGAGACGTTCATCCGCACGCTCGACCACGCCTTCGACACCTACGCGCGATGGATTCCGGCGATGGAATCGCATTTCCGCGCGAAGTATCCAAGGTCCCCAGAGGATTCCGAGGGTGTCTACAAGTCGGTGATTCGCGCGAAAGCGCTCGACACGCTGCGCGGACTGCTGCCGGCCGCGACCACCTCGAACGTGGGCCTGTTCGGCACGGGTCAGGCCTTCGAAGCGCTGCTGCTGCGGATGTTCGCGCATCCGCTTCAGGAAGTCCGCGACTGCGCGCAGCAGATCCTGACCGAAGTCCGCCAGGTCATTCCGGCGTTTCTCGCGCGGATCGATCAGCCGGATCGGGGCGGCCGCTGGATCGAGTACCTCGCAGCCACGCGCCGCGACTTCGCCCACATCGCGCAGCCGTTGGTCGAGGATCTCTCCCCTGACGCGCGGGACGAAGTCACGCTGACCGACTTCGATCCCGACGGCGAGCTGAAAGTCGTCGCGGCCGCGCTCTACTCTGTGTCCGCGCTGCCCGACGATCAGCTGCTCGACGCGGCGCGCACGCTGTCCGCGGACGATCGCGCGGCACTGCTGCGCGCCTACGTCGGCCACCGCGCCAATCGACGCCACAAGCCGGGCCGCGCGTTCGAGCGCACCAGGTATCGCTTCGACATCCTCGCCGACTACGGCGCCTTTCGCGATCTGCAGCGCCATCGCCTGCTGACGCTCGAATGGCAGCCGCTCAGCACGCGTCACGGCTACACCGAGCCGGCCGCCATCGAGGACGCGGGCGCGCTCGACGACTGGCGCGCGGTGATGGATCGGTCCGCTGAGCTCTACGAGCAGCTGCAGGCCCACGGCCTCGGCGACATCGCGCCGTACGCCGTCGTCATGGCCTACCGCGTCCGCTTCTACATGGACATGAACGCGCGCGAAGCGATGCACGTCATCGAGCTCCGCACCGCGCCGCAAGGCCATCCCGCCTACCGGCGTGTGTGCCAGTTGATGCACCGCGCCATCGCGGACGTCGCCGGCCATCGCGCCATCGCGGCGGCGATGCAGTTCGCGGATCATTCCGAGGTCGAGCTCGAACGGCTGCACTCGGAGCGTCAGCTCGAGAAGAAGCGGCTCAGTCGTTAGTCTTGCGCGTGGCAATTGGAAGTCGCGCAGCCCTTTTGAACGCGTTGCAGAATGAAGCGCTCCACCACGGAGGACGCGGAGGAAAAATCCTGTTTTGAATGGCGAGGTTATTTTGAAACGCACTCTTAGATTAATTAACTAAACGCAACCACGAAGGCACGAAGAGAATGCTTTCTTGTACTAGAGGTTCTTCGTGTCTTCGTCTCTTCGTGGTTGCATTTTTTCACCGAGAAGTAGCTTAGGGCTGCCCGGCGGCCGTTGGCACGAGAGGCCGCCGCTGATTTTGCAACGCGGTCTCAGTCTTTTGTCCAGTAGCGCGAGTATTCGTCGAGGAAGGTCAGCGTCTCGAGTGACCGCATCCGATCGAAGAACAGGACGCCGTCGAGATGATCGGTCTCGTGCTGGATCACGCGCGCGGGAAAATCGTGCGCGCGCAGCTCGATGCGATCGCCTTTCCGGTCCAAGGCCCGCACGCGGATCTCGCGCGCGCGCGGCACGCGGCCGCGGATGTCGGGAATGCTCAGGCACCCTTCCCAGTCGTCGATGACGTCGCTGCCGACCACCGCGATCTCAGGATTGATCACGACGACGGGCTCCGCCTCCTGGCCCTCGTCGGCCGAGTCGAGCGCGGCGACGAAGATGCGCACGCTCTCGTGGACCTGCGGCGCCGCCAGGCCGACGCCGTGATACTCGACCATCGTATCGATCAGGTCTTCGATGAGCCGCTGAATGGCGGGGCTCTTGATTTCGGCTTTGTCGAGCGCCCGCGCCTTCGCGCGCAGCACAGGATGGCCCATCCGCGCGACCTTCAGAATAGCCATGGCTTCGATTATAGATTGCAGATTTCAGATTGCAGGGACATCCCGCCAATCGCACAATCAATCTGCAATCTGCAATCTGCAATCTCATGAATCACCTGCACCCGCACGACGACTCGCATGCGTACCGCTTCTGTCCGCAGTGCGGCGGCGCGCTCGAGCGGCGTGTGTTGAAAGCCACTGAACCGACGCGTCCCGTCTGCACCGCGTGCGGATTCGTGTTCTACATCGATCCGAAAATCGCGGTCGGCACCATCATCGAAACGGCAAGCGGCGGACTCGTGCTGGTGCGACGCGCGATCGATCCCGGCTACGGCAAGTGGGTCTTTCCCGGGGGTTACGTCGATCGCGGCGAGACGCTGACGGCCGCCGCGGTCCGCGAGGCGCGCGAAGAATGCGGGCTCGACATCCGCCTCGATGCGCTCGTCAATATCTACTCCTATCCCGGCCGCGCGCCCGTCATCGTCGTCTACGCCGCGACGGCTGTCGGCGGCGAGCTTTGCAGCGACGACGAGTGTCTGGAAACGGTTGTGTTCGACCGCGCCTCCATCCCGTGGGACGATCTCGCGTTCCGCAGCACGCACGAAGGTCTTCGCGATTACTTGAACGGCTTCCGACATCCCGTTCGGACGTGAGCTCATCGGTATCCGCTGCGCGCTACTGCGCGCCCCGGCGTGCACCGATAAGCCAGTAGAGCGCAGGCTGGCCGAGGTTCTGCACTGGCACTGCGCGGCTCTCGCTTTCACTCAGTAAAAACGGTATTTGCGGTTTCCCGGGCGCACAGGATGGTGCGCACCCCAACAGGTTTGTAATGACCAAGGTAACGAGTCTTATGGCCGCGCTCAGCGTGGCAACCCTGACGGCGGCATGCGGCTTCGAGCATTCCACGAACGTGATCGCGCCGACGGCGGCGACGACGAGCACCACGACCACCCCCAGCGCGCCATCGATGATGGGCGTATGGTCGTCCAATGTGCTGCCCGCTGGCGTGCCCGACCCGGGCACCTGCGGCAACTTCCAGTTCCAAGTGAGCAACCAGACCTCCACGTCGATCGTCGGGTCGTTCACGGCGGCCTGCGGCGGCGGCGTGTCGATCTCCGGGACGGCCAACGGTCAGCTCAACGGCAACGCCGTCACGATCAGCGTGCGCGGCAGCGCGACCGGATCGCTCTTTCCGGCGGGCTGCACGTTCGACCTGACGGCGAACGGCAACGTCGAGGACAACGGCTACACGCTGCCGCTGTCCTACTCGGGCACGACCTGCCTCGGTCCGGTGCACGGCAGCGAGACGCTGCACCGGCCGTCGCCCGCCGCGCCGACACCGCCTCCGCCGCCTCCCGCGCCTGTACCCGAACCGACACCGCCTCCGGCTCCCGCGCCGCCGTCCGCTCCGGATGGATTCAACTTGAACGACGTGCGGATCGTCGGCGGCAGCCCCGACGTGCGCGGCTGGGCGATCACGTCGGACATCACGGAGCTGTCGATGACCGGCGGCTACTTCCACATCGATCACACGCGGCGCTGCCAGTGGCCGGGCGTCGACATGGGTGGCGCGCTGCAGGAAGCGACGATCTGGATCTTCGAGCGGATCAACGGTCAGTGGTACGGCACCGGTGGCGAGCGCCTGCGTCCCTGCCAGACCGACAAGGGACTTGGCAGTCCGCTGGAAATCGCGAGCGGGTGGTTCTATAACTCCTACTGGGCTCCGTTCACGGGTCATCAGCCGGCGAACGGCGAGATGGTCGGCTTCATGGTCGCGGCCGGCTCGACGCGCGCGGACAACAACGCGCCCGTGCACGAGCGCACCCGCATCGTCATGATTCCGTGGCCGGGCGCGGGCGGCGGCCGCTGGAATCAGTCGTCGTTCGCGTGGATTGAGTAACCAAGAGCTACGGCTCGCGGTCCGTCCGGGCTGAGGGCTCACGGCTAAGGGCTGAACGTCGGGGGTTCCCTGACGTTCAGCCCTTTTCTTTTTTGCACCAGCCCTCAGCCCTCAGCCCTAGAATGGGCGTCATGAAACGAACCATCCTTGCCGCCACGCTCCTCGTCGTCTCCGCCACGCTCTCATCCAACGTGATGGCCGCCGGGAAGCAGACGCAGGCGCGCCGCGAACCCGACATGTGCGTCGTGCCGGCCGGCTCGCAGCCGCTCTTGCCGGCGAAGCTCCTGCCGGGCATGGGCACCTCGACGCGGTTTGCGGTCACGACGAAGTCCGACGAGGCGCGCAAGTTCTTCCAGCAGGGCCTCTCACAAATCCATTCGTTCTGGTTCTTGGAGTCCGAGCGGTCGTGCGCGCAGGCGGCGCAGCTCGATCCCGACATGGCGATGGCGCACTGGTGCATCGCGCTCAGCGCCGCCAGCGACTATCGCCCCGCGTTCCAGTTGATGCGCAACGCGGCGAACTCCGGCACTGGCCGCGGATCGGGCGCTGCGCCGGCGGAGGCCTCAGGCGACGCGGTCGCGCGAACGACGAATGGCGCGGCGGTGAACCCGCAGCTGCGCGCGCGCGAAGCGATTGCCAAGGCGATGGCGCTGCGCGACAAGGTCACCGAGCGCGAGCGTTTGTATATCGAAGCGCAGGCGGCGCGCCGCGCGCCCGGGAACAAAGACGAAGCGGATGCCGCGTACATCGCCGGCCTGCGCAAGCTCGTCGCCGCCTACCCCGACGATCTCGACGCGAAGTCGATGCTCGGCCTCGCCACCTCCAACGGCTTCGAGCCGGTCAGCAAGGAGCCGCGCGCGAACACGATGGAAGCCATCCGGCTGCTCGAAGAAGTGGTCGCGAAGGACGACACGCATTTCGGCGCGCATCACTATCTGATTCACGCCTACGAAGGCAGCAGGATGCCGGAGAAGGCGTGGCACGCGTGCGAGCGCTACGCGCAGCTCGTGACCAACATCCCGCACGCGCTGCACATGCCGGGTCACATCTACGCGCAGAGCGACAAGATCCAGGAAGCGATCGCGTCGTTCACGGCGGCGGCCGAGAACGAGCTGACGTGGATCAACGCCGACACGCTGTACCCGACCGGGCATCACGGCCACAACGTCCACTTCCTGATTCATTCGCTGAATCTCGGTGGCCGGTATCACGATTCGATGACGCGCGTGCAGCATCTCCTCACCTTCAAGGAGAACCCGCGTGAGCGCAGCGGCAACGTGCAGACCGTTCCGTGGCGTCAGGGCTACTTCGCTCTGATCAAGACGCTCGTCCGCTTCGAGAAGTGGAACGACATCCTCGACGGCAAGACGATCCCGCTGTACGACAAGCCGGAGCAGAACGCGTGGCGCCACTGGGCGATCGGCCTCGCCAATGCCGCGACCGGCCAGATGGACAAAGCCAAGGCGACGCTCGCCGAGATGCAGAAGGATCTCGAGGACGTGACCTCGGCGAAGGAGCCGATCAGCATCGGGGCGCAGGAGCTCGAGGCGGTCATCGCCGCGCGCAGCGGCGATCAGAAGACAGGCTACGAGCTCTTCCGCAAGGCGGCGGATCGCGAAGCGGCGATGCTCTACACCGAGCCGCCGTCGTATCCGCGACCCGTGGCGGAAGGCTTCGCGAACGTCGCGCTGGCGAACGGCGATTTCGCGACCGCTGAA
>MNEX01000310.1:0-24666 GCA_001917905.1 Acidobacteria bacterium 13_1_40CM_65_14
GTGAGCACGACGGTCACCGTGAGCAGGGGAACGCGCAGCAGGTTCCGCAGGCAGATCCGGACGTCTTGCAGCATGTCGCTTTAGACGATCGCGACATCCAAAGCGTTAGGCGAGGGCCGTGTGACTGATCTAAGAGCTGGTTGCGAAATTATCGCCGCAACCTCTCCACCACAGAGGACACGGAAGACAGGAGGTTCAAACCTGACGAAAAAGTACATTGCCTCCGTGTCCCCCGTGTCCTCCGTGGTGGAGAGTTGGAATTCTGCAACGCTATAAGTTCTGAGCTGAGCTCTAACTTGCAAGCGCCGCGCGGCAGTACTGAATGCACTTCGCCATTTCCGCCATGCGATCGGAACCGGGCGGGACCGGGTACTCGAACTCGATCGTCGCCTGCATGTTCCACTTCTTGTCGCGGATCAGCTGAAGCGCTTCTTTGATCGGCGTATCGCCCTCACCGAACGGCACGTTCGGGCCGTCGTTCTTCTTGCGATCCTTCACATGCACATGCGTGACGCGGTCGTGGTACTTCGTGATGAACGGAAGCGGCGAGATGTTGTTGCCGGCGAAGAAGTGTCCGAGATCCACGTTCGCGCCGTTGTACTTCGAGTAGCCGAAAGCCGTCTCCCAGTGCTCGGGTTTGGTTGCGCCATGGCCGTGGAAGCCGATCATCATCTTGTGCTTGTCGGCGAACCGTCCGAGACGTTTCGTCCCATCGACGTCGATTTCACAGGACAGGGCGCTCGCCCCGAGCGTGTGCGCCAGCTCGAAGCACTGGTCGAGGCGCTCGTCGGTCATCTTGTAGACGTCGTCGAACTTGACGATCTCGATTCGAACGCCGGCGTCTTCGTACTTCTTGCGGAACGCCTTGACCTTCTCCATCGAGACCGGCGTGCCGGCAAAGGCTTCGACCGGCTGCGATCGCAGCTCCACGGCGCTGATGTTGAGCTCGACGCAGCGTCGAAGAACCTCGTCGCCGTCCATCGTGCGGCTGCCGAAGTTGTACGGGACGTTCAGGCCGATCTGCACGCCCGCGACTTTGGAATCCGGTTTCGCTGCGAGCAGACGGGCGCCGGGAATGGCCACGAGTGCGAGTTTTGCGAGGTCGCGTCGATTGATCAACATGGCGTCCTCACTCTTGAATAGCGCAGCCCTTAACGAGCATTTTAAAAGACCTCGCCACCACGCCCATTTCCTTACTCCGCGTCCCCCGTGTCCTATCTCCGCCTCGGTGATGCACAGTGGAGGATTCGTGAAGAACGTGTGCCAGCGGACGAACGTGTAGAGCCCTTCCTGCCGGAAGAACTTCGCGAGTGCCTGCATCTCGTCTGACGTGCCGTTGAACGGCGCGAGCGGCGTCTTCTTCGCCTTGTCGCGCACGAGCTCGATGAGTCCGAACAGACCGATCGATCGCGCGGCGCCGACCGACGGATGCTTGCGCGCGAGCTCGGCGTGCAGCTCCTTCATGATGATGCCCAGCTTGCGCGCGTTCTCGATCAGCTTGTCGTCCTCGTACACCTGAATCGCTGCGAGCGCCGTCGCGCACGCCAGCGGATGGCTGTTGTAAGTGAGCCCGCCGTAGAAGACCTTGTCCTTGAAATGATCCGCGAGGGCGCGCCGCATGCCGACCGCGCCCAGCTGGACGTACGCGCTCGTCAGCCCCTTCGCCATCGAGATCATGTCGGGCACGACGTTCCAGTGGTTGATCGCGAACCATTCGCCGGTTCGGCCGAAGCCGGCCATCACCTCGTCGCAGATCATCAGGATGCCGTGCTTCGTGCACAGCTCGCGCACACCCTGCATGTAGCCGTCGGGCGGGACGAGGACGCCGTTGGTCCCGCTCACCGATTCGAGGATGAACGCCGCAATGGTGTGCGGCCCTTCGAGCTGGATGATCTCTTCCAGCATCGCGAGCGACTGCTCCGCCGTCTCCCAGCCGCGCTCGAGCCCGTGATACGGATCGAGCACGTGGACGACGCCCGGCATGCCAGGTTCGACGGCCCAGCGGCGCGGATCGCCGGTGAGCATCATGCTGCCGTGCGTCGCGCCGTGATACGACCGGTAGCGCGCGAGGATCTTGTTGCGCCCGGTCGCGAGCCGCGCGATCTTGATCGCGTTCTCGTTCGCTTCGGCGCCGCCGTTGGTGAAGAAGAAGCAGTCGATGTCGCCCGGCGCGATCGCCGCGAGCTTGGCGCCCAGCCGCGCGCGCGGCTCGGTCGCCATGAATGGATTCGCGTAGGCGAGCACTTCGACCTGCTGCTGGATCGCGCGGATGACCCGCTCGTCGCCGTGGCCGATGTTCACGCACATCAACTGGCTGTTGAAGTCGATGAACCGCTTGCCTTCCGGCGTCCAGAAGTAAATCCCTTTCGCGCGCGCGACAGGGATCGGATCCACCTTCGACTGCGCCGACCACTCGAAGAGCGTGTGCTTCTTGGACAGCGCCACCATGTCTTCGCCTGACATGGCGCCGGTCATCGTCTGCAATACTTCAGTCGCCATCTCCAGCCTTCTTTCAGCAGCGGCGTGGCTAACCAGCTACGCCTTTGGGTACGAAACCACGAAACCAAACCACGAAACCACGAAACCTCGAAACCACGAAAAAGAATTCTTTGGTACCCGTTTTGTTTTCGTGTTTTCGTGCTTTCGTGTTTTCGTGCTTTCGTGTTTTCGTGCTTTCGTGGTTTCGTGGTTTCGTGGTTTCGTGTCTACGTGTTTTCGCGGTTTTCGTGGTTCGACCGCGTCTACTTCCTCAGCATCGCGTCTCGCTTCGCCTTGAACTCGTTCCCCGGCTTCCACTCCGGCATCCTGTCCGCCTGCGCGACGCGATAGCCTACCGCGAACAGCACCTTCAAGTCCTCCGTCGTGCCGGACAGATCCCAATCCGGCAGCACGACGTCGGTCGGCTGGTGATACCGCTTCTCGTTCCACTCGGTCCTCACCTGCTTGGCGTACTCCGGCGGCTTGCCGATGTAGTCGACGCCGGCGTCCGGATTCAGCGCGGGCACACCCTGCTTCGCGAAGTTGAAGTGATCGGACCGGTAGTAGAACCCCTTCTCCGGCTCGGCGTCGCCGTGGACGACGCGGCCCTGTTCGCCGGCCGCATCGCGCGCGTAGTCGTCGAGGTCCGACGCGCCGAAGCCGATGAGTGTGAGATCTTTCGTCCGCCCGTGTACGTTCCAGCTGTCCATGTTGATGTTCGCGACGGTCTTCGCCAGCGGATAGACGGGCGTCACTGCGTAGTACTGCGATCCGAGCAGTCCCTGCTCCTCCGCCGTCACGGCAAGAAAGAGAATCGACCGTTTCGGGGGCGCCGGCAGCTGCTTGAACGCGCGCGCCTCTTCGATGAGCGCCGCGCACCCGAGCGCATCGTCCTCGGCGCCGTGGAAGATCCCTTCGGGGCCTTTGCCGAAGTGATCCCAGTGCGCCGTGTAGACGACGTACTCGTCCTTCAGCTTCGGATCGCTGCCGGGCACCTTGCCGAGGACGTTGTGTGAATCGACCGATCGCAGCCTGTTGTGGATGGTCATCGACGCGTTCACGCCGAGCGGCACCGGCTTGAAGTCGCGCGTCGCCGCCTGCGCTTTCAGCGTGTCGAAATCCTGGCCGGCCATCTGCAGCAGCTTCCTGCTCTGATCGAGCGTCATCCAGCCTTCGATCGACACGCGGCTCATGTTCTTGTCCGGCGTCACGAGATCGAACTGCTCGCCCGTCTTCCCCTGCACGACGTTGAAGGGATAGCCGGCCGGTCCGGTCTCGTGAACAATCAGGATGCCGGCCGCGCCCTTCTGTGCGCCGATCTCGTACTTGTACGTCCAGCGCCCGTAGTACGTCATCGCCTTGCCGCCGAACGTTTTGGGATCGAGCTCGTTCGGGTTGTTCGGATCGGGCACCGGTGGATCGTTGACGAGCATCACGAGCGTCTTGCCCTTGACGTCGACGCCTTTGTAGTCGTCCCAGTTGAACTCGGGCGCGACGACGCCGTAGCCGACGAAGACGAGCTCGGAGTTGTCGAGGCTGGCTTTGTCCGCGACGTGCTTCGTCCACGCGACGACGTCGTCTTTCCATTTGAGCGTCTGCGTCGTGCCGCCCTTCTGGAAGACAAGCGGCGCCGGCTCCGGTGTGATGCCGACGAGCGGGACTTTCTGCACCCATGTGCCGTCGGTGTTTCCCGGTTCGAGTCCGATGGTCTTGAACTGATCGCTGATGTATTTGACCGAGAGCTCTTCGCCCTTCGTGCCGGGCGCGCGCCCTTCGTACTCGTCCGACGAGAGGACCTTCGTGTGCGTCAGCAGACCATTGGCGTCGATGGACGGCAACTGACCGATCGGCACCTGCTGTGGGGCAGAGCGCGGTGATGATTCTGCTGACGGTGATTTCGGTTGGGACGAACAGGCCGCGACACACGCCGCGAGCCCGAGAGAGAACACGACTCTTTTCATATGAGCTTTCAGTTTATCTCCCTTTACTGCTCGCGGCCGCCTCGCGCTGGCAGCATGCACATCGGTTTGTAGGGGGACGGCCTTCCGCCTTCGCTGAAGCTACGGCGGACCACCGAAGCCTTGGCGGAGGTGGTTAGGCCGTCCCGCATGGGCCGGGCTGAAGCCCGGCCCCTACAAACGACAACCCATCAGGTCGAGCGTCGCGAGCGCGATGACCTTCGTCGCCGCCACAAGGTCGTCGACTCGACAATACTCATCCGGTTGATGCGCGATCTCCAGCTCACCTGGTCCGTAGGCGGCGCAGTGCGGGATGCCGGCGATGCGCGTGACGTGCTTGTGATCGTAGGTCCCAGGGCTCGCAATCAACGTCGGCGCGGTGCCGAGCACGCGCCGGATCGCGCCATCGAGCGCAGAGACGACCGGTGAGTCCTCCGGCGTCAGCACGGGATCGACCACCATCAAATCGCGCAGCTCGTATTCGACGCCGGCCGTCGCGCCGAGTGTGCGTCGAATCAGCGCCTCGAGCTCGTCCTTCGCGGCGGCAAAGCTTTCTTCGATCAGAAATCGGCGATCGAAGATCGCGCGGCAGCGATCGGCGACGCACGGCGTTTGAATCCCGTCGAGCGGCTGGCCGCCGTCGATGGCGTTCACGTTGATGGTCGCGTGCCGCGCGCGCGCCGGCACGACCGGCATGGCGGTGACGCGGCTCTCGAGCGCCGGCCGCAGCTCACCGCGAATCGCGGCCAGCACCTCGGTCATGGCGTCGATCGCGCTGACGCCGAGAAACGGCATGCTTCCATGCGCGACCCGCCCATGCGTGGTCAGCTCCGACCAGTACACGCCGCGATGGCCGACGCAGATCCGATCGACGTTCAACGGCTCGGGGATGATCACGTAGTCGGTTCGCGCCTTCGCGATGCGGCCGGTCTCGCAGAGCCACGCGACGCCGGCGAAGCCGCCGCTCTCTTCGTCGACCGTCCCGCTGATTTCAATCGTGCCTGGCAGGCGCACGCCCGCGCGCTGGATCGCTTCCGCCGCGAACACCGCGGCCGCGATGCCGGCCTTCATGTCGCACACACCGCGGCCGAAGATCCTGCCGTCGCGCACCAGGCCGCCGAACGGATCGACGGTCCAGCCATCGCCGGCCGGAACGACGTCGACGTGGCCGTTCAGGTGGACGACGGCTCCGTTCGCGTCGCCCCGCCGCGTGCCGATGACGTTGACGCGCGGATGCACCCGCGTATGCTCCGGCCGACCGGTTGCGACGATGTACTCGACCTCGAATCCGCGGCGGGCGAGGTGATCGCCGAGAAAGCGCGCGCACGGCTCGTAGTCCGCGCCAGGGGGATTGACGGTCGGAATCCGGACGAGATCCGCCGTGAACCGCACGATCTCGTCCGCGGCGCGATCGATCTCGTCGACGATACGTTGGATAGGGTCGGCGCTCACAGGCGTTTACAATAGCGCAGCGCCTGCGGCCACGCCGACCCGAGGACAAGGGGATTCGAGGCCGGGTCCGAGAGCGAGAGCACGTTCGGCGACGCTCTGTTCTGGATACGCCCGAGCGCCACAGCGCGAGGGCGTCAGGCGCGGGGGTGGGGCCCCGCGCCATAAATTAAGGGTGGGGCCCCGCGAGAGATAAAAGAAGGTAAACGGTGATCCGAACAGCAATCGTTCTGACGGCCGTCATCGCGCTACAGCCTGCCGCTCACACGAACAACACATTGACGGCCGTGCCTGGCATCAAGGTCGGTCATCACACGCTGACCGAGCGTCCGACCGGCTGCACCGTGATCCTCGCGGAAGCGGGCGCGACGGCCGGCGTCGACGTGCGCGGCGCTGCGCCGGCGACGCGCGAGACCGATCTCCTCAATCCCGTCAACCTCGTCCAGCAGATTCACGCGATCGTCTTCTCGGGCGGCAGCGCCTTCGGTCTCGATTCGGCCGCCGGCGTGATGAAGTATCTCGAAGAGAAAGGCATCGGCTTTCCGTTCGGCGGCGCGCACGTCCCGACGGTGCCCGGCGCGTCGCTCTTCGATCTGCCGGTCGGGGATCCGAAGATTCGTCCCACGGCCGACTGCGGATATCGAGCGGCGAAGAGCGCGACCGACGCCGCGGTTTCGGAAGGGAGCGTGGGCGCGGGCGCCGGCGCGACGATCGGCAAGACGAACGGCTTCGAGCACGCGATGAAAGCCGGCATCGGCAGCGCCGCGATCAGAATGCCCGACGGTCTGATCGTCGCCGCGCTCGTCGCCGTGAACGCCGCCGGCGACGTGATCGATCCCGCAACCGGCAAAGTCGTCGCGGGCGTCCGGACGGCGGACGGCAAAGGCTTCGCCGATGCGCGTGTGCTCCTCCGCACGGGCGTGATTCCGCGCGGCCGCCCCGGTGAAAACACCACGCTCGGCATCGTCACCACCAACGCCACGCTGACGAAGACACAGGCCACACGCGTCGCGCAAATGGCGCACGACGGCTTTGCGCGCGCGATCGCTCCGAGCCACACGCCGGTCGACGGCGACGTGATCTTCGCGCTCGCCACCGGCGCGCGCAGCGGCGGCGACGTCGGCCAGATCGGCGAGCTCGCGGCCGAGATGATTGCCGACGCGATCGTCCGCGCCGCGCGCCAGGCGACCGGCGTTCCCGGCTTTCCCGCTCTTCGAGATCTCCCGCGCTGAATCTCTATCTCATCGTCATCGTCGCGTACACGCTGGCTCTGATGAGCCTCGGCCTGCGCCTCGGCAGGTACGTGCGCGGCACATCGGATTTCTTCGTCGCCGGACGCGCGCTCGGCCCCGGATTGATCTTCTCGACGATGCTCGCGGCGAACATTGGCGGAGGATCGACGGTCGGCGCCACGGGACTCGGATACGGGAGCGGCGTGGCGGCGTGGTGGTGGGTCGGATCGGCGGCGATCGGAAACCTGGTGCTCGCGTTCTGGATTGGACCCGCGATCCGGCGCGTCGCCGCGGCACACGACCTGCGCACGGTCGGCGATTACCTCGAGTTCCGATACGACCGATCGGTTCGCGCCATCGTGTCGGTGCTGCTGTGGACCGGCTCGCTCGCGATTCTCGCGGGACAGCTCATCGCACTTGGCATCATCCTCAACGCCGTGGCCGGACTGCCGTTCGCCACCGGCTGCGCGATTGGCGGTCTCGTGATCACGGTGTACTACACGGCCGGCGGACTGCTGACCGCGGCCTGGATCAACGTGATCCAGCTGACGGTGAAGCTTGGCGGATTCGCCATCGCGCTGCCGCTCGTCCTGCACCGTGTCGGTGGATGGGACGCGATCGCGGCGCTCCAGCCCGGCGATGACACGTACTGGTCGTTGACACGCGCCGGACCGCCCGGCGTCATGTACCTCGTCACGCTTGGTCCGGCGTTCATCATCTCGCCCGGCCTCCTGCAGAAGATCTTCGGCGCGCGGGACGATCGCGCCGTGCGCGTCGGCGTCGGGTTGAACGCGCTCGGATTGTTCCTCTACGCGGGCGTCCCCGTCGTGCTCGGCATGGCCGCGCGCGTGATGTTTCCTGGCATCACCGATCAGCAGCTCGTGCTGCCGGCGATTCTGATCAACGCGCTTCCACCAATCATCGGCAGCATCGGGCTCGCCGCCGTGTTCTCCGCGGAGGTGAGCGCCGCCGACGCCGTGCTGTTCATGCTGACGACCTCGCTGTCGCAGGATCTTTACAAGCGGTTCATCAACCCGGCGGCGAGCGACGCGCGCGTGCTGCGGGTGGCGCGCTTGACGACGGTGGTAAGCGGGACGCTTGGGGTCGGACTGGCGATTGTGTCGCGCAGCATCGTTGACACGCTGACGATCTTCTATACGCTGCTCACCGTGAGCCTCTTCGTCCCGATTCTCGC
The DNA here is from genome assembly GCA_001917905.1 of Acidobacteria bacterium 13_1_40CM_65_14. Lineage (GTDB taxonomy): Bacteria > Acidobacteriota > Vicinamibacteria > Vicinamibacterales > CAVVIG01 > QHWF01. Next base: position 8,313 of record MNEX01000310.1, read on the forward strand.
GGGCCTGTACGTCGCGCGTGCGCGCACGCCGCACGCACTCGCCGCGATCGCATCGGGTGTGACCGCGATGCTCATCGTGCAGGTTGCGACCGGCGGCCAGGGATGGGGCGCGCTGACGCCGGCGCTCATCGGTCTCACGGCCGCGGCGGCGGCGGCGTTCGTCGTCGTATTGATCGCGCGCAGCCCTGAACAGCACGCGGACACGAAGAACGCACAGACCGTTGAGGGCGCAAAGAAATGATGCTCTCCACCACGGTGGACACGGAGGACACGGAGGGAAAATCCTGTTGCGCGCAGGTTTGATCCTCCGTGTCCCCCGCGTCCTCTGTGGTGGAGAGTTGAATCGGATACACCATTCAGGTTTGATCCTCCGTGTCCCCCGTGTCCTCCGTGGTGGAGAGCTAACAGTACGCACGATTCATGAATCTGTTTGATCTCAGCGGCAAAGTCGCGGCGGTGATTGGCGGCGCGTCCGGCATCGGCGAAGCGGTCGCCCGCGGCGCCGCCGAGCAGGGCGCCACCGTCATCATTTTCGATACCAACGAAGCCGCCGCGCAATCGATCGCGTCGCGCATCGGCGGCAGCGCGGTGGGGCTCGACATCCGCGACGCGCGCGACGTCGGCGGCGCGATGGACGCCGTCGCGCGCGACCGCGGACGGCTCGACATCGTCGTCTGCACGCCGAGCATCAACGTCCGAAAGCCGATCCTGAAGTACGCGGAGGAGGAATTCGATCGCGTCGTCGAGGTGAACCTGAAAGGCAGCTTCAACGTGCTGCAGGCCGCGGGTCGCGTGATGACCGCGCAGCGCCGCGGCAGCATCGTTCTCTTCTCCTCGATCCGATCGCAGGTCGTCGAGCCGGGACAATCGGTCTACGCGATGACGAAGGCGGGCATCGTGCAGCTCGTGCGAACGGCGGCGGCAGAGTTCGGCGCGTTCGGCGTGCGCGTGAACGCGCTCGCACCGGGCGTCGTCGAAACGCCGCTGACCGCGCCAATCAAAGCGAACGCCGAGTGGTACGAGGCGTACGCGAACAAGAACGTCCTGAAGCGCTGGGCCACGGCCGACGAGATGGTCGGCCCGACGCTGTTCCTCGCCTCAGACGCGGCCAGCTACGTCACCGGCACAGTTCTCTTCGCCGACGGCGGCTGGACCGCCGCCGACGGTCGGTTTACGCCGCCGGGAATGGGATAGAACGATCTGCGCATTCGCGCGGCCTTAGGGTCGAGCGCGTTGCAGAATTGAAATCGCCACCACGGAGGACACGGGGGACACGGGGCAAATATGCTTTGGGTCTGCTCGTTTGTCCCTCCTGTCCTCCGCGTCCTCCGTGGTGGAGAGGTTGCGGCGGTGATTTCAGGGCTTCAGTTCGCGAACAGTCATGACAAACACTGAGCATCGAATCGCAGTCATTGCAGGAGACGGAATCGGCCGCGAAGTGATTCCCGCGGGGATGGCGGCGCTCGAAGCGGCGACGCGCGGCAGCGGCGTGTTGCTGTCGTTCACCGACCTGCCGTGGGGATGCGAGCACTACCTGAAGCACCAGCGGATGATGGACGCCGACGGCTTCGCGCGGCTCGCGCAGTTCGACGCCATTTACCTCGGCGCCATCGGCGCGCCGGGCGTGCCCGACGGCGTGTCGGCAGCGCTGCTGCTCACCATTCGCCAGCGGTTCGATCAGTACGTGAACCTGCGGCCGATGCGGCTGCTCGCCGGGATCAAATCGCCGCTCGCCGATCGCCGCACGTCGGACATCGACATGGTGTGCGTGCGCGAGAACACCGAAGGCGAGTATTCCGGAGTCGGCGGACGCATTCACGTCGGCACGGCGAACGAAGTCGCGCAGCAGGTCGGCGTCTTCACGCGGCGAGGCATCGATCGGATCCTCCGCTACGCCTTCGAGCTCTCGGCGACGCGCCCGCGCAAGATGGTCGCGAGCGCGACGAAGTCCAACGCGCTCACGCACTCGATGGTGTTGTGGGACGAGGTCGCGGACACCGTGCGGAAGGATTACCCGGGCGTCGAGTACCGCAAGTACCACGTCGACGCGCTCGCGGCGCGCATGGTCACGCATCCGCAGACGCTCGACGTGCTGGTGGCCTCGAACCTGTTCGGGGACATCCTCACCGACATCGGATCCGCGATCTCAGGCAGCCTCGGCATCGCGCCCGGCGGGAACATCAATCCGACGCGCCAGCATCCGTCGATGTTCGAGCCGATTCACGGATCCGCGCCGGACATCGCCGGGAAAGGGATCGCGAATCCGATCGGCGCGATCTGGGCCGGCGCGCTGATGCTCGACCATCTCGGGCGCCGCGATCTCCACGACCGCGTCCTCGGTGCGATCGAGCGGGTCGTCGCGAGCGGCAAGACGTTGACTCCTGATCTCGGGGGATCGGCGAAGACCAAGGACGTCGCCGACGCGATCACCGGGGAGATCTGATCGACCACGAATTCGCGAAGCACGAAAACGCGAAAACACGAAACCACGAAAAAGACATTCTGTACAAAACGGTGTTCGTGCTTTCGTGGTTTCGTGCTTTCGTGGTTTCGTGTCCTCGTGGCTGACGGGTACACATGCTGAACGACGCCCACTGCCACTTCTTCTCGACCTCTTTCTTCGCCACGCTCGGCGGTGATGCCGCGCTCGCGCAGCTTGGCTGGGATCCGCCGGGGAGCGCCGAGGCGCTCGCGGACCGCTGGGGTGCGGAGCTCGACCGCGCGCGGGTGTCGCGTGCAGCCCTGATCGCGAGCGCGCCGGGCGACGCGGCATCGGTCGAGACCGCTGTGCGACGCCATCCCGATCGATTCGTCGGTTTCTTCATGGTCGATCCGACGCAACCCGAAGCGGCGACGATTGCGGCGGATGCGATCGATCGCCGCGGCCTCCGCACGATCTGCCTCTTCCCCGCGATGCATCGCTTCTCGATTCAGGACGAACGCGCGCGTCGTCTCTTCGAGGTCGCGGCGGCGCGACCGGGGACCGCCGTGTTCGTCCATTGCGGCGTGCTGTCGGTCGGCGTCCGCAAGAAGCTCGGTCTCCCGAGCCCGTTCGACATCCGCTTCGGCAACCCGATCGATCTGCACGCCGTGGCGCTCGCATATCCGGCCGTCCCGGTCATCGTCCCGCATTTCGGCGCCGGGCTCTTTCGCGAGGCGCTGATGCTCGCGGACCTTTGTCCCAATGTGCTGCTCGATTCGTCGAGCTCGAACAGCTGGATCAAGTACCAGCCGGGGCTGACGCTCGCGGCGGTGTTTCGTCAGGCGCTCGCGGTCGCCGGGCCCGATCGGATCCTCTTCGGCTCCGACTCGTCGTTCTTTCCGCGCGGCTGGGTGATGGACGTCTACGAGCAGCAGTCCTCCGCGCTCGACGAGGTCCGCGTGAGCGCGGAGGTCAGAGAAAAGATTTTTGGCGGGAACTTCGACCGGCTATTTCCGCCCGCGACTTGGTAGATTCAACGATTATGAGTTGGTTGCGAAATTATCGCCGCAACCTCGCCACCACAGAGGACACGGAGGACAGGAGGTTCAAGCCTGAAGAAAAAGTACATTGCCTCTGTGTTCCCCGTGTCCTCCGTGGTGGCGAGTTGTAATGCTGCAACTCCTTGGTGTCCTTTGTGTTGAGCGAGCGCAGCGATCACGGATGCGGCGTCGACTTCACGTGCTCCCGCAGCAGGTCGCGCCCGAAGTCGCCGTCGAAATCGCGCCACACCGAGTGAATGTGGTTGCCGTCGTTCTGCGTGTTGTCGTACTCGATGAGGAACGTCGGCCCCTGCACGCGGTAGTAGTGCTTCTTCCCGCGCTCGGTCTCGCCGGCCCACGCGAAGCCGATCTTCTCGACGCCCGCCTTCTTCAGCTTCGCCGTGCGATCGGCGGCGATGTCGGACGCCATGTAGCCGATGTAGACGTCAATCAGCTTCGTCAACAGCTCGCGCTGATTCGCGTTCAACGTGTCGGCTGTGATGCCCATCGGCGACAGCGGCTTGATGTCCACGTTCGCCATCGTCAACATATCGTTCGGCGCCTTGGTGTCGAGGATCGCCTTCGCTTGCTGACCGGCGTCGAGCGACTGCAGCAGCGCGCGGGCGGCGTCCTCTTCGGCGCCGAGAATCCGCAGCCCCTTCTTCGGGCCCTCACGCACCTCCGCCGGATTCGATCCGAAGAACGACGGCCCCGCGCTGGTGAGCGTGCCGTTGACGACGGTGAAATGCAGCGACACGTGATGGCCTTCCACGCGCCAGCCCCACGTGTCGCGCGCCGATGGCGTCCCGAAGACGGAGAAGAAGTACTTCTCCGAATCGCGGACGAGCGGCGCGCCGCGCGGCGACCGCTCGGTCGTGCGCTGCGCCGTCTCGAGCGCGCCGAGCACCGTCTCGAGATCCATGATGGACGAGGCGGTCAGATAGCCGCGCTGGCTCAATCCGGCCTTCAGCAGATCGTGCGCGAGCTTGCGCTGCGACTCGTTCATCTCTTTGATCGTGAGCCCCTTTCGCGGGAACGTCTCGGTCGGGATGAAGTGCCAGTGCGTCCGCTCGTCGGAGTTGAAGGCGAAGCTCGCCTGCTGCCGCTGCTCCGGCGTCAGCGACCCAAGGAATTTCGTGGCCGCGGAGGCCATGGCCGACGACGACCGTTCGGCCGCGACGAGTGATCCCACCGCGAGGGCGACAGCCATCGCACCGGCCAACCACCAACGTGTCATACGCAGCCTCTCTTTTTCTTATGCTCGCGGGGCCCCACCCCCGCTCGCACGCGCTGCGCCGCTCGAACACTCGCTGCTCGCGCGGGCCGCAGGCGCTTCCTGGGGATTCTAGCTTGACGAGGGGCGCGGCGGGGAGGACGATTGTCGCCCGTTCGACTGTTCGAGAGCTCAGGGTCGTCCTGAGCAGAGTCGAGGGACGACAAGCTCAGGGCGACCCTGAGCGAGGTCGAAGGGTCGGCCCACGCGAATCATGGTTGGAGTCCGCAGGCTTCTCATTCTGCTGTGCTTGGTCGCCGTCTCGCGCCTCGCACCGGCGCAGCCGCCGCCGGCGCCGCCTGCGCGCTTCGTCCTTCCTGACGTGCTCGAGCGCGCCGGCGCGTACGTCCGCGACTTCCAGCGTCAGCTGTCGGGCATCGTCGCCGAAGAGCGCTACGTGCAGGAAGTCAAATGCATTCGCGATCTGCCGTCGCGCGGCCGCTTCTGGATCGAGCCGGGAACCGGGCGCGTCCTCGCGAGCGAGCTCGTCGCCGACGACCCGTTCGTGCGCGGCGCGATCGACGTCAAGTACCAGCCGGAGGCGGCGGTCAACCTGTTCGTGCCGATCGAGATGCGCGAGCGCTACGAGCTGCGCAAAGACAGCAGCAAGGTCGAGGGCACGGCGACGTACGGTAGGTTCCGGCAGTTCCAGGTCAAGGTGGACGAGAAGATCGCCCCAATCACATAGGACGGGTGTATATGCCTGCGCGACCGACGTGGAAGGGATATCTGAAGATCAGCCTCGTGAACATTCCGGTGAAGGTGTTTCCGGCGACCGACGCTGCGGCGACGCTCAGCTTCAACCAGCTTCACGCGGAATGTCAGACGCGCATTCAACAGAAACGCTGGTGTCCGCACTGTCAACGCGAGGTGCCGAACACCGACATCGTCAAGGGTTTCGAGTTCGAGAAGGGCCGCTACGTCGTCGTCGGCGAGGAGGACATCGAGAAGGTGCGCGTCGAGTCGACGCGTGTCATCAATCTCGAGAAGTTCACCGACGACACCGAGATCGACCCGATTTATCTCGAGCGGCCGTACTACCTCGCGCCGGATGGTCCGGTGGCACGCGAGGCGTTTGCCGTCATCCGCGAAGGGATGAAGGGCAAGGCGGGCATCGGCAAGGTCGCCCTCTACGGGCGCGAGTATCTCGTGAAAGTGCAGCCGCGCGAGAAGGGTCTCGTGATGTACACGCTGCGCCACGCCAACGAAATCCGCAGTATGGACGCCATCGACGAGCTCGCCGACATGCCCGCCACGGTGAAGCCGGACGAAGTGAAGCTCGCCAAGCAGGTGATGGGAACCTTCGAAGGCGACGTCGACTTCGAGTCGTATCGCGACGACTACCAGGTGGGGCTGCGCGAGATCATCGATGCGAAGATCGAGGGCCGCGAGATCGTGACGCAGGAGGTCGAAGCGCCGCCGAAGGTCGTCAACCTGATGGACGCGCTGCGAAAGAGTCTCGACACGCTCAGTGCCTCGAAGAAGAAGACACCGGCGTCCGTGGAACGTATGGCCGCGCCGAAGACACGGGCCAGGGCGTAGTCAGGGACACGATGCGATCGCTTCGATGCCTCCCGGCTGTGCTCGTCGTGTGGACGGCCGCGCCCACGCCTCGCGCTGCCGCGCAGGATCTCTTCGAGATCCAAGTGTATCCGTACCAGACCGTCGAGCCTGGACGGACGATGGTGGAGCTGCACAACAATTTCTTTCCGAGCGGCACCACCGAGACCGCGCCGGGCGAGTTCGCGGTGAACCATCAGGCGCACACCACGCTCGAAGTGACGCACGGCTTCACGAAGTACTTCGAGTGCGCCGGCTATCTCGTGACGGCGTCGCACGTCCCCGGCCACGGCGCCGAGTTTGCCGGCGCGCGCATCCGGCCGCGGTTTCGCTTTCCCGAAACGCCGAACGTGTTCTTCAACGTGAGCATCAGCTTCGAAGTCGGGTTCAACCAGCCCGAGTTCGAAGCAAACACGCGCACGCTCGAGATCCGTCCGATCCTCGAGCACGAAGAGGGACGCTTGTACCTGTCGATCAATCCCGATCTGTCGAAAGCGCTGAAAGGACCGGACTCGGGCGAGGGGTTCGAGTTCGAGCCTGGCGTGAAGGTGGCGTGGAGCGTGACGCCGATTGTCGCCGCCGGCATCGAGTACTACGCGGCGACCGGTACGATCACGCACTTCCTGCCGCGCGAAGAACAGCGCCACATGATCTTTCCGACGATCGATCTCGAGGTCTCACCCGACTGGGAGCTGAACTTCGCCGTCGGCCGCGGGCTCACAGGATCGAGCGAGCACTGGATTCTGAAGTCGATCGTCGGCTACAAGTTCAAGCACTGACGAACGCGCCTGCGGCCGATGCCAGCGGGCGCAAGCGCGCAGCGCGCCGCGCACGCGAGGCATCAGCGAGCGGGGGTGGGGCCCCGCGAGAGAGTAAAGTCGATATAACCGCGATCGACGTCGACCGACGCGAGCTGCACGCCCACCCGATCGCCGACGTCGAGCCCGCGCTCGCCCTTCACCAGCTTCCCTTCAATCGGCGGCGCCGCGACGCGCACGAACGTCCCTTTGTTCGACGCGCCGGTGACGATCGCGTCGAAGCGCTCGCCGACGCGTGGAGAGATGACCATCGCGGTCGCCGACTTGCGCACCTGCCGCTCGACCTTGTTCGCGTTGTCTTCCTGCCGCGTGCAGTGCGACGCGAGCGACTCCAGCTCGCCGATTGCGTACGGACACGAGTGACCCGCCAGCGCCGCTTTCACGAGACGCTGCGTGATCAAATCCGGATAGCGGCGATTGGGCGCCGTCGAATGCGTGTAGTCGCGCACCGCGAGACCAAAGTGTCCCGGCGGCTCCGCGCCCGGCGGATCGACGACGTACTCGCCCGAGCCGAGCAGGCGGATGACGGTGTGCGAGAGATCCGCGAACAGATCCGGTGCCGCCTGGCGCCGCCGCACGAGAAACGCGCCGAGCGCCTTCGAGTCTGGAGCGGGCGGCAGCTGATCGCCGAGCGGTGCCGCCAGATCGCGGATGCGATCCCACCGCTCCGGCGAGCGGACGACGCGCCGCAGCGAGGGGAATCCACGCGCGTCGAGAAACCGCGCGACGACGCCGTTGGAGGCGACCATCAGGTTCTCGATGAGCGCCTTCGCGCGATTCGGCGGCTGCGAGCGCACCTCCTGAAGCGTCTCACCATCGAACACATGTTGGACCTCGATGGTCTCGAACTGCAGCGCACCTCGCTCACGGCGCTGGCGGTCCAGCGCCTGCGCGGCGCGATCCTGGATTCTCAGCTGGACATCCATGCCAGGCATCTCTGGCACGGCGGCCGCCGCGGGCGGCAGCGGTCCGTGCCCGGTCAGCCACGCGTCGACCGCGTTGTACGCCAGCTTCGCGCGATTGCGAACGACCGCGCCGTACACGCTGGACTGTGTGACGTCGCCGGCGGCTGACACGACGAGCTCGACCACGAGCGCGAGCCGGTCTTCGGATTGGTTGAGCGAGGTGAGATCGGTGGACAGCTTCTCCGGCAGCATCGGAAAGATCATCGCGGGCGTGTACACGGACGTCGTGTTGAACGCCGCGTGCCGATCGACCGGCGATCCTGTGCGGACCGCGGCGTCGACGTCGGCGATCGCGACCAGAATCTTCACATCGCCGTTGGCCAGCGGCTCGGCCACCGACAACTGATCGAGGTCGCGCGAGTCGTCGTTGTCGATTGAGCACCACAGGAGCGATCGCAGATCGCGTGTAGGCTCCTCGGTGGTGCGCGGCGGCGCGTGCAGCGCCGCCGCTTGGGCGACGGCGTCGGACGGGAATTCGGGCTCGAGGCCGCGCGCGCGCATCGCCGCGACGGCGATCGCGCGGAGGCGCGCCCGATCGGACGTCACGAACGGATCTCGCGAATCGACGCGGCGAGATCCTCGACGAGCGCATCGATCTCCGGCTGGTGCGTGCGGAAGCTGAGGACGCAGACGCGCCCCAGATAACGGCCGTGGGCCGTGCAACCGGTCACCATCACCCGACCTTTGCTTGTCGTCTTGTCCATGAGCAACCGGGTGGCCGTGTCTTCCTCGGCGAGCGTCGCGCCGGGCCACGTGAGATGAAACGCAAACAGCGAGAGATCCGGCGGCGCGTCGATCACGATGCCGGGGAGCGCCGACACCCGGCGCGCGGCGTCGACTGCGAGCGCGCGTTTTTCCGCGACGGCTTCGCGAAACGCCGCCGATCCGTACAGCTTCACGGTCAGCCACACGCGAAGACCCGGAAACCCGCGCGACAGTTCGGGACCGTGCTGGCTTGGATCGTAGAAGTCCTGCGGATGCGGCATCGCCGGCAGATACGGCGCGCTCGCCTCGTGCGCGGCGCGCAGCGCCGCGCCGTCGCGCACGAGCAGCGCGCCGGTGCCGTACGGCAGGAACATCCCCTTGTGCGGATCGAGCGTCAGCGAGTCGGCGCGCGGCAGTCCGCGCAGCACGCCGCGCATCTCGTCGCACAGATAAAAGAAGGCGCCGTACGCACCGTCGACGTGGTGCCACATGTGTTCGCGTGCGCAGAGGTCCGCGATCGCGTCGAGCGGGTCGACGGCGCCGGTATTCGTCGTGCCGGCGCTCGAGACCACGGCGAACGGCGTCAGCCCGGCGCGGCGATCGACGGCGATCGCCTCGTCGAGTGGGCCGATGCGAAGCCGGAAGCGATCGTCGGAGGCGATCGCGCGCACGCGATCCGGCATCACACCGGCGAGCTTGGCCGCTTTGAGCACCGAGTGATGCGCCTGATCCGACGTGTACAGCACGCCCCGGCGAATCTCCGCGCCGAGATGCCGCTCGCGCGCGCACAAGAGGGCGTTCCACGTCGCCATCGAGCCGCCGGTGGTGAAGAGGCCGCGCGTCTCGGGCGGAAACGCCATCCACTCGCGCAGCCAGTCGAGCGCGTTCGCCTCGAGCTGCACGAGCGCGGGCGCCGCCTGCCAGATGCCCGTGAACCGGTTCGTCGTGTCGGTGATGAAGTCGGCGAGCGCCGCCGGAAAGAGACCGCCACCGGGAATGTACGCGAGGTAGCCGGGACCGATCGTCGTGAACGATCGCGGCACCCAGTCGCGGAACAGATGATCGAGCATCGCATGCAGCGACGCACCGTGCTCGGGTGCGGGTTCCCGCATGGCACGACACAGTGCGGCGGCATCGACGTCGCCGCAGCTTGGCTGCGCGCCGGCGGTCGCGATGTGCTCGACGCAGCGCGCGACGACCGCGTCGGCCATCGCGCGCATTTGGTCGGGTAAGAACTCGAGATTGACTGTCGTGATCATGTGCGTGTTGGAGCGAACAAGAGAGTACGGAGGTAACGGTGTTAACCCAGCGCAACCCGAATGCCGCAACCTACGCGCGCCCGCCGGCGTGCGCCGAAACGCGGCTCATAACTAAACGCAACCACGAAGGCACGAAGGCACGAAGGCACGAAGAGAATGCTTTCTTGTACTAGAGAGGCTCTTCGTGTCTTCGTGTCTTCGTGGTTGCATTTCTACGTGGTTCTAGTCCACGAGATCGCGAAATCGATAGTACGCGCCGACGAGCGGCAGGAACCACGGCCGGCCGTTGTAGAACGGGATCGGCGCGAACAGGTCGTCGAAGAGCGGATGCTCGATCGGTTCGCCGGCCATGCGCCGCGCCACGAGCTCGCCCAGATAGGTCGCCATCGCGATGCCGTGTCCGCAGTAGCCGCCGGCGAAATACATGCCGTCCAGCCTACCCGCGCGCGGCATCTGGTCGCGCGTGAAGGCGACGTTCCCGCCCCACGCGTACTCGATGGCTTTGGCCGCAAGCTCCGGGAAGATTTTCACGAGGCCGCTCCGGAGAATCGCGGCGGCGCGCCGCGTCGTCTCGGGCCCGGGACGGCTGAACTCGGCGCGTCCGCCGAACAGCAGCCGCCGATCGGACGTGAGCCGGAAGTAATAGAGGTAATGCTTCGAGTCGAACACGACGCGTCCGCGCGGAAGCACGGACGCGGCTTCGGCGGCCGACAACGGCTCCGTCGCGATGATGTAGCTGCCGATCGGAACCAAGCGCCGCTGCAGCGCCGGCGCCGCACCGTTGGTGTACCCGTTGGTGGCAAGCAGGACGTCTCGCGCCTCCACGTCACCGTCCGTCGTCGACACGATCCAGCGGCTCCCGCTCTTCGCCAGGCGAGTCACGCCGACGCCGGTCACCACGCGCGCGCCCGCACGCGTGGCCGCCCCCGCCAGCCCCGCGGCGTAGCGCGCCGGATTCAGCGCACGGCTGCCTTCGTCGACCAGCAGTCCGTGATACACACCCGATCCGAGCTCGGTCCGCTGGTCGGCGCGCGAGACGAGCTCGACGCGGTGATGAAACACGCGCGACAACAGCTCACGCTCATCGCGAAATGCCTCGAAGTGCGACCGCTTCCACGCCGCCTGCAGATGACCGACGCGCTCGTACTCGCAGTCGATCGACTCCTGCGCGATCAGCGCTTCGACGCGCTCGATCGAATCGCGCGAACGGTCGAACAGCTCGCGTGCGCGCCGCTCGCCATAGCGCGCCACCAGCGCCGCCGGACCGACCTTGAAACCGGTCAGCACCTGACCGCCATTGCGCGAGCTGGCGCCAAACCCGATGCGCTCGCGCTCGAGGACCGCGACCGTCGCGCCGACGCGCGCAAGATGTCGCGCCGCAGCGAGGCCGGTATACCCCGCCCCCACGATCGCGATGTCGACCGGCGACTGATGGCCGCCGACTATTGAGTGTGAACTGTGGACGGTCGACTGCGGAACGGTGTCCCACCAGTACGGGTAATCCTTCACGGGCGCGTCATCGTGTTGACCGGACTGACGAGGAACGCAAAGACCGCAAAGAACGCAAAGCCAAACCAATCTTTGCGGGCCTAGTGTCGTATCCCCGAAGTTCGTTTGCATTCGGCCACCGAGGCGCCCTCGGTGCAACAACGAACTTCGGAGACGCGACACGAGCGGCCTTTGCGTTCATCGACAGATCGAATGCCGCGGACGCGAGGATCGTGCGGCTGCGGCGCTCCTGCACGAACGCGACGATCTCGAGTCGATCGCGCTGCCAATCAGGCTCGAGCACCAACTCCGCGCGAGCCGACGATGCGGGCGCGCTCGCGTCGCCGATCGTCGTCAATCGGCGGACCACCGCGGCGTGAGTGAGAACGCGGCCGTGATTCTCGCCGCGCTTGACGTCGGACGTCAGGTGGTCTTCGGTGATCGCGACGACCATGTCCGCGCGATCGCCGCGCGCGATCGCCGGCAGATCGGACACGTTGACGATGACGGACAGTTGTGACGCCACATTCGTGTTCGATTCGATCGCGATGCGGACGACGCCGTGTGGTGCGGCCGCGGCGCGATCGATGGCGCGACGCGCGGCCTTCGCGTCGCTGCCGACGAGCTCGACGCGGCCGTCGACGACCATCTGCGGCGTGTAGATGCTCTCGTTGTTGAAACGTGCGGCGTAGCGCTGCTGCCGGTTCGTCAGCGCCGCTGAGGAGAATCGATCCTTCCAGCCCTGGTGATCCCAGTAATCGACGTGCTCGCCGAGCGCGATGATCTCGGGGCCGGATGCAGACGCTGCGTTCGCAAGTTGCTGCAGGAGGGCGTCGGCCGGGGGACAACTCGAGCATCCTTCCGAGGTGAACAGTTCCACGACCACAGGAGGCGGGATCGTCGCAACCGATGACGGTATCAAACCGAAGAGCCATGCGACGAACGCGAGTCGGTATCGCACGGCGGGTATTGTAGTGCGCGTGTAAGGCCGCAAGTCCCGATCCTGGACATTGGATGGGCGACATCACCCTTTCTGGATCCGCTGACCGTTTGTTCAAATTCGAACACCGCTCATCAATGCAAGTAACTGATGCATATCGGATTAACGTGTGGACGCCAGCACGCCGTTTGGCATGGCGTCTGCTGCTACACCTCGGTCCTGCCCGATGTTGCCGCAGGACATTCGCCACTGAGGAGACGACGAATGAAACGTGTGTTCGCAGTTCTTGCGTGCCTGGCCGCGCTCGCGTCCGGCACGCGCGCGTATGCGCAAGGCGCGCAAACCGGCACCATCACAGGAACGGTGCAGTCCGCGGATGGCCTGTCGCTGCCGGGCGCGACCGTCACCGCCACCTCGCCCTTCCTGCAGGGCACGCGCAGCGCCGTCACCGACGTGAACGGCGTCTACGTCATCAAAGGCCTGCCCCCTGGCCGGTACGTGATCGCGTTCGAGATGCCGAGCTTCCGGCCGGCGACGAATGAGACCGTGGATCTCACGGTCGGCGGCACGACCGAAGTGAATCAGACGATGGCGCTCGCGTCCGTTTCCGAAACGGTCAACGTCGTCGCCAACACGACGCCGGCGGCGCTCGCGACGGTCACGCTGAGCACGGTCTACAACAAACGCGAGCTCGATTCGCTTCCGGTCGGGCGCACGCCGGCGCAAATCGCCGAGCTCGCGCCTGGGTTGACGAACAACACTCCCAACGTCGGTCAGGTCTCGATCGCGGGCGCCTTCGCCTACGACAACGTGTTCATGCTGAACGGCGTGGACATCAACGACAACCTGTTCGGCAGCCCGCACAATCTCTTCATCGAGGACGCGATTCAGGAAACCAACATCATGACGAACGGCATCTCGGCCGAGTGGGGCCGTTTTTCCGGCGGCGTGATCAACATGGTGACCAAGAGCGGCGGCAATACATTCAGCGGCAGCTTCCGTGAGAATCTGTCGAACCCGAAATGGATCGACGAAACGCCGCGCGAGGACAGCGCGGCCATCGTGCACAAGGACATCCTCGGCAAAACGCACGAAGGCACGTTCGGCGGTCCGATCGTCAAGGACAAGTTGTGGTTCTTCGCGGCCGGTCGTTACGAGAACTCGAACACGCCGCAGACAACCGTCCAGACCAATATCGCCTACACGGAGCAAGTGACGAACAAACGCGGAGAGCTGAAGGGCACCGGAACCGTGGCGGCGGGTCATACGCTCCAGGCGAGCTATATCAACAACGGCACCACGCAGGCGAATGTCTCCGGGCTTGGCGCCACGCTGCGAGGTGATCCGAATATTCTTGTCACCCGCCAGCTGCCGAACCGGCTGTTCGCCGCGAACTACAACGGGATCGTGGCCAACAAGCTATTCGCCACGGCGCAGTATTCAGAAAAGAAGTTCGGGTTCCGGAACAGCGGCGGGACGAGCACGGCGCTCATCGATTCCCCGTTCCGGAGTCGTGGCGTCACCTCGGGCGTCGCGGGGAACGTCTTTTACAACGCACCCTACTTCGACTCGACCGACCCGGAGGACCGCAACAATCGGCAGGTGGCCGGAAGCATCTCGTACACCCTGTCGACCAAACGGATGGGCAGTCATGATCTGAAGGGCGGCGCCGAGCGTTACACCAGCACGCGAACGGGCGGCAACTCTCAGAGCGCGACCAGTTACGTGTTCCGCGCCGACTACCTCGTGTCGGGTGGCGTGCCCGTCGTCGACTCCAAGGGCACACCGGTTCCGATCTTCGTGCCCGGATCGACGCGGCTCGAGAACTTCATCGCGACGCGTGGGGCCCAGGTGGATATCAACACGACGTCGCTGTATGCCCAGGATCACTGGATCGTGTCGCCGCGGATCTCGCTCGATCTCGGCACGCGGTTCGAAGCGGTCCGCAGCAACGCGACTGGCGACATCGTGACCGTCAACACGAACACGATCGTGCCGCGACTCGGCGCGACCTTCGACGTGGAAGGCAACGGCCGCACGCTGCTCCAGGCGACCTATGCGCACTACGCCGGCAAGTACAGCGAAGCGCAGTTCGCACGTAACACCGACGTCGGCAATCCCAGCCAGATCATCTACTCGTACACTGGCCCAGCCGGGCAGGGCAAGGACTTCGCGCCAGGCATGTCACTCTCGAATTACACGACGATCATCGGCGGGGGCTTCCCGACGGCGAACATCTTCGCCGACCCGAACATCAAGTCGCCGACGACGCGGGAATTCACCGCAGGCCTCGGTCGCGAGCTTGGACAGAAGGGCTTCGCGAAAGCGACCTACACGTGGCGCAAGACGTACGACTTCGTCGAGGACTTCATCACGCTGGCGAACGGCCAGACGACTGTCGTACGCAACGGCGTCAACTTCGGGACGTTCAACAACGTCGTCTACTCGAACACGGATGCCAAGCGCGAGTACCAGGGCGTGGTGTTCCAGAGCAACTACCGTCTGCGCGACACAGTGTTCGTCGGCGGCAGCTATACCCTGCAGATCAAGAACGAAGGCAATTTCACGGGCGAGGGAACGAACACGCCGGGCTCCACGACGATTCTCGGCAACTACCCCGAGATCTACGGACCCTCGCTTGATCGTCTGCTGCCCGACGGCCGGCTTTACGATTATCAGCAACACAAAGTGCGCGTGTACGGCATCTACACGCAGCGGATGGGACGGTTCGGCGGGGTCGACCTTTCACCGGTCTGGCGCGTGAACTCGCCTCAGGTCTACAGCTTGTTGGCGACGAACGTGCCCATCAGCACCGTCGAGCTCGCCCGCAATCCCGGCTATCCCGCGAACGACATCAATGCGGCGTCCTCACACGACGTCTTCTTCGGCGAGCGCGGGTCGCAGGACTTCGCAGGCTATGGCGTCCTCGATTTCTCCGCGACGTACCAGATTCCGGTCTGGAAGACGGTGCGGCCGTGGCTGAAGGTCGAACTGTTCAACGCACTGAACAACCAGAAGCTGGTCAAGTGGGACACGACGGTCACGCCGGATGCCAATAGCGCGGTGGATGCCAATGGTCTCCGGACCGGCTTCGTCCAGGGTCCGCGATTCCACACCGCGACGCAGGACGACCACTTCCCGCAGCCGATCCCCGGCACCAACGGCGGACGGTTGTTCCGGATGGCGTTCGGGATTCGCTTCTAACGCTCCATTGGGTAATCGGGGGATTCGCTTCTAACGCTCCATTGAGTATTCGGGTGATTGGATAATCGGGTAAATCCAATTACCCGATTACCAAATTCCCCGATTACCCGATTCGCTTCCCCGATTACCAGATTCCCCGATTACCCAATTCGCTTCTCGAGCCTCACCTCGTCCCGCACCGGAATCCCCGCGAATCCAGCAACCTCCTGCCCCGTCTGCACGATGATGCTGTTCGGCACGAGGTCCGTCAGCCGGTAGCCGCGCCGCTGATAGAAATACAGTGCGGGCAGATTGTCGTTGGTCGTCGACACGATGAGGCGCTTCAGACCGAGACGCCGTGCGAGGAGCTCCGCTTCCGCGACCAGATGTCCGCCGACGCCCGAGCGCTGCCACATGGGATCGGTCGCAAGCGCGACGATATGCAGCGCGTCGCCGAGCAGGCGATACGCGAGCGCGCCGGACGGATCGGTGTACATGACGGCGACGAGCGCCGGCATCTGGTCGATGTCCATCACCTCGCCGAACGCGACGATGTGCGTGCGGCCGAAGTCGCGCGCGAACAGCTCCCGCGCGGCGGCGCGGTCGCTGTCGGTCGCCTCGCGGACGAGCACCGGCGGCAGATCGATGCGCGGCCGGCACGAACAGACGACCTGCACCTGCGCTTCGTCCCAGTCGACGAA
>MNEX01000310.1:24813-51163 GCA_001917905.1 Acidobacteria bacterium 13_1_40CM_65_14
CCTCGGCAGGTAAGGCCGCTGTTCCTCGACGTATCACCCACCAAATCACGAGGGCGAACGCGACGGCCACGGCGACGAACGTCGCGCCGAACAGCCACAGCGTGCGATAGAGAATCGACTGCGGGTCCATCTGCGCCTCGATGTCCACCGGAACGCCGCGCAGCCGATCGGTCAGCGGCTGCTCCCAGGCGAGGATGTTGCCGCGCCGAATCTCCCCGCCGGAGTTGTTGTCCCGAATCTTGCTCGGCAGGTGCAGGCGGAACGCGACGATTTCGCGGCCGGTCCATCCAACCTTGCCAACCTCCTTGCCCGCCGCGGCCCCGACAATCTGGTGATAGACGAAACGATCGCCCTCTTTTTGAAACTGGTACTTCGACCACGCGAGCGGCGCCGCTTCGCCGAGGTGGCGGATATCGTCGACCTCGAGGCGCACGTGCGCGAAGCGACGGCCGCTCCGGCGCGACGGCCGGACCCACGCGACGTGCGTCGCCGGCGACGAAAAGTACTCGCGGATGGCCGCGCGATCGATCGCGGTCGCCGGGTTGGCGTCGAACGATGTGCCACGCAGCGCGTTCAACGCCGCGATCGAGCTGTGCACGTACACGGTCGCCGTTCCGTCGAGCGAGAGGTACACCTCTTCTTCGTACTCGTACTGTTTGAACAATGCCGCCGTACGGCCGCACGCGGACACGAGAACGCAAAGACCGCAAAGAAGGAGGAGGGCGTTCGAAGGTCCTGCGCCCTCGCGGATCCGCATAACCCTCAATGATATAGTAAAAATTTCCCATCGCTGATGGCCGCCAAACCGATCGTCTATCTCATCGACGGCAGCTCGCAGATGTACCGCGCGTATCATGCGCCGGTCCGTACCGCGGAGGGCGGACTGCTGCGCAACGCGAAAGGACAGCCGACCAACGCCGTCTACATTTTCGTGACGATGCTGCGCAAGCTGCTCAACGAGCACAAGCCGCTGTACATCGCCGCGTCGTTCGATCTGCCGGGACGCACCTTCCGCGACGACCTCGCGTCGGACTACAAAGCGAATCGCACGCCGATGCCCGATGAGCTCGCGCAGCAGATCGCGATGGTGCACGCCGCCTGCGAGGCGCTGGGCGTCCCGATTCTCACCTCGGAGCGCTACGAAGCCGACGACGTGATTGGCACGCTCGCGGCCAAGGCGTCGGCTGCCGGCTTCGACGTCGCGATCGTCACGTTGGACAAGGACTTCTTTCAGCTCGTCGGCGACGGCATCCGCGTCTTCAACCCGCGCGAAGAAGGCACGTGGTACGACGCCGGCGGCGTGAAAGAGAAGCTCGGCGTCACGCCGGACCAGGTCGTCGACGTGATGGCGTTGATGGGCGACACGATCGACAACATCAAAGGCGTGCCGGGCATCGGCGACAAAGGCGCGCGCGAGCTCATCGCGACCTACGGCACGATGGAGAATCTCATCGCGCACGCCGCGGAGATCAAGAACAAGCGGTATCGCGAGGGGCTGCTCGCGCACGCAGACGCTGCGCGGCAGAGCCAGGCGCTGGCGCGCATTCGCACCGACGTGCCGGTGGAGTTCGATCCCGACGCCGTCCGGTATCGCGGCGGCTCACGCGAGCGCTCGTTTCAGATCTTCAACGAGCTCGGCTTCCGCAGCCTCGCCAAAGAGTACGCGCCGGACGCGGGCACGACCGCGAAGAGCTACCGCACGGTCAACACGCCGGAGGATCTGCGGGCGCTCGCCGATCGACTGAAAGCCGCAGGGTCGTTCGCGCTCCGGATTCTGCCTGACCAGCCATCGGCGATGCGGGCCGGCATTGTCGGCCTCGCGTTCTCGACCGCTCCTCGCGACGCCGACTACGTGCCGACCGGCCATCGCGCACTTGGCGCCACAGCGTCTGTGCCGGTGGAGGTCGCGCTCGACGCGCTGCGGGCGGTGCTCGAAGATCCGACGGTGGGCAAAGTCGGCCACGATCTGAAGTTCGACGCCATCATGCTGGCGCGCCACGGCGTCACGCTGCGTGGACTCGATATCGACACGATGCTCGCCAGCTATCTGATCGATGCGACCCGCTCCGAGCACAAGTTCGAAGATCTGGCGCTCGAGTACACGAGCTACAAGGCCATCAGCGACGAAGACGTGTGCGGCCGCGGCGCGAAAGCGGTGTCGCTCGCGGAGGTGCCGGCGGAAGCGGCGGTCGATTACGCCGGCGAGCGCGCCGACCTCGCCGGTCAGCTCGTGCCGATCCTGCGCGAGCAGCTCGCGACCGGCGGGTTGACCAGTGTCTACGAGACGCTGGAGCTGCCGCTCATCCCGGTGCTCATGGCCGTCGAGCGCGCTGGCATCCGCATCGATGGACCGCTGCTGGCGTCGCAATCGCAGAAGCTCGAGCAGGAGCTCGCGTACCGGACGGCGCAGATCTATGAGATGGCGGGCGGCGAGTTCAACATCGGATCGCCGAAGCAGCTCTCTGAAATCCTGTTCGACAAGCTGCAGCTTCCGGTCTTGAAGCGGACCGGGACATCGCGCGCGCCGTCGACAGCCGTGGAAGTCCTCGAAGAGCTCGCGCTCGCGCACGACCTGCCGCGGATGATTCTGGAGTGGCGCGCGCTCATGAAGCTGAAGGGCACGTACATCGACGCGCTGCCGCAGCTCGTGAATCCGGACACCGGACGCGTCCACACCTGCTTCAATCAGGCGGTCGCGGCGACCGGCCGTTTGAGCAGCAGCGACCCGAATCTGCAGAACATTCCGATCAAGACCGCGCTCGGCCGCGAGATCCGCCGCGCGTTCGTCGCCGAACCGGGCAACGTCCTCATTTCCGCCGACTACTCGCAGATCGAGTTCCGAGTGCTCGCACACATGTCAGGAGACACGGTCCTCGTCGATGCGTTTCGCGAGGGCGCCGACTTCCACGAGCGGACGGCCCTCAAGATCTTCGGCGCGGACAGCGGGCGCGATCCGCATCAGCTGCGCAGCATCGCGAAGATGGTGAACTACGCGCTGCTGTATGGAAAAAGTGCGTTCACGCTGTCGAAGGACATCGGCGTCACGCCCGAGGCGGCGCAGGAGTTCATCGACGGGTACTTCGCGGGCTTTCCACGCGTGCGCGCGTTCATCGATCGCACGCTCGAGGAAGGGCGTGCGACCGGCATCGTGAAGACGATGTACGGACGGCGGCGGCTGGTGCCTGAGCTGAACAGCCGCAACTACCAGATTCGCTCGGCGGCGGAACGGATGGCCGTGAACATGCCGATTCAGGGGACGGCCGCCGACATCATGAAGCGCGCGATGATCGACGTCCACGCGGCCCTTGTCTCACACTCCGACGCGCGCATGATTCTCACGGTCCATGACGAGCTGCTGTTCGAGGTGCCGAAGGCGCGCGCCGACGAGCTCGCGGGGATCGTTCAGGAAAAAATGCAGTCGGCCGCGCAGCTGCAGGTGCCGCTCACTGTCGACGTCGGCATCGGTGAAAACTGGAAAGACGCGAAATCCTAAGCTGGTGATGCCATGAAGCTCGCAGTGCGGACCGCCGGCGACGTGTCGATACTCGACGTCAAGGGCCGGCTCGTGCTTGGCGACGGCGACGACACGTTCGTCAACGCGGTCAACGAGCTCGCCTTCTCGGGCCGCGTCAATATCGTTCTCAACCTCGACGAGGTGACCTACATCGACAGCGCGGGGCTGGGCGTCCTGGTCAGCAAATACGTCACGCTGCGCAACCGCGGCGGCAACCTCAAGGTGTGCAACATCCACCGCCGCAGCTTCGAGGTGCTGACCATCACGCGCTTGTTGACGGTGTTCGAGTCGTTCGATTCCGAGGCAGCAGCTATCGCGAGCTTTAAAGAATCACCGATCGGGTGATCGGGCGATCGGCGATTCGGTTAAGGCTTCCAGCGCTCTTTGAAGCGCTCCCACTCCTGCTGAAGCGCCTGCGGCGATTGCGCCGATGACTTCACGCGGTCGGGGATGATCGCGCGTTGGACGAGTCGATCGACGTCGGCCCTCAACGCGGCGCCCTTGTCGGCCGCGAGCGGTGCGCGCACCCACGCGGCCTGCGCCGCATCCCACGCCGCCTGAAGATCGCCGTGGCCGCGCGCCGCGGCCGCGAGCCAGTACGCGGCCGTGCTGCTGGCGGGATGCAGCGCGAGCTCGGCTTCCATCCGCTCGCGTATGCGTTGATACACGCCGCGGCGTTCCATCTCGGGCCGCGGCCTTACGTCGCGCTCGAGCGCGTCGGCCCACCAGTCGAGCACGCGATCGCGCGCGCCGGCCGCCATCAATTCGCCGCTCTGCAGCACTGACTCGAAGACCGCCGCCGCCGCGCCGAACGATTGATCGAAGTACAGAGTCTCGCCGAGGCCGACGATGTACTCGACGCGCTCGCGGGGGACCAGACGCTGCGGGTCGAGGCGGCGCAACCGGTCGCGCGCGTTGGTGAGGTCGTCGGTCGCCGCGCTCTCCCGGAAGCGCTCGAGATACGCGCGCGCGGCGACGAGATCGGCGGCGTCGGCACGCGCCGGCGTGCGGCGCGCCTGCTCGGCTGCCGTAACCGCGGCCTGGAACTGACGCTGGTTGTACAAAAGCCGAGCGCGCGCGAGCGGGTCGTCGGCCGCGCTCGCACGCGACGAGATGACCGTCAAAAGCAGCCACGAAAACACGAAGACACGAAAACGGGACACCCAGGAACGTCTTTTTCGTGCTGTCTTGTGTTCGGGTTTTCGTGTGCTTTTCGTGTTTCTGCTGGGCACGTTCCGATGGTAGCACACGCAATCACGGCGCTAACCGGCTCGCCGTCAACGGCTTAGGTAGCTCAGTTCGAGCGTTTGGTACAATGCCGCGGATGGGCCAACCGAGGATCATTCGGCGCGAGGCGCATCCGATCTCGCGCCGAGACATCGATCCCGACGCGCTCAAAGTCCTCTACCGTCTGCGACAGTTCGATTACATCGCGTATCTCGTCGGCGGCAGCGTCCGCGACCTGATTCTCGGTCGTCATCCCAAAGACTTCGACATCGGCACGTCGGCGCATCCGTATCAGGTCAAGAAACTGTTCCGCAATTGCTGGATCATCGGCCGGCGATTCCGTCTCGCGCACGTGAAGTTCGGCCAGAAGGTGATCGAGGTCGCCACATTCCGGCGTCAGGTCGCGCTTGGCGAAGAAGTCGTGGCCGACGGCGTGCCCGCGCCCGATCCGACGACACCCGAAGGCGAACATCTCATCCATCACGACAACACGTTCGGCACACCCGAGGAAGACGCGTTCCGGCGCGATTTCACCATCAACGCGCTGTTCTACGACATCGGGACGTTCTCGGTCATCGATTACGTCGACGGCCTCGCCGATCTGCGAAACGGCGTCGTGCGTTCCATTGGCGATCCCGACGTGCGGCTCCGCGAGGACCCTGTGCGCATGATTCGCGCAATCGCGCTCGCCGCGCGGCTCGACTTCACGATCGAACCGATGCTCGTCGACGCCATCCGCACGCACCGCCGCGAGATTGCGAAGAGCTCGCAACCGCGGCTGCTCGAGGAGTACTACAAGATTCTGCGAGCCGGATCGGCAGAGCGGGCGTTTCGCGGTCTCGCCGAGGTCGGACTGCTCGAGCCGATTTCGAGCGAGCTCCACAAGGGCGCGAGTGAAGCGTTGTGGCGGTCGCTCGCGGCCCTCGACGCGTATCGCCGCCGGTTCGATTCGACGCCCGACACGCTGACCAATTCGATCCTGCTCGGCAGCCTGCTCGTGCCGCTCGGCATTTCGCTTCAGCCGGGACGCCCTGAAGGGCGTCCCCTACGGGAGCCCAGACAATCGTCTGTTGTAGGGGACGGCCTTCCGCCTTCGCATGAAGCTACGGCGGACCGCCGAAGCCTTGGCGGAGGTGGTCAGGCCGTCCCGCATGGGCGAGAGCGACGCGCTGCTGGTCCTCGGCTCGGCGAGCTGCCGCTGGCGCGGCGCGACATCGAGCGGCTGCGCCAGATTCTTGGTCTGCAGCGACGGTTGCACGATGTTGGAGCCAGCCCGCGCGCGCAGCGCGCGGTCGCCCATCGCCACATCTTTCGCGATGCGCTCGCGTGGCTCGAGATTCACGCCGGGGCACCCGAGCTCGTCGAACACTGGAAAGCCGTGATGGCTGAGGGCGGCACGCCCGAGTCAGCGACACCGGGCGCGCCAGACGCAACCGGCGAACATCCCTTCCCGCGCAGGCGCCGGCGTCGACGACGCCGGCGTCGTGTCAGCCCGACACCTGGACAGAGCTGAACTGAGAACTGGAGAACTCAAACCAGAACTCAAAAGGTCGGAAACGCTGTGGGGCAACCGCTCCGACCGTGGCGCACAGACGCAACAGATTCTCGCCAGCGTCGGTCACGTCAGCGCCGGGCGCAACAGAATCCAGAGAGAGCCGACTCTCGCGACGACCAGTGACAGGCCGCACGTCCCACCGGCCGAGTTGTCCACCTAGGCGGCGACTTCTTTGATGGTCTTGTACGGCTTGGCGAGCTTCAACGCGACGAGCAGCTTGATGACCGGCCACGCGGGATCGAACTCACTCGCGCGCCAGCTGAACTTCGGGCTGCGCGGGTACCCGTGGTGGTTGTTGTGCAGACCTTCGCCGCCGGTGAGCAGCGCGAGGAAGCGGATGTTCGTCGCGGTGTTGTCGAAGTTCCTGTAGCCGACGTGATGGCAGAGCCCGTTGATCGACGACGAGAGGACGAACACGTACATCACCGCATGAATGCCGGCCGCGAGTAGCCCCCACCACAGGCCGAGGATGAGGCAGAGGAAGATGGTGCCGATCGTGAGACCCAGCCAGCCGTGCTTGTACACGTGGCGGTCCAACCAGCCCTCTTTGATGTCGCGTGCGTAGCGCTCGACGACGTCGGTCTTCTTCACTTCGCGCATGTAGTAGTAGACATTGCCGAGCTGGACGCGCCAGAAGCCTTCGAGCACGGGACTGTGCGGATCGCCTTCCTCGTCGGTGAACGCATGGTGCTTGCGGTGGACCGCCACCCATTCCTTCGTCAGCAGACCCGTCGTCATCCACAGCGCGAACTTGAACATGGCTTCGACGGCCGGGTGCATGACGAGAGCTTTATGCGTCGCGGTGCGATGCAAGTAGATCGTCGTACTGAACACGGCGGTCTGAATAACGATGGCGGCGAAGACGAGCGTCAGCATGAGCGAAAAAAGCACGACTGTCCTCCGAAGAACGAGAGACCGTAACTGATGGGCCGTGAGACCTTTGCGGGGGACCGAGGAAACAAATGATGGTAGCACACTTCCCGACTCATCCGCGGGTTCGTTCGAACTCTCTCATGAAACTGACGAGCGCATCCACGCCGTCTTCGGGGAACGCGTTGTAAA
Organism: Acidobacteria bacterium 13_1_40CM_65_14; assembly: GCA_001917905.1. Lineage (GTDB taxonomy): Bacteria > Acidobacteriota > Vicinamibacteria > Vicinamibacterales > CAVVIG01 > QHWF01. The sequence goes on from MNEX01000310.1 coordinate 32,172, forward strand.
TCGACGCGCGCATGCCGCCGACCGATCGGTGCCCTTTCAGGCCGTCGAGCCCGGCTGCAGTCGCCTCTTTGACGAACTGCTTCTCCAAATCCTCTGAGCTCAGCCGGAACGTCACGTTCATCAGCGACCGGCTGCCTTTGTGCGCCGTCCCGCGATAAAACCCGGTGCGATCGATCTCGGCGTAGAGCTTCGAGGCCTTCCGCTGGTTCACCTTCTCGATCGCAGTCAGGCCGCCTTGCTGAATCAGCCACTTCATCACGAGGCCGAGCGCGTACACGGCGAACGCCGGCGGCGTGTTGTACAGCGACTTGTTCTCTGCATGCACCGCGTAGCTCAGCATCGTCGGCAGCGATTTCTGCGATCGCTGCAGCAAATCTTCGCGGATGATCACGACCGTCACGCCGGCAGGGCCCATGTTCTTCTGCGCACCTGCATAGATGAGCCCGTGGCGCGCGACGTCGATCGGCCGGCTGAACATGTCGGACGACGTGTCGCTCACGAGCGGGACGTTGTCCCGAGGACCGACGTCGGGCAGCTGCTTGAACTCAGTGCCTTCGATGGTGTTGTTCGACGTCATGTGCACGTACGCGGCGCCCGGCGTCAGATTCAACTCGGACTGCGCCGGCACGCGCGAGTAGTTGTCGGCCTTCGTCGTCGCCGCGACGTTCGCGTTGCCGACCTTCTTCGCTTCCTTGTACGCCTTCTCCGCCCACGATCCGCTGTCGATGTAGTCGGCGGTGTGTCCCGCACCAAGGAGATTCATCGGCACCATCGAGAACTGCAGGCTCGCGCCGCCCTGCAGAAACAGCACCTTGTAGTTCGCCGGGATGTTCGCGAGCGATCGGATGTCGGCTTCCGCTCGATCGAGAATCGATTCGAACGTCGTCGATCGATGGCTGATTTCGAGAATCGACATGCCGACTCCCGGAAGCGCGATCAGGTCACGTTGAATCTCTTCGAGGACGGACACGGGCAAGACCGCGGGACCTGCGGCGAAGTTGTGGATGCGGTGGATGGTGGTCATCAGCTTCTCCGGACAAACCACGAATCACGAAAACACGAATCACGAAACCTCGAAACCTCGAAACCTCGAAACCTCGAAACCTCGAAACGGTCTTGGTTCTTTTTCGTATTTTCGTATTCTCGTGTTTTCCGGTTTTCGTGGACAAGACGGTCAGATCGTCACGAGATGCAAATCGAGGATGTCGCCGTTCCCTTCCTGAATCGTTTTCAGCAGCGCATCCGGCGGCGCGCCATCGAGGTTGATCCGGGCGACGGCCGCTTGCGCGCCTTCGAAGATGACGTTTTCGGTCTCCTGCACGTTGATGTCGCCGTTTCGCAAATGATCGAACACGTGTGCGAGGACGCCGGGCCGATCGCGATGGCGGACGACGAGCATGTGCGTGGCGGGCGTCTTCTTCGCCAGATTGACGACGTTCGGAACTTTGCCCGTGTCCTTGTAGCTGGCGATGATGCGCACGGTCTCGGCCGCGATTGCTTCCTGAGCCTGATCGGTCGACGCGCCGATGTGATGCGTGCCGTAGACGCTCGGATGTGACGCGAGTGCGTCCCTGAATTCGCCGGTGGCGCCCGAGGGCTCGCCCGCGAAGACGTCGAGACCGACGCGGATATTGCGCTCGCGCACCGCTTTGTCGAGCGCGGCGTAGTCCACGACCTCGGCACGCGCCGTGTTGACGAAGTACGACCCGGGCTTCAACTTGTCGATCACCGATGCGCTGACGAGACCGCGCGTCTCCGGCGTCAGCGCGAGGTGTACGCTCAAGACGTCGCTGCGCTCGGCAACTTCTTCGGGTGACTTGGCCATCTGCATCGCAATAGGGGCGTCAGCAATATTTTCCTTCCCGCTCGCGAATCGCCGGCTCCAGACGACGATGGGCATGCCGAACGCGTGCGCGCGCTTCGCCATCTCCTGACCGATGTTGCCGTAGCCGAGCAGTCCCAGCGTGCGGCCGAACAGCCCTTTCGCTTTCGAGTATTCCTTCTTGTTCCACGTGCCCGCGCGCAGGTCCGCGACGTTGTCCGGCACGCGGCGATCGAGCGCGAGCAGCAGCGCGAAGGCAAGCTCGGCGACCGCGATGGCGTTCTTGCCGGGACAGTTCGACACGTAGATACCGCGCTTGGAGGCGGTCGCCACGTCGATCGTGTTGTAGCCGGCGCCGGCGCGGACGACGAGCGAGAGCGCGCCCGACTCGAGCATCGGCGCGGTGACCGCCGTGCTGCGGACGACGAGCACGTCGGCGCCAGTGTTCTTGATGGCCTGCGTCAGCGCGTCATCTTTGAGATCCGGCTCGTAGACGATGTCGCACCCGGCCGCCTTCAGGCCGTCGATGCCGCTTTTCTCGAATTTATCAGCGACCAGTACCTTCATAGCGACGCTGATTGAACACAAAGGACACGAAGGACACAAAGGCAAAACCTCATTGGGTCCGATCCTTTGTGTCCTTTGTGTCCTTTGTGTTTCATATGAGGTGGATAAGCAACCCGTCTCGAAGTTTGGGCTCGAACCACGTCGACTTCGGCGGCATGATCGCGCCGGCGTCGGACACTGCCATCAAGTCCGACACGCTGACGGGATACAACGAGAAACCGGCCGCGGCTTTTCCTGCCGTGACGAGCCGTTCGAGCTCGCCGGTGCCGCGCTTGCCGCCGACGAAATCAATCCGCTTGTCGGTGCGCACGTCGGCGATCTTCAAGACGGCCGCCAGCAGGTGCTCCTGGAGCACGCTGACGTCGAGCGAGCCGATCGCGTCCGATGCGTCGGGTGTGACCCGCGGACGCAGCGTGTGCCACGCGCCTTGGAAGTACATGGCAATGTCGCCGCGCTTGGTCGGGCTGGCTGGTCCCGGCTCGACCTCGAACCGCTCGCGAACCGCCTTCATGAAATCGTCAGCCGAAAGGCCGCCAAGATCGTTCACCACGCGGTTGTAGGGCAGGATTTGGACCTGGTCGTGCGGGAACGCCACCGCCAGAAACGTCGAGGCATCGGCGCCGTCGCCGAGCGAGGTGCCCGCCAGTCCGCGCTCACGCATCTCGGCCCTCGCGCGTGCGGCGCTCGCCGCGCGGTGATGGCCGTCCGCGATGTAGAGGGACGGAATGCGCGTGAAGGCGGCCACCAAGGCGTCGCGATCCGCGCCGCCGACGCGCCAGATGGTGTGCTGCACGCCGTCGACCGCTTCGAAATCAAACAGCCGCGTACCCGCCGTCGCGCGGCGCGTGATGTCGTTGACCTCCGCCTGCGCGCGATACGTGAGAAACACCGGGCCGGTCTGCGCGCCGAGCGCGATCATGTGACGCGTGCGGTCGTCTTCCTTATCGCGCCGCGTCCGCTCGTGTTTCTTGATGACGTCCCGATCGTACTCGTCGAGCGAAAAGCACGCGGCCAAACCGGTTTGCGTGTGGCCGCCCATGCGGAGCTGATACACGTACACGCTCGGCTCGTCCTCGACGACGAGCGAGGATTCGCGGAGCGCGGCAAAATTCCGCTCGGCGCGCTCGTAGACCGCATCGGCATAGGGATCGGTGCCGTCGGCCAGCTCGAGCTCCGCGCGCGACACACGAAGAAAACTTCGCGGATTGCCCTCGGCCATCGCGCGCGCTTCTTCGGTGCTGACCACGTCGTAAGGAACGGCCGCGATACGAGCGGCTAGGTCCGGCTTCGGACGCAGCGCACGAAAGGGATGAAGCGTCGCCACGGGGTTCGAATTATTTCACAACAGCACGCACGACTTATCACGAAGCCACGAAAGCCACAAGAACACGAAAACGCTTTGTACAAAAATGCTTCGTGCTCTTCGTCTACCTTCGTGTCTTCGCGATGAGCCGTGTGGGATCAACGAAAATCGTCGCGGTCTGTTCAGAGCGGCTCGCTGCGGAGCGTGAAGACGTTGCGCAGCCACCGCAGACGGAGGCGGTCCATCCGCAACTGGGCTATCGACGTGGTGGTCGCCATGGCCCGCCAAGCGTGCTAAAGACGGGCCACGTTCGCCGTCGCGCGAATGCGCAACATGCGCGCAAACGGCTGAGCGGCCACCTGCGCGTTATTGCACAGGAGCGTTTGGATTTGCGACGCGCGCGGCATGGGTCACCGCGGGCGTGGAGAACGACGCCAGCACGCGGTCGCGTTCCGCCGAGAACGCGAGCATGTGCGCCGACGGGATCGGCTCGGCCGGCGGCATCGCGCGATGCGCGCTGACGGGATTGACGAACGCGCCATTCTTCTTCAATCGATAGTCGAGATGCGGGCCGGTGGCGAGGCCTGTCGCGCCGACGCGGCCGATCAACTCGCCTTGCCTGACGTGCGCGCCGCTGCGGACGGCGATCGACGAGAGATGCAGGTACTGCGTCTCGTAGCCGTTCGCGTGGCGCAGATGCACCATGCGCCCCGAGCCGCCGCTCGTGCCCGCGGCGACGACCGTGCCGTTCGCGACGGCCACGACGGGCGAACCGGCGGGCGCTCGATAGTCGACGCCCAGATGCGCGCGGTACTCGTGCAGCACCGGGTGGAGACGGCTGCGGGAAAACCCGGAGGTCACGACGGGGTTGAACTTGAGCGGTGACTTCAAAAAGAACCGGCGCATCGAGGTGCCGCGCTCGTCGAAGTAGCCTGCCGAACCGCCGTCGGGCGTGAACCGCACGGCGCGGAATCGCTGGCCGGCGTTGTCGAACTGCGCGGCGAGAATGGGACCGTAACCGGCAAACGTTGTTGGCATTTCCTCCTGCTCGCGGGGCCCCACCCCCGCTGGCTCGGGCTGTGGCGGTCCATTCACAATGGCCGCGGGCGCTGACTCGCTGCTCGCACGGGCCGCAGGCGCTACGCGGTACTGTTTTTCCACGAGCAGCTCGAAGCGATCGCCCGGCTGCAGATCGGTGTTGAAATCGATCTCGCCGCTGAAGATGTCGGCCAGCGCGAGCGTGAGATCGATCGTCTCGCCGGCGGCGTCCATCGCGGCCACGAGCGACGAGGTCTGGCGATCGATCCTGCCTCGGACGACCTCGACGCGCCGTGTCTTCTCGATCGGCAGGACGCTGGCCACGAGATCCACGTCGTCGTTGCCAGGACGGCTGACGCACAGGAAGCGGTCGCCGTCGATTTCGTACTCGAAACGCCGAATCGTCCCGTCCGGCCGCTTCTCGAGCCGATACGGCTGATCCTTGCGAACCCTCCGCAGATCGAACACCGAAGCGGCGCGCTGCACGACATGGGACCGTAACCACGCGTGCCGACACCGACGTGAAGTCCGCAGCGAGGGCAATGTCCTCAGCTCGACTGCGCCGAGTCGATGGACCATCACTCGTGCCGCTCCGCATGTCGCACGCGGAGGACGCAGCAATGGCCGACACGATCACGAGTGATAATCGGATGCGCACAGCTTAGTACATTGTTCTATCGGCTGCAGCCATTGAGACGGTTAGGCCCCGTGATAAAGTCCGGCTGGGAGGACGGGTACTCCATGAAGATCCACCGCAAATTTGCACGAACGGTTGTCATCGCGGCCCTCGTCGCGGCGTGGGGCCTGCCGCTCGCCGCCGACTGGCCGGTCACCGAGAAACTCGACCTCGACGCCATCTACACGATCAAAGAAGAGGGGCTGCAGCGCTCGAAAGTGATGGAAATCGAGAGCTACCTGACCGACGTCTACGGTCCGCGCCTCACCAACTCGCCCAACTTCAGAGAAGCCGGCGACTGGGCGCAGAAGACCATGAAGGACTGGGGTCTCGCGAACGTGCATCTGGAGACCTGGAAATTCGGCCGCGGCTGGCAGAACCAGCGCTTCGTCGCGCTCGCGGTGACGCCGCGCGCCTATCCGCTCGTCGGATTTCCCAAGGCCTGGACTCCGGGGACGAACGGGCCGGTCACGGGCGAGGCGGTCATCGCGGTCATCAACGACGAGAAGGACCTCGACACGTTTCGCGGGAAGCTGCGCGGGAAGTTCGTCCTGTCGCTGGCGATGCGCGACGTCGCGCCGCAGATGACGGCGCCCGGGCATCGCTACTCGGACGACGAGCTCGTCGAGCTTTCCAAGCAGCCAGGAAGCGGTGGCCGCGGCGGCCGCGGCAACTTCCCGAACAACGCCGCCTTCAATCGGAAGAAGACGCAGTTCTTCGTCGACGAAGGCGTGGCTGCGGTCCTCGATTTCAGCCGCGGCGACGGGGGCACGTTCTTCGTGCAGTCGGCGCAGGGCGCCTCGCGCGAGCCGAACGGGCCCGCGCAGCCGGCGCAGGTCACGCTGAACATCGAGCACTACGGCCGGATCTATCGCACGCTCGAGAAGAAAGTCTCCGTCACGCTGCAGATGGACATCGACAATACGTTCTTCGATCAGGATCTCAACGCCTTCAACATCGTCGCCGAGATTGCTGGCACCGATAAGGCCGACGAAGTCGTGATGGTCGGCGCGCACTTCGATTCGTGGCACGGCGGCACGGGCGCGACCGACAACGCGGCGGGCTCGGCCGTCATGATGGAAGCGCTGCGCATCCTGAAGACGACGGGAGTCCGGCTGCGGCGGACGGTGCGCATCGGCCTCTGGGGCGGCGAGGAACAGGGGCTGCTCGGATCCAAGGAGTACGTGAAAGCGCACTATGCCGATCCCGCGACCATGCAGCTCAAACCGGAGCACGCGAAGCTCGCCGGCTACTTCAACGTCGACAACGGGACCGGTCAGATTCGCGGCGTGTATCAGCAGGGCAACGAGGCCGTCGCGCCGATCTTCCAGGCGTGGATGGAACCGTTCAGGAACATGGGGATGAACACGCTGACGATCCGCAACACGGGCGGCACGGATCATCTTTCCTACGATGCGGTCGGTCTGCCCGGCTTTCAGTTCATCCAGGACGACGTGGAGTACAACACGCGCACGCACCACTCGAACATGGACGTGTACGAGCGCATCCAGGCGCAGGACATGATGCGCAACGCCGTCATCGTCGCGTCGTTCGTCTACAACACCGCGAACCGCGACGAGAAGCTGCCGCGGAAGCCCTTGCCGAAGCCGGCGCCACCGGCTGGACGAGGCACGTCGCAGCCCTAGCCACGACAATCAACGCAGAACTCGCAGAAACCGCAGAGAGAGAAAGTGTTTCTGCGTGTTCCGCGGGTTCTGCGTTCAACGTCGTGAGTAACGTTCGGCCCAGGCACGAAGTTGTTGCTGTCGTTCTCGTGCCTCGGCGACGTCATCCAGCCGATCGCTCGGCCAAGGCAGGCGGAACGACCAGTTGTGATCGTCGACTGTCGCCGGTTCGTTGATTCGGTCGCGCCAGCCGAAGACGTCCTGCACCGGCAGCAGCAACAAATCAGAACCCGACGCAAAGAGCGCTTCGAGGAGCACGTCGCGGACCTTGGTGTCGTACGGCGCGTGCGCGATGTCGTTCCCACCAGCAATCCGTTGAATCGTCCGCAGCGCGGCGACTTTGTGTCGCTCGTCCTCAGACGCGCGTTCCCACCACACGGCGAGCGGTTCGGTATCGTGCGTGCCGGAGGTCGCGACGGATACCGCAGGATAGTCGGCGGGATCGCGGAACGGCTGCCCGTCCGAATGCCAATGGCGCTCCCAGCGGAACACGCGAAAGCCGGGCACGCTGAGCCGCGCGAGCGATGCGCGCACGAAATCGGGGACGGTGCCGAGATCTTCGGCCACGATCTCCGCGCCTGCGCCGCGGAAGATCTCGAGAATCCGCTCCCCGAGCGCCTTCTGCGACGGCTCGTCCGGCGGCGTGAAGAACGGCTCGCCGCCCTGCTTGGGTCGCCCGTACGTGCGATAGAACCCGACGAGATGATCGACGCGGTAGCCGTCGAAGAGATCGGCGCCCCGCCGCGCGCGCTCGCGCAGCCAGCGGTAGTCTTCCATCGCGACGACGTCCCACCGGTAGACCGGCATGCCCCAGTCCTGACCGCTGGCGCTGAACGCGTCGGGCGGCACGCCGAGCGACACGCCGAGATCGAACTGATGCTGCCGCGCCCAGACGTCGGCGCTGTCGCCGTCCACCATGAACGGCAGATCGCCGAACAGCTCGACGCCGTGCGCACGCCGCCGCGCCTCGCGCCACTGCACGCTTGCGATCCACTGCAGGTACTGGAAGAAGAGGACCTCGCGCGACAGTTCGCGGCGCGCGCGGTCGATCGCCGCCGGCTCGCGGCGCTGCAGCTCGATGGGCCACGCGGTCCACGCGCGCTCGTCTTCGCGCGCGTGAATCGCGCGAAACACACTGTAGTCCTCGATCCACCACGCCTGCTCGCTCAGAAACGTCCGGAGTGTGCGTGCCCGATCGGTATCGCGGCACCATTCCGTTTCGAAGAACCGATCGAAGGCCGCGCGCAGCGCGGCGCGTTTCAGCGCGCGAACCGCGGCGTGCTCCACGCGCGGCGCGCGCCGCACCGTGTCGAGCCGCTCGCGATCCGCTGTGGACAGCGAGGCTTCACCGCCCAGCGCCTCGAAATCGGCGACGTCCGGCACACGAATGAAGACAGGGTCGATCCCCATCGCGCTGATCGCCGAGTACGGTGATTGCTGCCCGGACGACCTCTCGTTGATCGGCAAGAGCTGCAAGACACGCTGCCCGGCGGCGGCGAGCCACGCCGTCACCGGCTCGATGTCGCCGATGTCGCCGATGCCCCAACTGGTGGTGGATGGACAGGAGAAGAGCGGGATCAGAAGGCCCGCCCGGCGGCGGTCCGACGAAGACGACGCGTCGGTCATTCTTTGGTTTCTCGCGGGGCCCCACCCCCGCTCGCCGACGCCTTCCGCGCGTCGCGCGCATGCGCTTGCGCGGGCGGCGTGGCCGCAGGCGCTCCGTCGGCGACGCTGCAATCGAAGTGCCGCAGGATGTGCGCGACGCCGTCGCGAAACGCCGCCTCTGGCGTCAAAAGGCTCACGACGAGGAACGACTCATGGGGAAAATCAAAAAAGTATCCGGGATGCGTCAGAACCCCATCCTTTATTAGTAGGCCGACGACGAGGTCCTCTTCCGGTTCGATCGACGGAACCTGGAGCACCGCGTACCACCCGCCTTCCGCCCGCCGGCACGTGCAGCTCGACGCTGCGGATTTGGACGCGAGCCAGCGGTAGTTCGTCCCCACACGCTCCGCGATTTGCGCACGAACCGACACGCCACGATACAACAGCGTCGCCGCGGCCACCTGTACCGGAGTGGACACCGACAGGTAGGTGTCGCAAATCAACTCCAGTCGATCGAGCGCCGCACCCACGAGGCTATCTGGACCAGCGGCGGCGATCCATCCAAGTTTCACCTGCGGCAGCCCGACGCTCTTCGACAGACCGCCGAGCGCGAACGACAACACATCGCGTCGCGACGACACGCGGCCGGCCGAACGCGCCGATCCGGGCTCGAGCTCGTAATCGGCGAACACTTCATCGGCGACAATCGCGATGTCGCGCACCGCGCACATCGCCGCGAGTCGATCCAGTTCGTCGCGCGTGATGAACGATCCGGTCGGGTTGTTGGGGCTGACGACGAGGACCGCGCGGGTACGATCGGTGAGCGCGCGCTCGACGCTCGCGAAATCAATCGCCCAGCTGCCGTGATACTCGAGGTCATAGGGTGGCGCGTTCACCGCCTCGAGCGCCGTGAGGTGATCGAACAGCGGATAGCTCGGTCGCGGCACGAGGATCTCGTCGCCGGGATTGGCGAGCAGCTTGAACAGCAGCGCGTACGCGTCGCTCGTGCTCGCGGTCAGGATGATCCGATCGGGGGAGACATCGAGGCCCTGCCGCTCGTACTCGCGCGCGACCGCACGTCGTGCGTCGACGAGACCGAACGGCTGCGGGTCATAGGTCAGCGCGCGAGGGTCCGCGAGTGGCGCGAGCAGATCCGGTGGATAGTCGAGCTCCGCGCGCGTCGGATTCGACAGCGTCAGGTCGATGACGGGTTGACCCTCGGCTCGCCTGGCGTCGAGCGCCTCCGACAGCCGGTTCCGCTTGAAATGAGGCGGCACACGACCGGAGAACATCACGAGGTTACGACTCTCCACCACTCTCCACCACAGAGGACACGGGGGACACGGAGGTAAACCTGTACAAGGTTCTTCCTCCGTGTCCTCCGTGTCCACCGTGGTGGAGAGGTTCGGTGTCCACCGTGGTGGAGAGGTTCGGTGTCCACCGTGGTGGACAGACGCGGTTTCGCGTCATGGCGTCAGAATCTCGATCCTCTCGATGACGTCGCCCTCGAGAATCTGATCGACGACCTCGATGCCGTTGAGGACCTGCGCGAAGACCGTGTAGTCGTGGTTCAGACGCGGGCTGTCGACCAGATCCACAAAGATCTGCGCGTCGCCCGTGTCGCGGCCGCGTGTGGAGATACCGGCGGCGCCGCGCACGTGCGGCCAGCGGCCGACCTCGTCGCGCATGAACATCGCATCGCCGATGTACTCGTTCGCGCCGGGGCTGCCGCCCTGGATGACGAAATTCGGCACGACGCGGTGGAACGTCAGGCCGTTGTAGTACCCCGACTCGGCGAGCCGCGCGAAGCGCAGCACCGTCGCCGGCGCTTCCTGCGTGAACAGCACCAGCTCGAAGGTCCCGACGTCCCGAATCGTCACGCGCGCCCGCGCCGACGCCAACCGCCGCAGCTCGTCGACGGTCAGGCTCGCAGTCTGACCGCGAGTCTGAGCGCGAGTCTGACCGCGAGTCTGACCGCGAGTCTGACCGCCAGTCTGACTCGAAGTCTGACCTCCGAGTGTCGTTAGAGTCTTCTCGATGGCGGCGCGGGCGTCGTGCGAATTGTCATGGCCCTCGGCGACGAGGCGCTGGTGGGCCGCTTTCAGCGCGGGGATCGCGGCATCGGGGTTTGGCGTGCCGGCGAGTGCCGCGGCGGCCACACGCAATACCTGATGCCCCTTGCGCGTGAGCTGTCGCACGTACACTGCGTCGGCGTCATGTCCGGCGATTTTTGCCAAGCCGTCAACCGCCGCCTCCCGCACGTTGTCGTCCTCGTCCTCTGCGAGCTTCTCGAGGACCGCGCGATCCTTCAGCGTCGAGGCCGCGCGCGCGGCGTACATCCGCAACTGCCACACGCGCGATCCGGTGAACTGTCCGAGCGCGGCCGTCCCGCGCGCCGGCGCCGCGCTCGCCAGCGCGACCAGCGCGTGCGCGGCACGATGCCACGATCGCGGCTTGCCCGCGTCGCTCAGATCGTCGACGACCCGCTCGAGTACCGCGACGGCGTCGGCGGACGCGCCGCAGACCGCCAGTTGATCGAGCGCGAACAGGACGACCTGCGGATCGCTGTCACCGGTCGCCAGTACTGCGGCGGGACAGACGGCGTCCGCGCCGCGTACGCGCATCGCACGCAACGCCTCGATGCGCACCATGGCCGCAGAATCGGTCAGACCCTTCGTCAACGTCTCCAGGGTCGCGCGGTCGCCGGCGGCTCGCATCGCCAGGCGCCGCACTTGTGGATCCGGATCGGAGACCGCTCGATCCAGCGTCGCCTGGTCGATGACGACAAGGGCTTCAGCCGCGGCGAGCGCTTCGAGCGCCAGCCGCCGCACCCGCACGTCGCGGGACGGATCGGGCGGAAGCCGTCCATTCGGCGGTGTCACAGCGACCATCGATCGCAGCGTTCCGATCGCCCCCTCGCTCGGTGGCTGCTGGCGGCGGTGGAGACGCACGAGCGCTTCGAGTCCGCCGGCGATGCCCAGCCGGCCGTCGATCGATCCCTCGTGCGCCGCAGCGGTCACGAGCACATTGTCGACGCGCTGAACCTGCTCGGCCGTCGAAGGTACGCGACCGAGGGTCTCGCAGATCGCGCCGCGCACGCTCGATTCCGCCTCGACATTCAGCCGCGCAATCAGCGCGTTTATCACGCCGTCGGTTGTCGCCGCGGGAATCTCCGCGCGTTTCGGGCCGGCGAGCGCCTGGCCAAGCGCGTTGGCAGCTTCGGCGCGGACCTCGGGAAGCGGATGCTTCAGTGACGGCAGGATGTCGGGCACGACGGCCGGTCGCTCGAGCCGTCCGAGCGCGCGCACGGCGACAATCGCCGTCTCCGGATCGGCACGGCGCGTCCCCGATCGAATCGTGGCGAGGTCCCGCGGCGTCGGGGCACGCCGATCTTCGGCGATCAGGATCGCGAGCCGCGTCGCTCGCGGCGCGGGCGTGTCCTGCGCGGACGCAGGCGTGACGATTTGGGGTAGAACGCCAAGCGCGCAAACCAGGCAAAGCAAACGGTTCTTTGCGGCCTTTGCGTTGAATGTTCGTGGCATCCGGCGACGTTATTGTCGCAGATGGCGGGTCGCAGCGGAGTACTCGAGCATCTGGGCGGTCAAATCGAACGGGTACGAGATGACGACATCGGTGATGTCGCCGGTGTCGTCGGTGACCGTCTCGAGCCGTGGCATCACGAATCCGGTATAGGACGGCAGCTTCAGCCGATCGGCGCGCGCGACCACTTCGTCGCGCAGCACCGGATCGAAGTGCACGCCGTAGGTCTCGACCAGGGCCTTGGCGGCCTGATAATCGCCTTCGGCCTTGATGCGCTGCACGTCGGCGAGCAGGCGGCCGACGCCTTCGCGAAACGCCTTCGGATCGGTCATCACGTAATACGTCTTGCCGTCGCGCCTCCGTACGTCGATGGCCGAGGTGTTGGCCATCAGCCAGTGGACGATCATCTGGCGATTGCGCATGTGGTCTTCTTCGATCTGCGTCCCCTCGCGGATGCGGCGCAGTTGGACGAGCGCATTGCGCGTGTAGCCCTCGTACTCGGCGCGCACGATCGCGTCGTGGTCCTCGGCCGCGACGAGACCAATCGCGATGAGCTTTCGATCGGCGATGAAGTACAGCGCGACGAGATCCGCGCGCGATTCCTCGATCGCCGAGAACTGCTCTTTCAGCGCGGCCTGGGGGCGCCCGTTCAGCCGCTTCGACACTTTGCCGGATCCGTGGCCGATCACCTCGTGCATGTTCGTCGTGAGCTCGCCGGCGATCGCGCTCCACTTGATGGCGCGCTCGGCTTCCTCTGATGTCCACGAGAACTCGATGCGGAACTCCGGCAGCGTCGATTTGTCGTACGCGTCGTTGACATTCGTCAGCGACATCGACTTGCTGCCGTAGCGCTCGCGGATGACCTGGTCGTTCGGCAGGTTGATGCCCACCGGTGTGATCGGACCCGATTCGCCGGTTTCGATGACGATGTCGATGGCGTTGGCGGTGACGCCGCGGACACCGGCCTTGCGGTACTGCGGATCCCACGGCATGTGGTCCTCGAACCACTGCGCATGGTCCGCGAGCGCGCGAATCTCCGACGTTTTCTCCCGGTTCACGTAGAAGACGAGCGCTTCCCACGCGCCCTTGATGCTGCGCGCGTCGAGATAGACCTCGACGAACCCGTTGATGGTGTCGACCGTTGACGCCTTGTCCCGCACCCAGGCGATGTCGTACGCCTCGCGGTCCGCCGTCTCGCCCGTGCGATACAACCTGATGAGCGCGCGCAGCGCGTCGGCCATCGGCTCGTTCGCGTACGGAATGGCCGCCTCGAGGTGACAGACGACTTCTTCGATGTATCGACTGTAACGGCCGCCGATTCGGTAGACCTCTTCGACCAGCCGCCCGTCCTTCTTCACCAGCCGCGAGTTCAGCGGATGCTGCTCGGCGAACCCGTCGAGATCCTGCATCGTGACGCCGACGTGGAGATTGTTGGCGCTCGCGGTCAGGATGTCCTCGCCGTCGGGCGGCGTCTTGCTCGTGACGGTCGGCTCGAACGACATATCGAAGAACATCGGCTCGAGACGTGCGAGCAGCTGGTCGAGGGGCTCGCCGCTCCTCAACGGAAACGCCGCGCCCGCCGTCTGGGCGGCGCGCGCCGCGGCGGCAAACGCCTCGGGCGTGCACTGCAGCACGAACTTCCGCGCCGTGATGTTGTTGTAGGGTCCCGTGTTGATCCAGAAAAGCTTCGTGTAGCGCCGAATCTCCGCGAGCGTTTCGGCGTCACACGAGGAACGCAAAGGCCGCAAAGGCCGCGAAGAGGAATTATCTTTGCGCGCTTCGCGGTCTTTGCGTTCCTCGTCTTCGACGTGCATCAGAATCGCTTCGAGCACGTCGCGCATGTCGAGGTTGTGAGCGTAGCGTTGGTCGTAAAAGATGTCGCGGCCGGCGATGGCGGCGCGTGACAGCTGCCAGACGAGCGTCTTCTCGCGCAGCGACAGATTCTGGAAGCCGTCCGCATAGACCTGCACAACGGCCGCTTCGTCTATCTGCTCGAGCAGGTATGTGCGGTCAGCCGGCGACGCAGTCGTGGCGGGGGCGGAGCCCCATGGAGTCATCAACCATAAGTTAGCCCAGGTCGAGCGGGACGTTTGCGCGATACGCAGCAATTTGCACAGGCCATTGCTTCTCGGTCGTCATCCGTGCATCGAGCGCCTCGAGCGCGACCGGTTCGCCATGGACCAGGTATGTCATCGTCGGCGCGCGGGTGAATCCTGAGAGCCAGCGCATGATCTCGCCGGCGTCGGCGTGGGCCGACATCGAGTCGATGCGCTCGATGCGGGCAGCGACGGGCACGACGCGACCGAGCAGCTTCACCTGTGGAGCGCCGTCGACGAGATCGCGTCCTCGCGTCCCGACCGCCTGGTAGCCCACAAACAGCACGGTGTTTTTCGGATCGGGTAGCGTCGCGGCGAGATGTCTGAGCACGCGACCGCCGGTCGCCATGCCGCTCGACGAGATCACGATCGAGGACTGGCGCGAGGCGACGAGATCGGCTGACTGTCGCGGCGAGCTGACCGTCACCAGCCGGGTGGTGGCAAACGCCGCCACCTGGCGCGCACCCGGCGGCAGACGTCGCATGGTTTCACGGATTTCCGGATCCAGTTCGTTCAGGCGCGCGGAGTAGAACTGCAGGGCTGCAATCGCCATTGGACTGTCGAGGTAGACCGGCAGGATGAGTATCCGCTTCGCGTCTTCGAGTCGCTTCAGCCAATACAACACTTCCTCGACGCGTCCGATGGCGAACGACGGGATGATCACCTTGCCGCCCCGCGCCGCGGTGTCGTTGACGATGTGCGCAAGCCGCTCGCCGTCATCGTCCGGCTCGTGCAGGCGGTCGCCGTAGGTCGACTCGACGAGTAAGTAGTCAGCCTCGGAGATCGGCGACGGGTCGGGCAGCACGGGACGGCCGTAGCGTCCGAGGTCGCCTCCAAAGAGAATCACCTTGTCGCCGACCCGCACCCGCGCATACGACGACCCAAGCAGGTGGCCCGCGTTGATGAACTCCACCGTCGGATCATTCCTAGTCAGGCTAGAGCCTGACTGCAGCCTGACTTCAGCCTGACTGGAGCCTGACTGCAGCCTGACTTCAGCCTGGCTTGTAAGGATCGGGACCGGGCGGTCGTAGCCGACGGGTTGCAGCTGGGTCAGCGTGCGGGCGGCGTCAATTGACGTGTATAGCGGGAGCGCCGGGTTGTGCTTGGTGTACCCGTACCGATTGGCGTCGCGCGCGTCCTCTTCCTGCAGGTGCGCGGAGTCCGGTAACACTAATGAGCACAGCTCCTTCGTGGCGGGTGTGCAGAAAATGCGACCCCGATAGCCTCCGGCGACCAAACGTGGCAGATACCCACAGTGATCCAGGTGCGCGTGCGTCAAAATGACCGCGTCGAGCTGCACCGGATTGAACGGCAGCGGCTGCCAGTTCCGCTCACGGAGCTCCTTCAACCCCTGAAACAGGCCACAGTCGACCAGAATCAGCCGCCCGCCGACCTCGAGTAGATGCTTGGAGCCGGTGACCGTGCCGGCCGCGCCGAGAAAGGTCAATGAAGACATTTGGTGACGTATCGGAAACCGTTGAATCTCAACCCGTACGGGATTATCGTCTACCGGATAAATCCCCTCTCCATCCAGTCGAGCTCCGGCCCGACGAGGTGATCCAGCAATGGAAGATAACAAGATGTCGGAAGAAACCCCGCAATCAGTGTCGAGACGGAACTTCATCAAGGGCGTCATCGCCGCAGGCACCGTCGCCTCTTCGTCTGCGTACTTGTTCCGCACGACGACGATGCACGGTCAATCCGCGGCCGGCGCCGTCGAGCGCCTGATCACGTTGAACGTGAACGGCCAGGACCGCCGCATCGACGTGATGCCGCAGGAAACGCTCGCCATGGTGCTCCGCTACAAACTGGGACTCACGGGCACCAAGATCGGGTGCGACCGCGCAGAGTGCGGTGCGTGCACCGTGCTCGTCGACGATGTGCCGCACTATTCGTGTTCGTTCCTCGCACATCGTGCGCGCGGCAGGAAGGTCGTCACGATCGAAGGCCTCGCCGATGCTGCAACCGGGAAGCTCAGTGCGGTGCAGCAGGGCGTCGTCGACGAACAGGGTTTCCAGTGCGCGTTCTGCATGCCGGGATTCGTGATGGCCACCACCGGTTATCTGAAGACGAATCCGAATCCGACGCGACAAGAGCTCGCCCACGGCATCTCCGGCAATCTGTGCCGGTGCCAGGACTACGACAAGATCCTGACCGCCATGATGCGTGGCGCCGAGTACGCGAGGAAAGGCTGAACGATGGCGAACAAGTTAGTCGGCGAAAACTACAGCACGCCCGATCTCATCGCAAAAGTCACTGGCAAGGCGCGATACGCCGAGGACTGGCGCGTCGACGGCATGCTGTTCTGCAAGCTCCTCACGAGCCCGATGCCGCACGCGCGCGTGAGGCGGCTCGACACGAGCAAAGCGATGGCGATGCCCGGCGTGAAAGCGATCCTCACGGCCGACGAGATGCCCGGCGCCGCGGCGGGCGCGACGCTCGGCGAAAACGTGCAGTCGACCGCGCAGGCGGAACGCGGACTGACCAACGAGCCGCTCTATCAGGGCGAGCCGATTCTCGCGATTGCCGCGACGAGCGAGCTCGAAGCGGCCGAAGCGGTCGAAGCGATCGACATCGACCTCGAGCCGCTGCCCTTCGTCGTCGACCCGATTGAGAGCCTGCGTCCCGGCGGTCCGAACGCACGGACGCAAGGCAATGTGTGGATCCGTCCGGCACCGCCGCCGGCAGCGCCGGCACGCGGCGCGGCGGGCGCAGCGCAGCCAGCTCCGCCAACTCCACAAACTCAACAAAGTCCACAGGGCCGCGGCGACGCGGCGCGTGGCGGCCGCGGCGCGGCGCCCGCTGGACCGCCGGCTCCGCAGATCGCCGTCTGGAAGTGGACTGACGACGATTTCAAGAACGCCAGCGATGGTCAGTTGCCGCTCGGCAAGGCGACAGACGAATGGGGGTTCGGCAACATCGAGGAAGGCTTCAAGAAAGCCGACCTCGTGCTGGACGAAACCTTCGTGACGCAGTCGACGGGCCATCAGCCCCTCGAAACGCGCACGGCGATGGCGTACTGGCAGAACGGCAAGCTGTATCTCCACGGCTCGACGCAGAGCACGGTCCAGACGGTCGCGTCGGTTGCGCGCTGGACCGGCGTTCAGCCGAACCAGGTGCACGTCATCAGCGAGTACACCGGAGGCGGCTTCGGCAGCAAGATTCCGGGGTCGATCTTCATGGCGATTCCGGCCCTGCTGTCGAAGAAAGCGAACGCACCGGTGATGATGCGCATCACGCGCGAGGAAGAGCACTTCATCGGCCGCGCGCGGCCCGGTATCTTCGCGCGCGTCAAGGCCGGCTTCAGAAAAGATGGCCGCATCACGGCCATCGACATGTACGCGATCTGCGACAACGGTCCGTACGACGCGCAGGGCGACGCGCGGACCGCAGGCACGACGATCTCGCTCGCCTATCAGCCGGAGACGATGCGCTGGCGCGGTCTGACCGTGCTCACGAACACGCCGCCGAAAGTCTCGCAGCGCGCGCCGGGCGGGATGCAGGGCGTCGGCATCATGGAGCCGATCCTCTCGAAGGCCGCGAAGAAGCTCGGCATCGATCAGGTGGAGCTCCGGAAGATCAACGCGCCGGCGGGCAAGGCCCCGTTCGGTCCGACCCTGCCGACCGGGAAGCAGGCGTACGTGACCAGCGCGTTCGTCCGGGAAGCACTGGACAAAGGCCGCGAGCTGTTCAAGTGGGAAGAGAAGAAGGCGGCGTACAGCGGCAAGAAGCAGGGCACCAAAGCGCGCGGCATTGGCGTCGCCGTGAGCCCGTTCGCCGGCGGCTCGGTCGGCTTCGACGGCCTCTTCATCATCAAGCCTGACGGCCGCATCCAGTTCCAGTCCGGCATCGGCAATCTCGGCACGCACTCGCTGTTCGACGTGCACCGCGTGGCGGCCGAAATGCTCGACGTGCCGTGGGAGCAGTGCGACGTCGTATTCGGCAACACGACGAAGAACCTGCCGTGGACGTGCGTCTCTGCGGGCAGCCAGACCGCGCACGCGATGACGCGCGCCGGGCATGCGGCGGCCACCGACGCGATCAAGAAACTTCAGGAGATCGCGGCGAAAACGCGCGGCGGCAATCCGGACGCGTACAAGGTGGCCGGCGGCAAGGTTTCCGGCCCAGGCGGCAGCATGACGTTCGCGCAAGCGGCGCAGAAAGCCATCGAGCTCGGCGGCAAGTACGACGGCCACGAGGTTCCCGAGGACATCAACAACTTCACGAAGACGTCGGTAACGGCGCTCGCCGGCCAGGGTTTGATCGCCGTGGCGAAGGACGCCTATCCGCGCGACGGCCAGTCGCAGTCCTACGTCATCGGCTTCGCGGCCGTTGAAGTCGACACCGAGACCGGCGCCGTCAAGGTCCTTGATTACACGGCCATCGGCGACGTCGGAAAGGTATTGAACCCGCGCGGCCTCAAGGGTCAGCTCTTCGGCGGATCGATGCTCGGCCTCGGCCACGCGCTGACGCAGCGATGGGCGTACGACACGCACTACGGTCTCGCGCTCGCACGGCGCTTCCATCACAACGGGCCGCCGACGATTCTCGATGCGCCGCTGAACTTCATCGGCGACGCGGTCGACCTTGCGGATCCGGAGACGCCCGTCGGGATTCGCGGCGTCGGCGAGCCGCCGGTCGGCGCGGCCTACGGCGCGAT
>MNEX01000319.1 GCA_001917905.1 Acidobacteria bacterium 13_1_40CM_65_14
GACGTGTCGGCCTTGATGACGACGGCCTGGCTCGCCGGCTGCGCACCATTGTTTCCGCTCGAGCCTGATTGAACGGTCGGCCGCGTGATATTCCATCGGCCCGTCAATGATGTTGGAGTCGTATCAGTGGGCGTCACCTGACCCGGCTCCGCGTCGGCGACCGGTCCGGAGTTTCCGGCGGTGGCCGGTATCGTCGGGTTCTTCTGCCGCATCTGGACGAGCCCGAACCGCACGACGTTCTTGTTTTCGTTGATCGCCTGATACATCGCGGCGCGCGCAATAGCAATCCGCGTTGGCGCACCGAAGGTGTTGTAATCGCTTTCCTTGTCGCCCTTGACCTGGATGGTCGTCGCGGTGAATTTGTCGCCGCCACCCGAGGCGAAGGCCAAGTTCACGTACTTCCGGCGGTAGCTCGTTGTCGTATTCGAGCCGTTCACGCCGAGCGGCGCCTCGTACAACGCGCCGGTCTTCGTGTAGATGAACGGGTCATAGTACGTACTCGTGTTCGTCGCTGTCGTCGCATTCGTCAGAACGGTTGCCGCGTCTCGCTGCATGCGATTCGACGTGTCGACGACGAATATGACGTTCGGAGCCATGTTCGGCGAGACGCTCGTGGCCGCCTGGCCCCTCATGAAGAACAACGGATCGAGCTGTGCGAACGCCGGCGTCGTCGCCGCCACGAGCATGGCGACGAGGGCCGCGAGACGTACGCGCGAAAGTCTATGGGACATCACTAGTGAATTCCTCCGCCGATCATGTCAAGCGTTTGCATGGTCAGCGCCTTGCCGGGGGTCTGGACTGCCGATTTGCGCGCGCGCCGGTTTTGTTCGTCCTGGCCGCGCTGCCCTGTGTAGCCGCGTTCGAGCTCGGTGGTGTCGGTGCGCGCGACCGTGACCTCGATCACCTTGTGCGCACCGCGCGGCCCGAAGGCTTCGGCACGCAGGGCGAGCACACCCGATCCAGGATTGTCCGCCGACGCACCATCCTTGCTCGGATTGTGATCGGTTTCCGACGGGTCGTCGGCCACCATCAACAGCACGAAGTACGGGGAGTTGATCGTGTCGGTGGACGGGAGCATATCGGCCAGGTTGCCGTACGCGTACGCCTGCCACCGGGGATTGTCCGTGCTCCACGGGCGCTCGGCCGTGTTGGCGTTCATGTCGGCGTCCGAACACGGGTCGATCTTCTGGCAATTCGCCATGTTGATCGCCTGGTCGATCCGGATGGTCGATCCATCGAGGAGCGTCCGCACCTCGCTCAGCGGACGACCGTCGACGAAAGCCGACTGCATCATCCCTCCGGGAGTCGCCGGATCGATCAGCTTGTTCCAGTCGGCCACGGTGAGGATGTCGTCCATCGCGCGCTCGAGGACCGCGTCGGCCGCGTAGAGCGCCTCGGAGCTGTTCCGGTAGTTGTGGGCGATCATCGTCTCGGAGCTCGTCGTGAGCACGAGCGCGAGACCGAGCGCTGTCATCAGGAGCATCGCCATCATGGCGACGATCATCGCGATGCCGTCTTCGCGGCGAATATTCATAACGTCTCTGCCTATCTGCCCAAGTTCAGGTTCCGGGGCGTCACCTGGAACCGGATTTCCTGGTCAGGCACCCACCGGCTGCCGCCCTGTGAGGTGCCGCCGCGCGTGAACAGCACGCTGGCCGGCCCCCGTAGCGTGGCCAACGCCGCCTGCACGCGCACGGTGACCGCGATCTTGCGGACGCGCAGGAGGTCGGCGTCGTATCTGTTGCTCGACGCGTTATTCGGGCACCAGGGCCCTCCGTCGCTTCCATTCAACTGGGCCGCGGTCAGCTTCACGAGTCCCGAGCTCGCCGCGCCTAGCGTGGCGAGCTGGGGCACCGGCTGATTCGACGCGTCAAAGACGCAATTCGCGGTGTTCAACTTCGGCTTCGGTCCGTACGTCGTGACCCAGGTCGAGCTTGCGGCCGTCGGATTCTTCACGGTCGGCGGCTGCGGATCGCCGTAGTACTCGAAGGTGAGCCCGACCACGTTGTCGACCACCGGCACGTCCGGATTGCGGGTGCCGTCGTAGTACATCAACTGGTTGGTGGCGGCGTTCAGGTAGTACACGACGTTTTTCGCCTGCACGATCTTGGTCGTGTCCTTGTCGTAGCCGGTGTAGGTGAGCTTGTCTTCGTTGTGCTGGATGTGGAGCTGCCCGTTTGGCTGCACGTTGGTAATGGTGAAGGTGTCGAAGTTGCCGCTGTCGTCGTACATCATGACGGTCATGCCTTCTTTGAAGCCGCAGAGCGGATCGCCTTGCGGACAGCCCGGTTGCTCCTTCACGCCGATTTCCGCCGAGTTGAGGTCGGGGCCTTTGTCGGCGAGACCGGTTTGCGACATCGTGGGCGGCACATACATCAACGTGATCGTATCGGTCTTGTATGTTCCAGCCGGATCGTCGAGGGTTGAGCCGTTTCGGTACGGCATGACCGGCGCGAAGAACTGGATGAGCGATCCCGATCTCTGCCCCTGGTACGCGCCGCCGCCCGCCATGACCATATCCTTGTAGAGCGTGTCGGACGCCACGCGCAGCCGCTGCTGCATGTCGGCCACCTCAGGCTGGGTCTGAAACGATCCCTGCGCCGGGTTCATCACGGTGAACACGCCGGCCGTCACGGCGAGCATGATCGACATCGAGACGACCATTTCGAGCAAAGAGAAGCCATGTTCGCGATGCACTTATGCGGCCTTTCGTGTCTTGACGCTGATGATGCGCGCTTCGTCCGGCAGCCGTTTCACATCGACCGCGTCGTCGGCGGTGCCGCGATCGCGGTAGCGCGTGACGAGCACCTGGAACACGAGCGTGTTGTTCGGGTTCGTGGGCAGCGGCTCGATCGACCACCGCCGGATGTACACGGTACCGGCTGGCGGCGTCGTGCCGCCGCCGAGGGAATTGCCGAACTGGTCGATGAAATCGCAGTAGCCGTCGGTGTTTCTGCCGAGCGACTTATCGGGTGAGGCGCTCAGCCCTTTGCCGCCGCTCACCTGCTCGGACGCGACGGTGATGTTGGTCGTAAAGTCGGTGATCGGCAGTCCGAGGTTGTCGAACCCGAACATCAGGCTGCGCAATTGCTCCATTTTCTGCTGCGCGAGCACCGAGGCGTAGCTCGTGGTCTTCGCGCCTGCATTCGCGCGCGTCGATATGACGAACAACTGCGCAAGCGCCGAGAGCGCCACAGTGAGAATCGTCGTGGCGATCAGCACTTCGAGGATCGAAAAGCCGCCTTCGCCGCGCGTACGGCGATCGGCTTCAGCGGTCCAAGGCCGCTCAGCGGTCCATGAGAATTTTGCCAAGGCCATTCACCATGATGTTTTTCGTCTTGCCTTTACGCGACAGGGTGATCGTCACTCCCGCCAATCCGATGTTCGGCCACGGGTTCCCGGCGCCCGAGTCGGCGTGGACCGACCCGTCGGGCCAGAACTCCAATGTCTTCTTCGCCGTGAACGTCGTCCCCGGGTACATATACCGAATGGCGCCGTCGTTGTTCGGACGCGTCAGCCGGCTGTTGTCGGCGCCGGTTGGCCTGTACGGGTACGCGGTCTCGCTGCATCGGTTTGTGTACGAGTCGGCGTCGTTCGCGTCCGGCGACGCGGAGGTGCCGAGCAGCTCGACGACACGCACCTTTCCTGCGGAGGGACAGTCGAAGCGGACGCGCATGGGCCGGTTGACCGACACGGCCTTGAGGCGCGCGAACTGAAGCTCGCGCTCGATTTCGCGTTCGGACATGCCCAGGCGCATGCCGTCGACAGCGTTCCCCACTTGCGGCAACGCAATGGCCGCGCACGTGCCCATGATGGCCAGCGTGACGACCAGGTCGGTGATGGAGAATCCGCGCGCGCTCTTGAGGCGCCAGTGCAAATTTTTCATGACGGTCTGGACTAGGAACTGAGCAATGGGACTGCCAGCATGGATACCTGCTCGGATGGTCAGGTATTAATGTCAATCTTCTCTGTCATTTACGGTCGAACGTCAAGCTCCTGATAAGGCGAGGCGTTATTACCGAGTTCGATGTTTTGTTACGGTCGGTAACGACCTTAGAAAGCGGCAGGCAGTGTGATTTGGAGGCTTGCGCCACCGCTCGGGGAGGTGCCGACCGTAATGCGGCCGTTGTGGAACACGATGATTTTCTGCACCAGGGCGAGACCAAGGCCGGTCCCGTTCCGCTTCGACGTGAAAAACGGCCGGAAGACGCGCTCGCGGAGCGCTGGCGCGATGCCAGGCCCGTTGTCGTTCACCACAATGCGCGACACCTTCTGCACGGCATCGACGTCAGCCTGAACGACAATGCGCGGCACGGTCGACGAGCCGACGCACGCCTCCAACGCGTTTCGCAGGAGATTGCTGAACGCCTGGCGCAACAGCACTTCGTCCCCGTCGAGGACGCCGAACTCCCCGCGAACTTCCACGTCGCCGCCCAGCGCCCGCGCATCCGCCCGCACTTCGTCGGCCGCGCGCTCGCAGATGGCCTGCAGGTCGACACGCGCACGAGCGAGCTGCGCCGGGCGCGCGAAATTCAGGAAATTCGTGACGACCTGGCTGAGCGATTCGGTCTCCGCGCGAATGCCCTGCACATAGGCCCGGTAGGCGTCCGGCAGCGCATTGAGATCGATCAGCTTGCTGTAGCCGTGGATCGTCGCGAGCCCGTTGCGGAACTCGTGGGCGATGCCGGCGGTCAGCTCGCCGACCGTCGCGAGACTGTCCTTCAGCCGGAGTTGTTCCTCGAGGTCCTTCACCGCGGTCAGATCCGTGAACAGACATATGGCGCCGTGGACGGTCCCGTCCCCGTCGGACAGCGGGGAGACGGTGACGCCCAGATGCGTCGCGCCGCCGCCCTCGTCGGCCAGCATGACGGCGCGCCGGACGATCGCACTCTGGCTGTTAATGCACTCGTCGATCACGTCGAAGAGCGGCTGTTCGCGCGACGATCGCTGATACGGGTCGGTGGACTCGGCGTCAGGCGCGTCGAGCATGCGCCGTCCCGCGGGGTTCAGGATCCGAATCTCGCGGTTCAAGCCGACGACCAGTAATCCAGCGGTCAGGCTCGAGATGATTTCGCCGCTCAACCGCTCGGACGCTTCGGCGCGTGCGGCGGTCGCGCGTTCCTGCGCCTTGAGCTTCGCGACCGCCTCTTGCAGGGCGGCCGACAGAAACGCCGTTTCGGCGCCACGGCCCCGCGCGCCGACGCGCGTGTCTCGCGCGGCCGCCGCGAACCTGAGCATCGCGAACGTCAGCACGGCGGCGAGGCCCGCGACGATCGCCGTGAGTCCGAGAAACGCGTACGCGGTCGCGTTCATGGCCGGTCGTGATAAACCGCCGCGAGCGCGCTCAGTTCGGCTTTCGACAACTGCGGCATGAGCGTCAGGATTGTGGTGAGGCGCGTCACCCAGAACAGCCACGGAGACACGGCAACGAAGTCCGACAAGGCGGGAACGACGCCAGGTTTGATGGAGAGCTCGGACACGAACGGTGTGTACGCCACGAGACAGTGCGCCGCGACGGCAAGAAAGAACAGACCATTCGACGCTCGCGCGAGCGCGATGGCGCCGGGCCGCCAGGTCACCGACGCCGCCCCGCGGCGCGCTCGACGAGGCGCGTGGCGATGAGCCTGCCAGGCTGTGATGTGAGCGCCGCCCACACGACGAGTCGCGTCAAAGGCCAGAGCGCGTCGATCCAACGGCGCATGCCGTTCACCACAGCCTCAGATACCTGCCGGGCATTGGCGATCCGATCATACGCGGTCTTCACTCGTGGCGGGTCATGGCTGGTAGTGGTAGACCGCCGCGAGCGCGGCCAGCTGCTGCTTGATAAACTGCCGGTTGAAGGCCGTCATCGACGGCGTCACCGCGAGGCTGCCGGACGGGCGGCTCACGTCCACGGCGTATTCGACGCCGCCTACTGCATCGACGGCGTACATGCGACGGCCGTTCTGCGCGACGGCGCCGTAGACTGCGCCGTAGCTCGACGCGAGCAGAAACATCCCGCGCCGGCGGCGGGACGAGTCGCCGTCGCGGGGCGTGAAGAACGATTGGCCGAACAGCGGTCCGAGATCCTCCGGCTGATAGCCGAGCAAGACGTACAGCGATGGTGTAATGTCGGTCGAAAAGACGACCGCGTCGAGATCGGTGCGCACGCGCGCTTTCAGCCACGACGGAAGGTGGACGATGAGCGGGATGTTCATCACTTCCGGATAGATGAAGTACGCGTGCCCCCATCGACCCTCTTCGCCGAGCGAGTCGCCGTGATCGGAGGTGACGATGATCACGCTGTCGTCGTAGAGCTGTTCCCGCTTCAAATAATCCAGGAGTCCGCCAATGCATCCGTCGACGCGGTGGAGGCTCGAGGCAATCCGAGGGTCAAAGCCGGCCGGGTACGTCTCGCCGGCCGGAACCTTCCGCTCTGTCGCCACCGCGATGTGCACGTTCTGCGGCAACGAATAGAAGAACGCCGGACGCGCGCGATCCTTCGGCAGCTTCCGCTCGAGCTCGTCGATGGTTCCGCACAAGTCGATTTCCATCGTGCCCTTGCCCCGATCGAGCTCCACGAGGCGGCCGTCGCGTGGCACGAGGTCGACGACGTGCGTATCGATGTCCATCACGCGCAGGTAATCGTTCACGTCCAGGAGCTTCAACAGCGTGTTGCGTCGTACGAACTCCTTCTGCAGGACCATGTGCGGCACCATGCCACCGCCAAAGATGGAGGGTATCGCGAGCGCCGTGCCCGCATAGCGGGTGAATGCACGCTCGAACACGAAGCTGTCAGCCGCGAGCTCGCCGATCCTGGCCGTGAACGCCACCTGCGGGTTGTACACCGACAGATAGTCGCGCCTCATGCTGTCGACGATGATCAGGAAGATGGACGGCTTGCGGCCGTCCGCAGGACGCAGAGGCTGCACGAAATCGATGTCGGGCGGTTGAATCTGGCGCGGCGCCAGCAGCGTGTGCGAGTGCAGGAACGCGTAGTATGCCGCGGTCTCTGACGACTGCGCGGTCCGCATATCACGAATCAGGCGGAACGACGCGTCGACGGCCACATACCGATCGATAGCCGTTTGTGGGTTCATCCACGCGAAGCCGTGGTACAGCGCGAGCACGAGCAGGGGCACGCCCGCCAGCACCATCGTCGGGGCCCGGCGGCGCCGTTGCTCTCCAATGAGCGCGTAGGACGCCGCAAACGTCAGGAGCCAGACCATCAGAACGCTGAGCTTCTGCAGCAGAAAGTTCCAGTCGAACTGCCTCACCGCATCAACCAGCATGTACGCCCACCGGGGCGCTGAAGAGCTCGAGCGAGTCAATTGACTGACGACTGCCGGCTTGTGACCGACTGCGTAACCGCGCCACATTGGCCCAGACAGCAGCCACGGCCACAGCGAGCGCCGCGCAGGCCGCCCACCCGTCGCGCCCGGTGAAGGCGATCGACGCGCAGACGAGCAGATACAGAACGAGCGTGGTGCACGCCGCGAGCAGCAGTACGATGAGCCGGTACTCGCTCGACGCATCGTCCCGGATCAGCCGTGACGCACCCATCACCGTCATCACAGCCAGGAAGATCGCCGCGAATACGAACAGATGGAGGACGAGTGACGAGGCGAGGGCAACTGCCAGCATGCGCGGCGGCAGCTCGACGCCGATTGCTTGCGAGATGCGCAACGGCACAACGACCGCGTACGCCCCGCATGCGACAACGGCCGACAGGACGCACGCCATGAGCGCGCGGCCGGAATCTGCGCTGCGAATTTTCGGCGCCGGCCAGATGACATGATCGACCGCCGCGAGCCAGACCGGCCAGACGAGCGCTGCCATCCCGACCACGAATGCGCGAACCGTATTGCCGACCGTCGCGAGCGGCGGGCGCGCAGCTGCGGCATGAGCGTCAGGATCGTGGTCAGTAGAACCGCCCAGAACAGCCACGGCGATACCTTGACGAAGTCGGTCAGCGCGGGAACGACGCTCGGCTTGATGAACAGGTCGTAGGCGAAGGGGCTGTACGCGAGAAAACAGTACGCGGAGACCGCGACGAAAAACAGCGCATTGACCGCCCGCGCCAGCGCGATGGCGCCCGGCCGCCACTTCACCGACGTGCCTCCGGGCTCCTCCACGAGCTCGGGGCAGGTGGGGGGAACGAGCTGATTGCATCTTTGGTCCGTCGAAGGCCGGTGGCGCGCTCGAGAAGGCGTTCCGCAGCGAGGCTTCCAGGCTGCGATCTGAGCGCCGCTTCCCCCTCTGCTCGCGCGGCCGCGGCGTCGCCGCGCGTGAGCAGCAGCTCGCCGAGCCGAAGGTGAACGTCGCCGTCGTGCGGATCGATCGCGAGCGCGCGGTGATACATCGCCTCGGCCCGCTCTGTGGCGGCCGACGCGGCGTATCGGTCGCCGATCTCCGTCATCAACTCGACGTTGCGGGAATCGAGCGCGAGACATCGCTCGAGCGTCGCGAGGTCTGACGTGTACGCCTCGTCGCAGACGGGCGACGCCTGGTCGACTGCGGAGTCGCCACTCGTCCTCCGGAATGTGCCCAGGAACACGACGAGGAGCGCCAACGGCCAGAGCGCGTCGATCCAGCGGCGCAGGCCGTTCACAGGAAACCCAGATACCACTGGACTATCGACGGTCCGATCGTTGCGGCGATGGCGGCGCCGACGGCGAGGAAGCACCCGAACGGCAGCATCGACTCCATGCCGCCCCGCCGCGTCGCCATCATCGTCAACCCGAACAAGGATCCGGCGAACGAGGCCAACATGAGCGCGACCAGCGTCATTTTCCACCCGAGAAACGCGCCAATCATCGCCAGCATCTTCGGGTCGCCCATCCCGAGCCCTTCCTTCTTTCGCACGGCGAGATACAGGTAGAACATCAACAGCAGACTGCCGCCGCCGATGACGATGCCGATCAATGAATCGACCCACCCGGGCTCGGTGAAAAAGCTGAGCGCGAAGCCGACGACGATCCCGGGTAGCGTGATCACGTTGGGCAGCAGATGGTGCTCGAGATCGATCGCGAACAGCACGATGAGTGCGCATCCGAAGATCAAGCGTGACACGAGGAGAACGCTGGGACCGTAGTACCACCACGCCGCGCCGAACATCGCGGCCGTGATCGCTTCAATAATCGGATACCTCATGCCAATCGGTTGACGGCAGATCCGGCACCGCCCGCGCAGGACGAGGTAGCTCACGATCGGGATGTTCTCGAACCACGAGATCTCGCGCCGGCAATGCGGGCACGCCGAGGCGGGCCAGACGACCGAGGTACCGAGAGGTAACCGGTAGATGCAGACGTTCAGGAAGCTGCCGACGATGGCGCCAAAGACAGCGGCGATCGCGGCGGCGACGGCCGGAGATGGCTCGTTCATGAAGGAGGCGGCGCCACGTCGATCCGCGGCGGCTCGGCCGGCATCGGCCACAAGGGCGACGAGCGCGACACCTGCACGCGGCCGCGTTCGTCGATCTCGTACGGGATGCCGGCGGGATCGGCCGGAATGGTGCGCCATCCGGCGGCACGCATCACCGGCCGCCAGTCGAGTACCGGCTGCGCCGATTGCGATGCCACGCGGTTGACGATCGCCTGCAAGGCATCGATCTCATCGAGCGCGCGGAGTTGACCGAGATGGCGCTCGGCATCGTGACGCAGCCAATCGATCTCGGCGGACTGACGAATCGCTTCCCACATCATGCGCGACGACAGGCGGTCGCCGCCCTGCGCGAGCGTCGTCGCCGCCAGCGATTTCAGCCACCACGGCGCGCCCGGCACCTCACTGGCGCGCCGGAACCACTCGGCGGCCGCCTTGTAGTCCTGCCGCCACCAGTAGTGCACGAAGCCGATGTCCTGCATGTACTCCCAGCGATCCGGGCGCTCGGCGAGCCCCTTCATGAGCAGCGCGATCGCGAGATCGGGACGCGCGGGCCCGCGAGGCGCAGGCTCGGCCAGAAAGATCGCGCCGAAACGATACGCCAGGTTGAACCGAGGATCGAGCGACGTCGTGAGGTCGAGCAGCGGAAACAGCGCGGCGTACCGCCGCCGGTTCGGGTCGGTGATCGTTTGCCCCGCTTCGACCATGCGCCTCGTGCCGCCAAAGTACTGCAAGGCACGGATCCAGTACAAGTCCGCAGCGACCGCGCGGTAGGCGAGCGCCATCCGCCGGAGCGAGCTCGGAGAGGTCAGGTACAGCGAATCGTCTTCGACCGGCCGCACCGGGAACGACCGGTCACGGAGACGTTGCAGCTCGATCGCCGCCCCCGTCAGCAGTCCGATCATCACGACGGCGACGGCGATTCGTCCGAGTCCGGTCATCGTTCGCTTACTTGAAATCACGGCGCGAGAAGATCACCATCGCCGCGATCAGGAGCGCGGCGATGTAGGCCGC
Organism: Acidobacteria bacterium 13_1_40CM_65_14; assembly: GCA_001917905.1. Taxonomy (GTDB): domain Bacteria; phylum Acidobacteriota; class Vicinamibacteria; order Vicinamibacterales; family CAVVIG01; genus QHWF01. The sequence goes on from MNEX01000319.1 coordinate 10,375, forward strand.
CCCGTACGCCATGGTCAGCGCCATGTACCCGGCGGATACGTGCTGGCCGTGGACGACCTGTGCTTTCACGTCGAATGACGCGAGATTCGGCAGTACCCAATACAGCGCGCGCGCCAGGCGCGCTGCCGCCGGTGAATCGACAACCTGATCGAAGTTGCGCAGGTCGGCGCTGAAGTGGCCCGCCACGAAGAGACCGAAGGTCAAGGTCGCGGACAGAATCGGTGTCGAAAAGGTGGAGAAGAACAGCGCGATGGCCGTGACGATCGAGAGCTCGACGAAGATTAGCGCAATCGCCTTGAGCATCGCCGGATCGAGCGCCGGGGCCTCGAGCGCCTTGATCGTGCCTTCAGAAGAGAGCCAGCGCATGTACGCCAGCACGACATAGAGCGCCGCGGCCATCACCGCCAAGTTCACGGCGAGCGTGCCCACCAGTCCCAGGTATTTCCCGAGCACGATCTGATGACGCTCAATCGGCTTGGCGAGCAGCGCGTAGATGCTGCGCCGCTCCACCTCCTTGGACACGAGGCCAATCCCGATGAACACGGCGATGAACACGCCGAACACCGAGGTCGCGGCCAGCCCGAGATCCTTGATGATCTTGATGTCCTGGCCGGCCGTGAGCTGACCGATCAAGTACGTGGCGGCAATGAGGAGCACCGCGAACAGCACGAGGTTGTAGAGGACCTTGTCGCGGACCGATTCGCGGAACACGTTGACGGCCATGAGCGCGGTGGCCCGCATCACGCCACTCCCCGATCGGTGCCGTCGAGTTGCCGCCCCGGTGATTGCGCGGCGGTCGGCGCCGTCACCTGCCGTACGAAGTAGTCCTCGAGCGTATCGCGAATCGGATTGAGCGATACCAAGGTCGCGCCAGCTGCGGTGACCTCGGATAGCAGCCGCTCAGGCTGCGACTCGAGCGGCAGTTCCAGGGCACAACGTCCGTCGGCGATGCGAACGATGCGGCGGACCCGAGACTGCAAGCGCTGCAGCATCGCGTCGGTCACGTCGCCCAGAACCAGTTCCCATCCGTGCACACGGAAGTGGGCAAGCTCGGTCATCCGTCCACTGGCGACGAGACGGCCGTTCGCGAGGATGGCGACGCGGCTGCACAGCGCTTCCGCATCGCTCAGCACGTGCGAGCTGAAGAACACGGTGCACCCGCGATCGCGCAGACGGAGGATCATCGCACGCACGTCGCGTCGCCCCAGGGGATCGAGCCCCGACATCGGCTCATCGAAGATCACCAGCTCCGGATCGTTGACGAGCGCCTGCGCGATGCCGACGCGCTGGAGCATGCCCTTCGAAAACTTCCGCAGCTGCAGCCGCCGCTCGGCGCCGATGCCGACGTCGTCGAGCAGGCGCGAGGTCCGGGCCCGCGCATCGGCGCCGCGGTACCCGAACAGGCGCGCGAAGTACGTCAGCAATTCTTCGGCCGTGAGGTAGTCGTAGAAGTACGGATTCTCCGGCAGGTAGCCGATGCGGCGCTTGACGCTCGAGTCGCCGACCGGCCGGCCAAGCATTTCGGCGCGCCCCGACGTCGGAAACACGAGCTGCATGAGCAGCTTCAGCGTCGTCGTCTTGCCGGCGCCGTTGGGACCGAGAAAGCCGAAGACTTCGCCCTGCGGAACGTCGAGCGTCAGGCGATCGAGCGCTCGGTACGGGCGCTTGCGCCAGAATCCGACGGCGTAGTCTTTTGTCAGTTCGTACGTGGCCAGCGCCGGCACGTTTCCTTATGCTCGCGGGGCCCCACCCCCGCTCACGCTCACTCGGCGGCGCGGCTTCGCCGCGCTGCCCTCCGGCGGGCCACCCCAACGCGGCTGCCGCGTTGGGGACCCCGGCGCCTCGCTCGGGCCGCAGGCGCTCATTTCGTCGCGTGTTTCAACTCGTACGCAATGGCCTGATCGAAGTACTGGGGCGCAAGGACCCCTTCGAACTTGACGCCGTTGATGAACAGCGTTGGCGTCGAGCGTACGCCCAGTTGATGCCCGAGCGCGATGTCGCCTTTCACGAGGTCCAGCGTGAAGGCGTACTTCGCGTCGAAGTCGTTGATTTGTCCGACGTCGTGCGCCGCCTGTCGCACAACCGGCGGCGTGAGCGACGGTTGATTGGCGAAGAGCCACTCTTCCATCGCCTCGAGCCGGTTCTGTCGTTGCGCCAGACGCACCGCGACCGCCGCTTCGCATGCGGAGGGATGCGGTCCTCCGCCGGCGACGTTCACGTTGCACTCGGAGTCGAGCGGGTAGTCTTTCAGGACGAACTTCACCGCGCCGGGCTGCTGCGCCTCGTACTTCTGAATGATCGGCTTGTACGCGTAGAACGCCTGACGGCAGAACGGACATTGAAAGTCGCTGAAGTCGACGATGAGGACCTTGGCGCCGTCGGTGGGAATGGCCATCGGCACGCGCGGCGCCGTGGCCATCACGCGCTCGAATTCCGACGTCTGCGCAGCGCTCGGAGGCGTCGCAGCGGCCGCCTGGGCCCTCGAGACGGCGGCGGCGCCACGCGGAAAGAACGCCAGCGTCGTGGCGGCTCCGGCGAAAAACAAGACCGCCGTGATCATCGCCAGTGGACTCGAAATGAAGACGCGCAGATCGCGCATCGCGCGACGAGGAAGTGTGGTCATAGGAAAGGACGTGGCCGCGCCGCTCACCACAAACAGCCCAATCACGGCGGCATACGTGATGAAGCAGAGGACACAATACGTTTTGAGCACGACGATCGACGCATACGCGAGGTACAGCACGACGGCCAGCGCCAGCGTCGACAGCACGAACAGGTAGCCCGGTACGCTCTCGCGCACACTCGGACGCGCGGTCATACCGCTCACCGACAACAGTGCCGCGGCCACGAACCAGAGCGCGCCGAAAATCGCCACTGGAATGCCGCGAAACGTACTGTAGCGGCTCAGGTAGACCTGCGTGCAGCTGATCGTCGAGCTCACATCGCAGAAGCTCCGGTAAGTCGGATCGAAGACGAGGCGGTAGTGCACGTACGCCGCCGCGACTGAAACGACGAGACCAGTCAGCGCACAGAGCAGCGCGATACGAGCGGCAGTCTTACTCATGAGTCAGTGACGCGACCGGCGAGTGACGCCGATCACCACGCGATGATTGGAGTGTATCGTACGGCCCGACCTCCCTCCACCGCCTTCGTGAAGCGAATCGGCTTACTGAACGGGCGTCGTCGCCGCCTCCACGAGCGCCGCCGTGAACGTCGTGCCCGTGCTGTCCTGGAAGATTGCTCCTCGCTGGTTGGTGCCGAACGAGCGCTGCCCCGTCGACCCCACCGCTGCCGGATGCGATTCCGCGAAGTACTTGTCCACAGCGTCCGCTGCAGACGTGTTGCACGTGTTGGCTGCGACAGTCACAGTCGCAGCCCCCGTGCCCTGGCCGACGTTCACGTAGTAACCGCTCTTGAAAATGCCGTTGCTTTTGATGTCAGGGCTCACAAACCCGGACGTCGACGTGCCCGGCTTCGCGAGGTCTTCCAGCGTCTGCGCGTAGCCGCCGTTCGCGCAGCTCGACGCGTACGTCGATTGGGCGCTGACCACCGCGCGCATCGACCCGATGGCTGATGCTTCGTTACCCGAGATCCGGGCACGCATCATACCTGGAATGGCGATCGCCGCGATGATGCCGATGATCGCCACGACGAGCAGCAGCTCGATAAGCGTGAACCCGGTCGACTGGCGCAACTTCATACGATTTGTCTCGGCGCTGATGCGTAATCGCAGTACCTCAGGCGGGCACCGCCGCAAAAAACAAAGACGGGAGACCGCGCGCAGCGGCACCCCGTCTTTGGTCTTCCCTTCCCGAAGCGGATCGGCTTACTGAACCGGTGTAGTCGCCGCATCCACCAACGCGGCCGTGAACGCCGTGCCGGCGCTGTTCTGGAAAATCGTCCCGCGCTGGTCGGTGCCGAACGAGCGCTGGCCCGTGGATCCGACCGTTGCCGGCGTCGATGCCCCGAAGTACTTGTCCATCGCGTCCGCTCCCGAGGCGTTGCACGT
>MNEX01000059.1 GCA_001917905.1 Acidobacteria bacterium 13_1_40CM_65_14
CACTACAGACAAGCAGCCACGAAAACACGAAAACGAAAGCGCAAATCCTTTTCGTGGTTTCGTGATTTCGTGGTTTCGTGCCCAAAAACCGCATCACGGAATGACGGTCCCGAAGTGGAGCATACACGCCACTCGTGCCGTTACGGCACGACGACTTGATACACGTTGATCAGCGGCCTTGTGTTGTCGGCGTAGACCCGCGACACGTAGAGTCGTTGCGCGGCGGAGTCGTACGCCACACCCTGAATGTCTACGAACGCCGCATCGAGTTGCCAAACCGCGTACGGCACGACGTCATACGATTGCTTTTGTCCGTTCTTCACGGCGATCAAATCGTTGGCGTCGTACGCCCATATCTGCGATCGATACGGATACGAATGGATGCCCTTGGAGTTGTCATCGGGATCGTAGCAGTCGCCGCCGCTCGCGCCTCCCGTGCCGTAACAATAGTTCCCCAAACCGTGCTTCCCAAAAAACAGCACGCTGCGTGTGCCTGTCGGGAACACCATGCCGGTGATGAAATCAGCTTGGGACAAGTATTGATTGCCTATGGCCGTATCGGCCAAGGGATGCCCATAGGGATAGCCGAGGACGAGCGTGCCGGGGACGTTGCTCATCGTCGTGACGTTGGCCGGATCGAAGACCGTCGCTGACGGCCCCCAGGACTGCAGGGAATTGATCGCCCCCAGTGTGCCTCCTGCCAGCGCGGGACCTCCGAAGGATGCCTGCCATTCGGCGGGAATGAGCGAGGCGTACTTGTCGACCCAGCCAGGATAATTCGCGCCAATTTTGACAGGGCCGACGACTTGCCCCGTGGTGGATAGGTTCACCGGTCTGACGAACTCGGATTTGGTCTGCGTCGCGGCTCCGTCGTAGTACGAGAACGCGCCGATGAACAGTTGGTTGTTGTAAACCAACGCCGAGCCGATCACTTTCGAATTCGGATCTGACGGGTTGATGGAGCTCAGTCGGCCCTCGAGCGGATCGATCAGGTTCTGGAGCGCCGTGGCGGTCGGCGTGCCCGTCAATGACGAGGGAATCGCCAGTTCTGCGACGCGCTGCTCGTACGGGTGACCGCCGAGAAACAGTGAGTTGCGCGCCGGGTTGAACGTCATCGCGTACGTGCCCAGACCGCCCGTGCCGGCCGCATTGAAGCCGTACGTGCTCCCCAACGTGCCGGCTGGGACTCTGAACGAACCGAGATACGTCAGGCTTGATTGCTGCAGCAACGGCTGGGTCGATGGTGTACCGCCCGTGTTGCTGACGGTGACAGTGACCGGCGATGAGGTCGTGCTATTCCCGGTGGCATCTCGCGCGCGCGCGGCCAGCGTGTGGACGCCGTTCGATGCGGTCGCCGTGTTCCATGCGATCGAATAGGGCGAGCTCGTGTCTTCCGCACCCACGGCCGTGCCGTCGAGCAGGAACTGCACACCGACGACGCCGACGTTGTCCGACGCCGTCGCGGAGACCGTGACGCTGCTCGAGACCGTCGCGCCGCTGGCTGGCGCGGTCATCGATACAGTGGGCGGCGTCGTGTCCGGCGCCGTGTTGCTGACGGTGACCGTCACCGGCGCCGACGTCGTGGTATTGCCCGCCGCGTCACGCGCGACTGCCGTCAGCGTATGACTGCCGTTGGACGCGGTCGTGGTGTCCCACGTCGTCGAGTACGGACTCGCCGTGTCTTCAGTCCCCAGATTGGCGCCATCCAATGTGAACTGGACGCCGGCGACGCTCACGTTGTCCGACGCCGTCGCAGTGACGGAGACGGTCGCCGATACCGTGGAGCCGTTGGCCGGTCCCGTCACCGAGACGGTCGGCGGTGTCGCGTCGATGTTGCTGACAGTGACGGTGACCGCAGTCGACGTCGTGGTGTTGCCGGCGGCGTCCCGCGCGACGGCGGTCAAGGTATGACTGCCGTTGGACGCCGTCGTGGAATTCCACGTCGCCGAATAGGGGCTCGACGTATCTTCCGATTCGAGATTGACGCCGTCCAGCTTGAACTGCACGCCGGCGACGCCGACGTCATCCGACGCCGTCGCCGACACGGTCGCGGTGCCCGAAACCGTCGCGCCGTTGGCAGGAGCCGTCAGCGACACCGTCGGGGGCGTCGTATCCCCGACGTACTCATCGGCGCCGATGTCGTACGCGGCGCCGGACGGCCGCGACTGCCCGTCAACGTCGCTCGTCACGTTCGTCAGCGTGACGCCGTGATCGATCGCGGCGGTCGCCGAAGAGACCAGGTGGAGATCACCGGCGGACGCGTTGACGAACATGCTGGCCGTGGCAGTCGTGAGGTTGTTGCTGACGGTCCCGGTCGCGGCGTCGCGCGCCGAGATGCTGCCGTCGAGCAGGTTGTTCGTGATGACGACGCCAGTCGTGCCGGCAAATCGGTATTCGATGGCCGAGGGATACGTGCCAGACACGATGACCGTGTTGTTCAGCACCTGAGTATTCGGCGAGTCGGTCACGCCGATCCCCACGTCTCCGGGCTGAGTGCTCGACCGATAGAAGAAGTTGTTCCGGATGATCCCGCCCGTGTGATCGAACATGCCGGGCGGATCCCAAATGCCGTACGCGATTCCGCGTGCGCAGTTGAGGAACGTATTCCTCTCCGTCAACGTGTTGCTCGATCCGTTCACCGCCAGGACTGCCGGTCCGGCAAGAACGCCGGCGGGCCCGACGATGTTGCGGAACGTGTTGCGGCGGACGATCCAGTTCGCGCCGCCGATGATGTCGACGCCATTGGTGTTCGCGTCCCTCGAGGTGGCGGTGTACTCGATCGTCGAGTCCTCGACGATGCCGTTGTCGGCGCCCTTCCCGGACGGGTCCGCGGTGCTTCTGAGGAACTGCTGCCCCGCGTCGATGAGATGCACGTTCGAGACGCGCGGGCTTTGCGTCCCGACGTCGAACAGGATCGAATAGAGGTACACGTCCCGAATCGTCAGATTCGAGATCGTGATGTTCTGTACGCTACCGGCGGTCGAGACGCCGTTGGGCACGGTGCCGTAGCTCGCGTTGTTCATCCCGCGGCCCTGCACGACGACGTCGTTGCTGTTGTTCGTGCCTCCGGTGATCGTGATGTTGGTGAACGTGCCGTTGATCGCGAGCGTGTTGGTCAGCACGTACGTGCCTGGCGCGAGCACAATCGTCGTGTCCGAGGCAAGTTGCTGGATGGCGCTTTGCAGCTGCGGCTCCGTCGAAACGTTGACGACCGTGGCTCCGTTGTTGACCGTGACGGTCACGGTCGCCGACGTCGTGGTATTGCCGGCCGCGTCGCGCGCGACCGCCGTCAGCGCGTGACTGCCGTTCGACGCGGTCGTCGTATTCCACGCGAACGAGTACGGACTGGTCGTGTCTTCGGCCCCGAGATTGACACCGTCCACCTTGAACTGCACACCGGCGACGCCCACGTCGTCGTGTCCGGCGTCGTGTTGTTGACGGTGACCGTCACCGGCGTCGACGTCGTGGTATTGCCCGCCGCGTCACGCGCGACCGCCGTCAACGAGTGGCTGCCGTTCGACGTGGTCGTCGTATCCCACGCGAACGAGTACGGACTGGTCGTGTCTTCGGCCCCGAGGTTGGCGCCGTCCAACGTGAATTGCACACCGGCGACGCCCAGGTTGTCGGACGCATTCGCCGACACGGTGACGCTGGTGGAGACGGTCGCGCCGCTGGCGGGCGCCGTCATCGACACCGTCGGCGGTGTGGTGTCTGCGGGAATCGGCGAGAGGATCTCGCAAATCGTCAGGTTGTACCGATCGCCCGCCGGCGCCGTGTCGTTGATCGTCACGCTCGTACCGGCCGCCGCGGTGGGATTGGTCATCCGCTGGACCCAGTAGGTATCGCCGACCGGCGGCATGTACTGGTGGACCATCGTCTGATTGGGACCGAGCGTCCGCGGCGTCGGCGTGTCCCAATCATTGCCCACGCCGAAGACCCACGCATTGTTGCGTGTGGTCGTGAGCGTCGCACTTGGAGCGCCGGGGTTCGCATTCGCCGAGGCGGTCGCGCCAATCGCTCCGGATCCGTTGTCACCGACACGTTGGTCAGCGTCGACGAGGCGAACGCGCGCCAGATCTCCGCGGTGCCCAGCTGAACGTTCGTGCGCCTCACCAGTTGCCACGTCAGACCGGCGCCACTGACGCCGTTGACCGTTGTCGTCGTCACACCGTCGCCCGAGATGAACGCCAGCAACAGCTCGTTGCCTGCCGTCGTCGAGAACGCGCTCGTCGTCACGGTGGACGACGCGCCTCCTTGATCGCCCGACGCAACGGCATCGATGGCCGGTGGATTTCCCGTCGAGTTCGAGACCGTCACGCTCACCGGCGCCGACGTCGTCTGATTGCCAGCGGCATCTCGGGCGCGCGCCGTCAGCGCGTGAACGCCGTTCGATGCGGTCGTGGTGTTCCATGCGATCGAGTATGGCGAGCTTGTGTCTTCGGCGCCCAGCGCCACGCCGTCGAGGAGGAACTGCACTCCGGCGACGCCGACGTTGTCCGACGCTGTAGCGGACACCGTGACGCTGGCCGACACGGTCGTGCCACCGGCCGGGGCGGTCATCGACACGGACGGCGGGGTCGTGTCGGCGTTGTTGACGGTCACCGTCACCGCCGCAGAAGTCGTCGTGTTGCCCGCCGCATCGCGCGCGATGGCAGTCAACGTATGGCTGCCGTTCGACACCGTGGTGCTGTTCCAGACACGCGAGTAAGGGCTGGAGACGTCTTCTGATCGGAGATTGCCGCCGTCAACCTTGAATTGCACACCGGCGACGCCTACGTTGTCGCTCGCATTCGCTGAGACCATGACGCCGGTGCCGGAGACGGTCGCGCCGCTGGCCGGCGCGGTCAACGACACGGTGGGCGGCGTCGTGTCCGCGGTCCCGAACTCGTCGGCGCCGATGTCCTGCGCAGGCCCGATTGGCCGCGTCTGCCCATCCCAGTCATCGGTCACATTCGCCAACGCGACACCGTGGTCGATGGCAGACGCCGCCGATGCGGCGAGATGGAGATCTCCGGCCGCCGCATTCACGAACATGTCGGGGGTCGCGCCCGTGAGATTGTTCTGTTCGGTTCCCGTCGCCCCGTCACGCGCCCAGATGAACCCATCGAGCAGATTGTTCTTCAATGCCGCGCCCGTCGTTCCGGTGAATCGGTACTCGATCGGCGTCGAGTAGGTCCCGGATAGGTAGACGGTGTTGTTCAGCACCTGCGTGTTGGGCGAATCCGCGACACCGATCCCCACGTCGCCCGGCTGGGTACTCGACCGATACACGAAGTTGTTGCGGATGGTGCCGCCGCTGTGATCGACACCGCCGGCCACGTCGACCAAGCCATACGCGATGGCGCGCGCACAATTCAGGAAGGTGTTGCCCTCGGTCAACGTGTTGCTGGAGCCGGTCCATATCAGCACCGCCGGTCCGGCGAGCTGCGTCGGAGGTCCTACGATGTTACGAAACAGGTTGTGACGGATGATCCAGTTGGCTCCGGTGTGCACGTCGACGCCGTTGGTGTACCCGGATTTCGCCGTCGTGGTGTACTCGATCACCGAGTACTCGACGATACCGTTGTCGACGCCGCCACCGGCGCCGTTGGGATTGCTCTTGATGAACTGTTCACCCGCGTCGATGAGATGCACGTTGTAGACGCGCGGGCTCTGGGTACCGGCGTTGAAGATGATCGGGTGATAGAAGAGGTCGCGAATCGTGAGGTTGGCGATCGTGATGCCCTGCACGTTCCCACCGGTCCAAATACCGTAGGGCACATTGCCATAGGCGGCGTTGGTCATGCCGGGCCCGCTTAGCACCACATCGTCGCGATTGTTGGTGCCGCCGCGGATCGCGACGTTGGTGTACGTGCCATTGATGTACAGCGTGTTGGTGAGCTGATACGTGCCGGGTGCCAGCACGATGGTGCTGTTCGAGGTGAGTTGTTGGACGGCCGTTTGAAGTTGGGCCTCGGTCGAGACATTGACGATGGTGCCGGTCGGAGGCGGGAGCGGGGGAGCTGGCGTGGCGGGCCGCCCGTGAAGAATTTCGGGTGAGCACAACGCGACGGCGAGCAGAAGAACACATGTCAGGTCATGAATTCGTGGACGGCGAACCATGGTGAGACAGACCTCCCCCTTCGCGGCGCGTGGCGCGCGAGGATTCAGCGAGTGGAAGGCGCGCTAAACGGTCGCGCTTCCTCGTGAAGACGGCGTGTCGCTCGACGCGCGCTCAGGGGTTAAGGAAGGTTCGAAGACCCGCGGTCGATGGGAAGCGAGAAGGGCAAGAACAAGTCCAAAGGACAGAGTGGATGTCGATGATTCACGTTCAGCCGCGACGTTTGATGATGGCGTTGCCTGAGGTTGCGTTCCTGCCAATCGGGTACGTAAGGCCTTGCAGCACCTATGGCACCATGGCGTCGCTATGCTTGAGCGGTCATGCTTACATCTCAGCTGTAGCGATCGCAGCCGTCGAGCTGACCGTCCGCGCGGCGGATTCGGCGAGACACGCGGTCAGGTGCTCGGCAATAACGCGCACGTGGGGGTCCGTCAGCATCGTCGAGTGCGACCCTGACACAATCCGAATGTCGACGCCACCCGCTGCCAGATCGCTCCATCCCATGTCGGAACGGTACACGCGGAACAGCGGGCCCGCGCGTGCGCGAAACAGCGTGATGCGTCCCGGGTAGACTTTCGGGACGTAGTGCGTCAATGCGTGATATTCCGCCTCGAGAAACGCCGTTGCGCCTTCTGGAAACTGCCACATCCCGAGCACATCGCGGATGTCGGCGGCGCGGGTGCCCTCGTCTGCGCGCGCGAATCGACGCCGTCGTTTGTTCACCGCGAGCCGTACCTTGCTTTGAAGGCGCCCGAACATTTCTCCCCGGTCGGACGGCAGGAAATCATCGAAGAACCAGTACGGAAGATTGCGGAGGAACTCGACGACGAACCGTGGACCCGCGGCGATCGTCGCCGGCGCCTGTTCCAAGGGACACTGATCGAAAATCGCCAGGAGCGCGACCTGGTGGCCTTCCGCCGTGAGTTGACGCGCCATCTCGAACGCGAGGATGCCTCCCGACGAATACCCCGCCAGCCGATACGGTCCGTGCGGCGCGACCGTCAGGATCTCTTCGACATAGCGAGCGGCGCTCACCTCAATCGACGCGCACGCGTGCGCGTCTGACGGCGCGGGACGAAGGCCGAACACCGGCTGATCGTCTCCGAGATGGCGACCGAGCGTCGCCAGGCCGAGGACGCTTCCGCCGATGCCACTGACACAAAACAACGGACGCTTGCGGCCGTGGGGCTGAATCGGCACGAGGGCCGACTGGGATGGCGGCTCGCTCTGCTCGACGACGGCGGCCAGCTGCTCGATCGTCGGCGCCCGAAGCAGTGTGCTCAGCGGCAGTTTTCGTCCGAATGACTGCTCGATTCTCGCGAACAGACGCGCCGCGATGAGCGAGTGGCCGCCAATCTCGAAGAAGTTGGCATCGATGCCGACCGTCTCGACCTGAAAGAGGTCTGCCCAGATCGTGGTGAGCACCCGCTCGGTCGCGGTTCGAGCGATTGAACGGGCGTGGCCGACCGCGCCTGCCGGCCGTTCAGATTTGGCAAGGGCCTGCCGATCCACTTTCCCACTCGACGTGAGCGGCAGCGCGTCGAGCACGACCCACCGGGACGGCACCATGTAGTGAGCGAGCGCCGATTCGAGGAATCGTCGCAGCTCGCTGACCAGACAGGCCGGCGGCTCTTTGAACACGACGTAGGCGGTCAAGCGCGCGTCTGCGGCTCCACGCTCGCAGAGGACCGCCGCCTGCCGGAGAGCGGGATGCCGGATGAGCGTCGCTTCGATGCCTTCCAACTCGACGCGAAACCCTCGAACCTTCACCTGATTGTCCGAGCGCCCGAGAAACTCGACGAGCCCATCCGGCAAATACCGCGCGCGATCGCCGGTTCTGTAGAGCCGTGCGCCGTCGGTCGTGGTGAACGGATGCGCCATGAAACTCTTCGCCGTCAGGGCGGGCTGATGTCGATAGCCTCGAGCGAGGCCGTCGCCGCCCACATACAGCTCGCCTGGCGCGCCGATCGGAACCGGATTCAGATGCGTGTCGAGAATCCACGCGTCGGTACCGGCAATCGGGCGTCCGATCGGTACCGAGCGTGCGGCGGCCGGCAGATCTCGCGGGATCGGATAACAGTGAGTGAAGGTCGTGGCCTCGGTCGGCCCGTATCCGTTGATGAGGCGCGTCGAGGGCAGGAGCCGCAGCGCGCTCTGCACGTGTGGCACCGACAGCGCTTCTCCGCCGATGAACAACTCGCGCACGCCGGACAAGGCCTGCGGGCATTCGTCGATGACCGCGTTGAACAACGACGCGGTGAGCCACAGACACGTGACCCGATGCCGCTTCAGAAGTTGCGCGAGGTGCTCGAATGATTCGAGCCGTCCAGGAAACAACGCGAGACCCGCTCCGTGCAGCAGCGGATGCCAGATCTCGAAGGTCGAGAGGTCGAATGACACCGACGAGAGCTGCAGGAACACGTCGGCCGGCTCGACTCGGAAAAAATCGAGCCCCGTGACCAGTCGCACGATGCCGCGGTGCAGTACCTCCACGCCCTTGGGTTCCCCAGTGCTGCCCGATGTGTAGATCACGTACGCCAGGCTGTTCGGATCGGCGTGACACTCGAGGTTCTCGGGGCTGTGACGAGCGAGCTCGTTCCAATCCGGCTCGATCGCCGCGAGACGATCGTCGCCAACGACCATGCGAATGTGTCCGTTCCGGCCGATGACGAGCGACAACGCGGCGTTGCCGGCCACGGACGCCAGGCGATCCGCACGATCCGACGGATCGAGCGCCAGGTAGCCGCCGCCCGCCTTGAGCACCGCGAGCAGGCTCGTGACCATGTCCGTCGGCCGTTCGAGACACACGCCCACGAGGTCGCCGGTCCCGACGCCGAGGGATCGAAGGTGACGCGCGAGCTGATTCGCGCGCCGGTTCAGCGCGGCATACGTGAGCGCATCCCCATCTTGGACCAGGGCCGTCGCATCAGGCGTGCGCTCGGCCTGGGCTTCGAAGAGTTGATGCACGCATCGGTCTCGCCGATCGTCGGTCGCGCGCGTGCTCGACCACGCGATCAGCTGTTGTCGCTGCTTCGCAGGAAGCGATGAAAACCGATCGACGGGATGAGAACGCAGTCTTTTGTCTTCCATGTGCCAGATAACTTCTGCGCGACGCGCGAAGAACCATGGAGATTCGGGGGGTCGCCTATTCGGCGATCAAGCTGACAGCAAAGACCACACCGTGATTGATGACTTCTTCACGAAATGTGATGGACGCCGCGATGAGGTTCGTCGACTTCAGCCGAGCGATCGCGTGGGTCGCTAAAGAGGATGTGAAGAAATCACGTCAACGCAAAGGCCGCTAAGACCGCAAAGGATGAATCTTTCGAAAAGATGCTTTGCGCGCTTTGCGATCTTTGCGTTCAACGTGATTCTTTCACAAGCTCGTCTGGCCGGTACTCGTCAGCGCCGATGTCGTAGCCCATACCCTGCGGCCGGACCTCGCCGTCGCGGTCGTCGGTCACACCCGCCAGGTTGAGTCCGCGATCGATCGCGCTCGTGGCCGACTTCACCAGGTGCAGGTCGCCGCGCACGGCGTCGACGAAGAAGGCGGCTCTCGCGCTGGCGAGATTGCCGGTCTCGACGCCCGTCGCGCCGTCACGCGCCCCGATCGCGCCATCGAGCAGGTTGTTGCCGATGACGACGCCGCGAGAGCCGGGAAAGCGGTATTCGATCGGCGTCCCGTACGTGCCGGAGAGAAACACCGTGTTGTTCAGCACCTGCGTGTTCGGCGAATCCGCGACGGCGATGCCGACGTCGCCAGACTGTCGTGCCGCCCGGAAGATCATGTTGTTGCGAATGATGCCGCCCGTGTGATCGAAGCCCGCAATCTGCAAGCCATACGCGATGCCGCGGGCGCAGTTGATGAAGAGGTTCCGCTCGGTGACCGTGTTGCTCGAGTGGTTCCACATCAGAACGGCGGGACCGGCCAATCCCCCGCGTGGCGCGACGAGGTTGCGGAACACGTTGTCACGAATGATCCAATTCGCTCCGGTGTGGACGTCGACCCCGTTGACGTACGCATCCTTCGCGGTCGTCGTGTACTCGATGACCGAGTACTCGACGATGCCGTTATTCACACCGCCGCCGGCGCCGTCCGGGTTGCTCTTGATGAACTGCGCGCCGGCATCGATCAGGTGCACGTTGTAGATACGCGGATTCTGCGTGCCGGCGTTGAAGACGATCGCGTGGTAAAAGACATCTCGAATCGTCAGATTCGCGATGGTGATGCCCTGCACGTTGCCGCCGGTCCAGATTCCGTACGGGACGTGGCCGTAGCCGGCACGCGCCATGCCGGGACCCTTCAGGACGACCGCATCGCGATCGTCAGACGCGCCGCGAATGGCGACGTTCGTGAAATTGCCGTTGATGGAGAGTGTCCTCGTCAGGTCGTAGGTTCCCGGTGCGAGCAGAATCGTCGTGTTCGATGCGAGTCGCGTCACGGCGGATTGCAGCTGCGCTTCGCTCGACACGGCGACAACGTGGCCGCCCGGCGCCGGCAGCGGCGGAACGCGGTCCGCGGCTCGGCCCGTCACGTGTGGCGGCGCGCTGAGCGTCATCGTCAGCACCAGCACACTCGTCAAGATCGCAAAACGGAGCGCGATCGCCACGCCGACACGACGCCCAACATGTTGTCCAAGAACGAATGTCGGGCACATGTGTGGTGAATCAGGAATTGGCGTGCCGGCGATCAGGAAAGTTCACGACCTGGGCAGTTTGGTGACCACGCCGCGCGACGAGCTCTTCGTACACCGCTTCGAGCGTGCGGGTCCGATGTTCGAACGAGAGCTCCCGCTCGATGCGCGCCCGCGCCGCGGCGACGCGCGCCATGGTTGCGTGGCGATCGGTCAGCGTCTGCTCAACGGCGTGTGCAAGGGCGGCCGCATCGCCGCACGGCACGATGAGACCGTGGATGCCGTGCCTGACGATATCTCTCGTCCCCCCGGCATCAGTCGCGACGACGGGTGTCTCGAGCGCCATCGCTTCGAGAACCGCGTTCGGTGTGCCTTCAGAATCCGAGCTCTGCACAAACACATCGAAGGCGTGATGCAGCCGCGTGACGTCGGTGCGGTGGCCCAGGAACTGGCATCCCTCGATGGCGAGTCCCGTGGCTTTGGCGATCAGCATGTCGCGCAGGCTGCCGTCGCCGACAATGAAGAGTTTGATCACACGCGACTTCTGTTGCAGCCGCGCGACCGCCTCGAGCAGCACGTCGAATCGCTTGACCGGCTCGAGGCGCCCGACCGCCCCAATCGCGATCTCCCACGGCTCGATGCCGAGCTGCCGTCGTGCGGCGGCCACGTCGCCGTGCGCGCGCTGAAACTGTGCGGGATCGATCCCGTTCAACAGCGTCGTAATCCGTCCCGCCTGGACTCCTGACTTGACGAGCGTGGCGCAGATGTCGCCCGAGACCGCGATGACCCGCGGAAACCAGCGCAGAAGTTGTTTGTCGGCGGGGTAATAGATCCGCCGCTCCTTCCAGCTGTCGTAGATCCAGCCGTGAACGGTTGACAGAGGGGTCGCGCCGGTCGCACGTGCGAGTCCGAGCGCCAGAAGGTCGGTCTTGTAGTCGTGCGCGTGCACGATGTCGATGCGCCGCTGGCGCACGATCGAGACCAGCGCCGGCCAAATAGCTCGATCGAATGAATGACGCTCGCGAACCTCGACGTAGTCGACCGCCATCGCGCTGGCGCGCGCGCCGACCTCGAACACAGTGTCTCGCGCGTCGCGGAGATAGCAGACCGTCACCGCCACGCGGTCGCGATTCGCGCGCGCCGCCCCGTGCAGAATGGTCTTCTCCGGCCCGCCGCCAGTGCCACGGACGCTTCGAAGCTCGAGGACGCGGATGGGATCGTAGACTTTAGTCATCTCTCCAGCAGACATCGGGCCTGGCAGCGATCGCCGACACCGAGTTGGTAGGGCGACAGCTGCGGAATCTGTGTGTGGCCAGTTCTTTGCTCCCTTGAAGGCCAGCACACCCCATGCCGACCCTTCGCGCCTTGCTTCTTAGCGAGCTGTTTCCGCCAGCGGTGGGCGGCAGCGCGGTACTGTTTCACGGCATCTATTCGCGCCTCGCCGACACGGACGTCCTCGTGCTCACCGATGGACCGGCGACGCCGGCGACGCCGCGCGAACGATCCGGACGCCTCAACGTTGTCACGCGTCCGCTCGCGACGCGCCGCTGGGGCGTGGTCGATCCGAAGGGGCTGTGGCAACACCTGCGGCTGGCGTGGCACCTGCGCCGCCTCATCTCGCGGCGGCAGGGGCTGATTCATTGCGCGCGCGCGCTGCCGGAAGGTGTCGCCGCGATGATCGCGCACGCCTTCGGCGGTCCGCGGTACGTCTGCTGGGCGCACGGCGAGGACCTCGCGAGCGCGCTGACGTCGCGCGAGCTCACCTGGCTGACCAAATGCGTCTATCGGCGGGCCACCGCAGCGCTCGCCAACAGCCGGAACACCGCGACGATGCTCGGGGCGCTGGGCGTGCCCGAGACCAAGATCCAAATCGTTCACCCGGCCGTCGACGCCGACCGCTTTCATCCACACGTTGATGGACGCGGCGTGCGGGAGCGGTACGCCGGGCCGGGTGACATCGTGCTGCTCTCGGTCGGCCGTCTCCAGCGACGCAAAGGGCACGACATCGCGATCCAGGCGATCGCAGCCCTTCGGACGCAACTGCCGAACCTGCGCTACGTCATTGCCGGCGACGGCGAGGAGCGATCAAGACTCGAGCAACTGGCCGCCGAGCTCGGCGTTCAGGACCGCGTGTTCTTCGCGGGCACCGTTTCCGACGCCGATCTGCCGGCGTTCTACGCGGCGTGCGACATCTTCCTCCTGCCCAACCGCGTCGATGACGGCGACATCGAGGGGTTTGGCATCGTGTTCCTCGAAGCGGCGGCGAGTGGCAAACCGGTCATCGGCGGTGACAACGGCGGCGTTCCGGAGGCGGTCGAGCGCGACGTCACGGGATTGCTCGTCGACGGCGCGGACGTTTGGGCGGTGGCTGCGGCCATCGCCGATTTGGCCACGTCGGAGGAACGACGGGGCCGGATGGGGCTGGCGGGACGCGTGCGCGCGCACGGCTGCTTCAGCTGGCAGCGCGCCGCGGCCGCGGTCTCCGAGCTCCAGCGCCGCGAAGCATCCCACGCGTGAGGTTCCCAGGCAGATGCTGAGAACCCTGTTCGTCATGTCGATCCTGGTGCCCGGTTTTTTCATGGCGCTCCGGGACCGGTTCAAGGCGTTGCTCCTGTATCTGTGGTTTGCGTTCTTCAGACCGCAGGACTGGATGTGGCTGGATATCTCCGCGCTCAAGCCGTCGCTCGCCCTGGGCCTCGTGCTGATCGTGCCGGCCATCTTTTCCGGCATCCTGCCGGACCTGACGCATCCGCTGAGCGTCGGCGCGCTGCTGTTCCTCGGATCCAGCCTCCTGGCGCAGTTCAACGCCGTCAACGCGCAGGTGGGGTGGGAGTGGATCGACTTTCTCACGCGCCTGCTGCTGGTGTGTCTGCTCGGCGTCACCTTGATCACCACAGTACGGCGGATGGTCGCCGTCGTGGCGGTCGTGTCGGGCTCGTTCGGGATTCACGCGGCGAAGGCGGGGCTGGCGTCGATGCTCGGCGGCGGCGTACGGTTTTTCGATGGACTGTCGGGCGCCTTCGTCGACAACAACGGGTACGCGTGCGGCACGGTGATGATCATGCCGCTGCTGCTCGCGGCCGCGGACAACCTCGATCTCCTCATTCCTGCCGATCGGGAGAAGACGCTCGTGTGGGCACGCCGGGCGTTCCGAATCGCGGTTCCACTCTGCGCATTCACGGTCGTCAGCACCTTCTCGCGCGGCGGATTCATCGCGCTGGCCGCGTCGACGCTCGTGTACGTCGCGCTGCATCGCCGCCGCGTGCGGCTCGCACTGGCGATGTCAGCGCTCGTTGTCTTCGGCCTCGTGTTCGTGCCGATGCCCGAGGGCTACGCCGACCGGCTCGACACTCTGAATTCGTACGAGGACGACGAGGGGTCTGCGGGCAGCCGCTTTCATTTCTGGGAGGTCGCCAAGGTGATGGCCGACGCTCAGCCGCTCGGCGTCGGCCTGCGCAACTACGAGTTCGCGTACGACACGTACGATTTTTCCAACGGCCGCTACGGGCACAACCGCGCGGTTCACAGCAGCCACTTCCAGGTCCTCGCCGAGCTCGGCTACGTGGGCGCCGCCGTGTGGATCGGTCAGTTCATGCTCGCGTTCATCGTCGCGCTCCGCGTTCGCCGCCGGTCCTGGACGCCCGGGCTGTCGCCGGCGTCGGCGCGCTTTCTCGCGACGATGTCGACCGGCCTCATGGTGTCGATGGCCGGATTCCTGGTCGGTGGAAGCTTTCTGGCCATGGCGCTGAACGACGTCACGTGGCTCACGTTCGCGATGCTGGCGGCTCTCGACCGCATTGCGTCGCAGTTGTGTCTCGAGGCAAAAAAAGCGACGCCGGAGCCGCACGTCATCGCCCCGCACTTCGTCCCAGTGGTGCAGCGCCCGGCGGCGTTCGGCTCGCTGTCAGGGAAGTCCGCGTGACCGCAGCCCGCGTCCTGCAGGTCGTACTCAGCCTCGATACGGGCGGAACCGAGCGCCTCGTCGTCGAGCTCTGTAGAAAGCTGCAGCAGCGGTTCGGGATGGCGGTCTGTTGCCTCGACGGCCCGGGCGCTCTCGCTCCGGAAGTGACCGACTGCGGCATCGAAGTGGTCGCCCTGCATCGCCACATGGGATTTCGTCCCTCGCTCGGCTATCGCATCGCGAAGCTCGCTGAACGCCATCGAGCCACCATCATTCATTGCCATCAGTACTCGCCGTTCGTGTACGGACGTATCGCTACGCTCTGCCGCCCGCACCTGAAGCTCGTGTTCACCGAACATGGCCGCCTCTCGGACGGCCCGCCATCCCTGAAGCGACGGATGATCAACCCGCTCCTCGGCTGGCTTCCCGGCTCGCTGTATTCAGTCTCGAGCGCGCTGCGCGAATCGATGATCGCCGAAGGATTCCCGACCCGGCGGATCGCGGTCATTCACAACGGCGTCGATCCCGGTCCGCCGCCGACGATCGCCGATCGCCGCACGGCTCGCCGCAACCTGTGGACTCCCGAAGGCACGCTCGTCGTCGGAACGGTCGCGCGGCTGGATCGCGTCAAGAACCTGGAGGCGCTCATCGAGGCGTTCGCCGGCATGCGAGCCGTCTTCCCTCGCAGCGCCCTTGTTATCGTCGGCGACGGCGAGGAACGCAGCCGCCTTGAAGCCTTCGCGCGAAATTCGGGCGTCAGCGAGGCCATTCGCTTTTTCGGCAATCGCGCCGATGTCCGCCGTCTCCTGCCGGGCTTCGACGTGTACGTCAACAGCTCGATTTCGGAGGGCGTCTCGCTGACCATTCTCGAGGCGATGGCGACCAGTCTCCCGGTCGTGGCCACCGCCGTCGGCGGCACGCCAGAAATCGTGATCGATGGGATCACCGGAGTGCTCGTGCCGGCGCGCCAGCCGGCGAAGTTGACAGCGGCTCTGATCGAGTTGTGTACGTCGCCGGATTTGCGCCGGGTGCTTGGGTCGGCCGCCCGCCAGAGCGTCGAGGCGGGCTTTGCAATCGACCGGATGGTCGAGCAGTACGCCGGCGTCTACGAGCGGCTCGCAGGGTAACGGACATGTGTGGCATTTGCGGCGTGATCGCGACTGACGGCGAGCTGAATCCGGCGATTCGCGATGCGATTCGCCCGATGACGCGCACGCTCCACCATCGTGGTCCCGACGGCGAGGGTTGCTTCGCCGATTCGGCCGCCGCGCTCGGCCACGCGCGGCTGGCGATCATCGATCGCGAGGGCGGTGCGCAGCCGATGCCGAACGAGGACCGATCCTGCTGGGTCGTCTTCAACGGCGAAATCTACAACCACCACGTGCTGCGGCAGCGGCTCATCGCGCGCGGTCATCGCTTCCGGACGACGAGCGACACCGAAGTCATCGTGCACGCCTACGAGGAGTACGGGCCTCGGTGCGTCGAACGGCTCGACGGCATGTTCGCGTTCGCCGTGTACGACGTCCGCCGGCAGGAACTGTTGCTCGCACGCGATCGCCTGGGAAAAAAGCCGCTCTTCTGGGCGCTGCTCGACGGCGCGCTTCACTTCGCGAGCGAAATCAAGGCGATTCAGGCAAGCCCCGCCTGGGACGACGCCATCGATCCATCAGCGCTCGAGAGCTACCTGTCACTCGGCTACATCCTCGCGCCAGGCACGATCTACCGGCACGTCCGGAAGCTCGAACCGGGGCACTGGCTGCGATTGTCGAGGCGTCAGGTCGATGTCAGGAAGTACTGGGACATCGACGAGTTCGATACGCATCCGGGAGATGACCGGGCGATCGTCGATGAACTGGAATCGACGCTTCGCTCCGCCGTGCGCGACAGGCTCGAAAGCGAAGTGCCGCTCGGCGCGTTCCTCTCCGGCGGCATCGACTCGGGACTGGTGGCGTCGTTCATGTCGGAGACGCTCGGGGATCGGCTGACGACGACCACGGTCGGCTTCAGCGATACCGCGCACAACGAGCTCGCAAGCGCGGCGTTGACCGCACGCGCGTTTCAGACGCAGCACCACGAAGCCGTGCTGGAGCCGCGGCTGACCGAGGTCCTCGATCCCATTGTCAGCGCGTTCGACGAGCCGTTCGCCGATTCCTCCGCCATCCCAACGTATTACCTGTCCGCCATGGCGCGCCGGCACGTGACGGTGGCGCTCAGTGGCGATGGAGGCGACGAAGCGTTCGGCGGCTACGACTTCCGGTACGTCCCGCATGCGCTCGAGTCGTACATCCGACCGCTCGTCTGGGGGCTCCGTGCACGCCCTGCCGTGTCGTGGCTCGGCCGCCACTGGCCGCGCTCGCCGCGCATGCCCAAGACGCTTCGCGCCGGGACGCTGCTCGAGAACATGGCGCAAGACGCCGCCACCGCGTATTACGCGGACCTGTGCATTCTCAAACCGCCGCAGGTGAAACGGCTCCTCGGGCGCGATCCGCGCCGCGACATGCGTGAGGATTCGATTTACGAGAGCGTGACCGCGCCCTATCGCCGCTGCGCTTCGACGAGCGCGGTGCAACGCGCAGAGTACGCCGATCTCAAGGTTTACCTGCCGAACGACGTGCTCGTGAAGGTGGACCGCATGAGCATGCAGCACAGCCTCGAAGTGCGGTGCCCGCTGCTCGACCGGCGCGTCGTCGAACTGGCCTTCCGAATTCCGGCGTCACGGAAATTCTCGCTGCGCGAGTCGAAACCGCTGCTGCGAGCGCTCGGACGCCATCGTCTGCCGGCGCCCCTGCTCTCGCTCCCCAAGCGCGGGTTTTCCGCGCCCATCGGCCGATGGATCGCGCGCACGCACGCCGCCGAGTTCCGCGCCGACGTGTTCGGTGCGGGATCGGCCGTTGCGACGCTGGTGGATCTCGATCGGGTCCGCCAGATGTTTCACGAACACTCGACCGGCGCGACGGATCATTCCTACGCGCTCTGGGCAATTTGGATGCTCGAACGATGGAGTCGCCTTCGGTCACGGCCTCAGCCGGCGATCGCATCGGCACAAATGGTGGTCAACGCATGATTAGCGGTCACGCGGCAATTCGGGATGCTTATCGAGATGAGACTGTCGCACGCGAGTACGTCGACACGCGGTTCCGCGAGCCTTTGGGCGCCATGCTCCACGCACGCCAAGTGGGCGCGCTCAAGCGCATCATCCGCGCGCGGCGGCCACGGCGGATCCTCGAGATCGCGCCCGGCCCGGGACGGCTGACCGTCGACGTCTCATCCTCGATCAGCCCGCACACAGCGCTCCCGGTCCTGGTCGAGGCGAGCGCGCAGATGCTCGCGGAGGCGCGGCGTCGTCTCGCCGGCAGCGGGGGCTGGCGCGCGTTGCAGGGTGACGCGTTCAATCTGCCCTTTGGACCCGCGTTCGAGCTGGTCTACGTCTTCAGACTGATCCGACACTTCAGATCGTCGGAGCGTGTCGCGCTGTACCGGCAGATCGCCCAGGTGCTGCGCCCCGGCGGGCTGCTCGTGTTCGATGCCATCAACGAAACCGTCTCGGCGCCTATCCGCGCCAACGCCCAGGCGGGAGAGTACGAACACTTCGACGCGCTCACGCGACCCGACGTGCTGGAAGCGGAGCTCGGCGAGGCCGGTCTCGAGCTCGTCTCGCTGGAAGGCGTGCAGCACAGCTACCCCGCGCTCGCCCGAATTCAGATCCTTGTGGCGCCCCGGTCACGGCTGCTCGCAAGGCTCGCCATCGAACTGACCGATCGGGTTCGCGGCGGTCCCCCGCTCGAATGGATCGTGACATGCCGCCGCAGGTGACGTATTGGACCGGTGTGTGGGAGCCCGGACGCGAGGCGCTCTCGAACGAGGTCCAGGTTCTCCGAGAGCTGCACGGCCGCCGCTCTCCGGTTGTGTCGTTCTCGTGCGGCCAGCGATCGACCGTGTCGCTGCGCGACCGGGTCATCCGGCTGTCGAATACGCGCTGGGCGATGCTGCGCGCAGTCGCGGCCGCCATCGAACCGCGCGGCGCCGTGACGCACGTCTTCGGCGCGATCGACGAATGGCATCTGTTGAGGGCGGTCGGGCGCAGGCCCGTCGTCTTCACCGTCGCGCTGCCAGGTCGCGCGATCGACCCCGCGCAGTCGCGGAAAGTGTCAGTCTTCGCGGCGGAAACCGAACCGCTCGCCGACGCGCTGGTGCGCGCCGGTGTCCCGGCGCATCAGGTCATGGTCGTGTACCCTGGCGTGGATCTGCAGCGCTATTCGCCGGCGCCACCGCCGTCCTCGGGCCGATTCCGGATCCTGTTCGCGAGCAGCCCTGCGGACCCACTCGAATTCTCGCGCCGCGGCATCCCGTTCCTCGTCGATCTGGCTCGTCTTCGGCCTGACCTCGACGTCGTGCTGCTTTGGCGGGCATGGGGCGATCAGGCGGCCGCGAAACAGGCGCTGGCAGCGCTGACGCCGCCCGACAACCTGATCCTCGAGTCGGGAGCGGAACGCTCGATGCCGGACGTCTATCGGTCGGCGCATGCCACGATCTGTTGCTATGAAGAGGGTTTCGGCAAGTCGTGTCCCAATTCCGTGGTCGAGAGCGCCGCGTGCGGCAGACCGGTGCTGGTGACGACGACGTGCGGCGTGGCGGGTCTCGTCGAGCAGGCGGACGCGGGCGTGGTCTTTCCCCGCATCGTCAGCGCAGCCGCGAGTGCCGTGCATATCTTGCAGCGCGAGTACGCCCACTATGCCGAACAGGCACGGACGCTGGCGATGGACAAGTTCGATGTCGACGCGTTTCGTTCGTCGTACAGCGAGGTCTACGCACGGCTCGGTGGTGCCGCCTAGTGGAGTGTCTTCTTGAATTCAGTACCGGGCCGCTCCGCTCGCACCGCGCAGGCGTGCGCGGCGGGGACCCCGCGCTCGCACCCCACCGCGCAAGCGTGCGCGGCGGGGACCCCGCGTTGTCGCGGCCCGAAAATCGCGGTCGAAGGCTCGTTGCTGGTAGTACTCAATCAGCCCAGACGGTCCACTAAATGAAGCGATCAATCCTGGCCGTGACGAGCGAGCTGCCGTGGCCCCTGAACACCGGCGGCCACCTACGGACGTTTCACGTGCTGCATGCGCTCTCGCGGCAGCATCGCGTGCGGCTGGTGGTCGCGGCGGACGGGGAACAGACGGCGCCGGTGCAGGCGCTTCGCGATCACGGCATTGATGTGACGCCGGTTGTCGTCGGTCGGCGCGCACGCGGTCGAGAAGCGATCCGCGCCGCGGCGGCGGCCGTCGCGCGCCAGCCGTACGTCTTCTATCGGCGGCACCATTGGACCGCGGTCAGGCGCGAGCTCGTCAGGCAAGCGGCTGCCGAGTCACCGGACGTGTTCTACCTGGATCATCTCGACTCGTTCGTCTACCGATCGCTCTTGCCAGCCGCGCCGGCGATTGTGGATCTGCACAACGTCTATTCCACGCTCGCGGGACGCGCGGCGGTCGAGCAACGCTTCTGGCCGCTGCGCCTGTATCTCGAGCGCGAGGCGCGGCTGCTCCACCAGCGCGAGCGGGACGTCGCGCGGCAGAGCGACGGATTGCTCGCAACCTCCGACGAAGACCGCCAGCTGTTCTCGGCGCTCGGTGCCCGGTCAGTCACGCTCGTCCCGAACGGCGTCGATTGTGCGGCCTATGCCGATCTGCCCACCGGCCGGCCGGCGCACGCGACGAACATCCTGTATGTCGGCGCGATGTCGTGGTCGCCGAACGTGGCAGCGGTGTCTTTTCTCGCGCGCGAGGTCTTGCCGCGGCTCAGAGCGGTGATGCCCGAAGTTCGGTTGAAGATCGTCGGGCGCGGGGCGACGGCTGACGTGAAAGCGCTCGCGGCCTGTCCCGGCGTCGACGTGCTGGGCGAGGTGTCGGCGGTTCAGCCGCACCTGCTCGATGCCGGTGTGCTCGCGGTGCCGCTCGAAGCGGGCGGCGGCACGCGTCTCAAGATTCTCGAAGCCTTCGCGGCCGGACTGCCTGTCGTCAGCACCGCCGTTGGATGTGAGGGTCTACGCGTCGTGCACGGTGAGCATCTCGTCGTCGCCGAACGCGCCGGGTTCGCCGACGCCGTGCTGGCGGTGTTGTCCGATCCGGCGTCGGGCGCACGGCTGGCCGCCAATGCGCGGGTGCGGGTTCGTGAATCCTACGACTGGAGCACGGTTGGCGAGGCGGCGTGCGACGCCGTCGCGCGGCTCTGCTGAATCGACGCGGCGCCGTCATCACGCGTGCGCGAAAGGACCTCGGTGTAGAGCGCTTCGACGCCGGCCACCAGACGCGGCACCGAAAACTGCGCCTGCGCCCGGCCGCGGCCCGCATTCCCCATCCGCAGCGACAGGTGACGATCGTTGAGCACGCGCAGCACGGCTGACGCCAGGCGCTCCGGCTCGTTGGGCGGGACCAGTACGCCGGTCACATCATCGATCACCGCTTCGGGCACGCCTCCGACCGGCGTCGCGACAACCGGCTTCGCGCACGCCATCGCTTCGAGCACCGCCAGCGGCAAGCCCTCGTCGAGCGAGGGCAGCACGACGATGTCTGCGGCGCGCAGAACGTCGGCGACATCGGATCGGAATCCGAGAAAGCGGACGCGATCGCCGAGACCGAGATCGGCGGCCAGCCGCTCGTACCGCGCGAGCGGGCCCGGCCCTGTGGTTTCGCCGCCGAGCGCGAGAAACGCACACTCGGGCAACTGCTCGGCGATGCGTGCCGCGGCGTGCAGAAATGTCGGATAGCCCTTGACGTCGCTCAGGTGACCGGTGATCAGCACCACGTGGCTCGCGCGGCCCCGGAGTTGCTGATGCGTCTCCCAGTTGACCGGCGCCGGCCGGTAAATGCGCGTGTCGATGCCGTTGGGAATCGCGACGATCCGGCAGTCAGGTCGCACCGCTCGAACGTCGGCCGCCACGTCTCGCGACTGGCCGTCGTAACAGGCGACCACCACTTCCGGTCCGAATCGGAAGCTCCGCGCGAGCTCACCGGGCGCCGGCGGAAAGCCAAGATGGCAAATGCGCGGGATTCGCAGGAACCGGCCGGCGAAGCCTGCCGCGCGATAACACGTCGGCGCCATCGCATGTATGAGACCCACGTGGCGCGAGCGGCCGAGCCGCGCGAGCGCCGCGGTTCGTCGCAGCAGTCCGGCCCGCCCGGTCCAATCGCCGTCCGGTATCACCTCCACGTCGATGCGATGGTCGTTGGCCCATTCGGCCAGCGGACCGGGACCCGGCGTGACGACGAGCGGCGCGAACCGATCGCGGTTCAGGCCGGTGACGATGTCCATCATCACGCGGTTGCCGCCGCCGATCTTCGCGGCGTTCGCGACGTACAGGACGGGGATGGGTCTAGTCATGACGGCCGATCGCGTACCGTGACGAGGACGGACGGATGCGCGTCGCCATCTGGCGTACCAAGCGGCCGGCGATGCCGCCGCTCAGGAGCAGCAGCTTCAGACGCGTTTTGAGATCGTCCGATCGCTTCTGGAGCGCGGCTTCGTACCACTGTCGTGCGAGTCCATCATCGCCATTCCCATGGTGACAGTCGGCCAGAAATGCGTACGTCACGGACTGAATGAACGCGCGATCGGCCCGCGTCGGACCGTGCTCCGCCAGCGAGCGATCGAAATCCTCGACTGACATCCCGTACGCCCGATCGCCGGAGACCGTGACGGCCACGTGGGTCGCGTAATACCAGGCAATCGTCTCGAGATACAGTCGCGCCACTGCCGGTGCTGGCGCCGATTCCGCGAGCGACTTCATGCGCCACAGCACGGCAAGCTCGTCGCGCATGAGCGCGACCGTGCGCTTCTTGAAGTCCAGCGTCATGTTGCCGGTGTGCACGCGGTACGACACCATCGGCTCGGCGAGGTACGCGACGTTCATGAAGAGCGCGAAGGCGGACCAGAGGTACCAGTCACCGGCGAACGGCAAGTCGAGCGGGAATATCGAGATTCGCTCGTAGCAGGACCGGCGCGCCATCCCCGACGGCGCCGGCACCGAGTTGCCTCGCGCGAGCGTTCGCAGGAAATCGTGGCCGCTGATGATGACATCGGTGGCACCGTGGCCGCCGTACAGCTCGGTTTCGCGATCGCCGGCGAACTTCATCACCGGGCAGAACACGTACCCGACATCCGGCCGCGCATCCATCAGCATCACGAAGCGGCTGAGGACGTAGGGTCGCCTCAGGCGATCATCCGCGGAGATCAGCCAGAGGTACTCGCCGCGTGCGAGCGACAGGCCCTTGTTGTAGTTGCTCAGGTGTCCCAGGTTTCGTTCGTTGCGGATGTACCGCACGCGCGGGTCGGACAACGTCGCCGCGACCTGTGGCGTGTCGTCCGGCGAGCAGTCATCCATGATGAGGACTCGAGGTCCTCATAGTTCTGCGACAGGATCGATCCGACGCAGTCCGCGAGCAGATGGCCCAATCGATGGCACGGGACGATGAAGCTGACACGGGGCATCAGAGACACGCATCGCAGAGCGCGGCCACGACCCGCTCGAGGTCCATGTCGGACAAACCGGGATAGAGCGGCAGCATGACGCAGCGATCCTCCGCGCGCTCGCTTTCACGCAGGGTCCGACTGGCGCTCCATGGCACCGTTTCATAGGCGGCCGTGCGATGCGTGCACATGACGCCTCGCTTCGACGCGATGCCATGGTTCAACAGCGACTGCATGACTTGACGCTGACCGCAGCGGTCGGGCAGGCGGACGCAGTAGCTCTGCCAGTTCGTGCGCGCCCACACGGGCTCCTCTGGAACCCGCAGGCCGGGGATGCCGGCGAGGAGCGTCGCGTAGCGCACCGCGACACTCCGGCGGCGCTCGAGGATCTCCGGGAGGCGTCGAAGCTGCACACGCCCGACCGCCGCCTGAAGATCGGTGAGACGGTAGTTGAAGCCGACGGTGTCGTACGTTTCGAACAGGACGGTCGACGCCTCGTGCCGGACGACGTCGGGCACACTCATGCCGTGCTGGCGCCACCGTCTGAACTGCGCGTCCCATTCGGTACGCGACGTCGTGATCATCCCGCCGTCGCCGGTCGTGATGACCTTGCGCGGATGGAACGAGAAGCAGGCGATGTCGCCGTGCGGTTTGCCGATGCGCTCCCACTGGCCCTGGAAGAGCAGTTCGGTCCCGATCGCGCAGGCGGCGTCCTCGACGACCCACAGACCGTAGCGACGCGCGGTTGCGACGATCGCCTCGAGGTCACACGGCATGCCGAGTTGATGCACGCACAGAATCGCGCGCGTCCGCGCGTTGATGGCCGGCTCGATGGCGGCGGGGTTCATGTTGAGCGTGGCGGGCTCGATGTCGACGAACACCGGCGTCGCGCCGCAGTACCGGATGGCATTGGCGGTGGCGATGAACGAGTGGCTGACGGTGATGACCTCGTCGCCGGGACCAATCCCCAGCGCGCGAAGCGCCAGATGCAGCGCCGTCGTGCAGCTCGACACGGCGCACGCGTGCGGCGCGCCGACGTACTCGGCAAACTCACGCTCGAATGCCGCAACTTCCGGCCCTTGCGTGAGCCACCCGCTTCGGAGCGTTCGGCCGACCGCTTCAATCTCCTGGTCGTCCAGCCATGGGGCCGTGATGGGAATCCGCGTCGCGACCATCGACATCGCCGCACTCATCCGATCTTGGCGCATTGTGCCTCGTGCCACCACGTGACCAGCTGACGAAGACCATCCGCCAGGCTGATTGACGGCTCGTACCCGATCATTCGCCGCGCCTCGGCGATGTCGGCGAGTCGTCGCGGCACGGGGTTCACCTTGCGTTGCGCGGCGTGCTCCGGCCTCAGTCGTGAATTCATGACGGCCAACAGCTCATCGGCCAGCTCGTTCAGCGATGTTTCGGTGCCGCTCCCGATGTTGAACACTTTGTCGCTCACCGGCGCCGCCGCGGCCAGCACGTTCGCCCGCGCGATGTCCGCCACGTGGACGAAATCCATCGTCTGCGTGCCGTCGCCGAAGATGATGGGTGGGCGGCCGGAAGCAATGGCCTGCATCCACCGGATGAACACTTCGGTGTAGGCGCCGAACACGTCCATTCGCGGACCGTACACGTTGAAGTACCGCAGCGCCACGTACGGCAGGCCGTACATCTCGTTGAAGCTGCGCAGCAGGCCTTCGTTGAACAGCTTCGCCGCCCCGTACATCGTGCGGTTGCCGTACGGGTGATGAGATTCGCCCGTCGGAAAGCCTTCGGCGGCCCCGTAGACTGAGGCGGACGATGCGGCGACGACTTTTCGAACGCCCGCGTGCGCGGCCGCCTCGATCACGTTGAACGTGCCATCCACGAGAACTTCGCGTGCCAGTCGCGGCTCGTCCGCGCACTGCGTGATCCGGATGGCCGCCTGGTGAAACACCACGTCGATGCCCGGCATCAGATACTCGAGCAGCTCGCTGTTGCGAATGTCGCCGGTCACGATCTTGACCGGGCCGTGCTCGAGCGCCCACGCCACGTTCTCGCGCGTGCCGCGAACGAAGTTATCGACGATCACAATCTCCGCCGCGCCGGCTCGCACGAGCTCGTCCGCGATGTGCGAGCCGATGAGGCCAAGGCCGCCCGTGATGAGCGCGCGGCAGCCGCGCAGCGTTACGGCCGCGTGATCACACCTGGACATGAGTCATCTCTCCTGCGCGGCTTTCCCGCTCTGGATCCGTGGTCCGCGTGCCGATGATGCGCGCCGGCACGCCGGCGACGATCGAAAACGGCGGGACGTCCTTGGTCACCACCGCACCGGCGCCGACGATGGCGCCCCGGCCGACGGTGATGCCCGGCAGCACGACGGCGTTCATCCCGACGTCGGCCCACGCCTCGATGCGAACGGGTTTGATGTCGAGATCCGTCTGGACGATCGGGACGTCGACCGGCACGCCGGTGTGCGTCGAGCCGAGGACCTTCGCGCCGGGACCCCAGCCGACGTAGTCCCCGAGGATCAGATCGCGCGCGTCGAAGTAGGCCTGCGGCCCAATCCAGACGTGATTGCCGATGATGCAGGTGCCGTCGAACCGGCCCTGGATGTATGCCTGCGCGCCGATGAACACGGCGTCGCCGATCTCGGCGCGATCGAGGTGCTTGAAGCCGGCGCCTGGGCCGATGACGAGGCCGTGACCGACCGAACGGGCAGCGGCGCGCCAGATGGCGCGTCGCATCATGACGTCGAGATGCCCCTCGCCGAGGGCGAATCGCGCGTACAGCTCGACGAGGCCCTGATAGCCGTACTGCGCGCGCAGCGACGCCGCGAGTCCGACTTCGAAGTCCGGATCCGTCGCGACGTCTTCGCGGCCGTGCACGGCGCGGACGATGCGATGCGAGCCGTTGACCTTAGAAGGCGTGGACATGGTGGACATTGTGGTGCACCGCGGCCGACACGAACTCGACCTGGATGTTCGAGAGCTCGGGATACATCGGCAGCGACAGGACCTCGCGCGCCGCGCGCTCGGTCTGCGGAAATTCGCCCGCGACGTAGCCCAGATCGCGATAGCCGTCCTGCAGATGCACGGGGATCGGATAGTGAATCCCGGTCTGCACTCCGTAGGTCTGCAGCGTGCGCTGCAGCTCGGTGCGATCGGCGGAGCGCACGGCGTAGATGTGATAGACGTGACGCGCGTACGGCATCTCGACCGGCCGCACGACGTCCGCCTCTTTCAAATAGCGCTCGTACTCGACCGCCCGGCTGCGACGCCCTTCGGTCCACGCATCGAGGCGACGCAGCTTCACGCGGAGGATGGCGCCTTGCAATCCCTCCATCCGGTAGTTGTAGCCACGGAGGACGTGGTGATACTTCCGCGCCTGGCCGCCGTCGCGCAGCATGCGCAGCATGTCGGCGCGCTTCGCGTCGTTAGTGACGACGATGCCGCCTTCACCGTAAGCGCCGAGATTTTTTCCGGGATAGAAACTGAAGCAGCCGAGCGTGCCGAGGCTCCCGACGCGCTGGCCGTTGTATTCGGCGCCGTGCGCCTGCGCCGCGTCCTCGATCACCAGCAGGCCGTGCTTGCGGGCGATGGCGAGAATCGGATCCATGTCGGCCGGCTGGCCGTAGAGGTGGACCGGCAGGATCGCTTTGGTCCGCGGCGTGATGGCCGCTTCGATCTGCGTGACGTCCATCGTGAACGATCGCGGATCGATGTCGACGAACACCGGGTGCGCGCCCGTGTAACAGATGGCGGCGACCGTCGCCACGAACGTGAACGGCACGGTGATGACTTCGTCGCCGCGGCCGATCCCGGCGGCGAGGAGCGCGAGATGAAGCGCGCTCGTGCCCGAGTTGACGGCGACGCCATGCTCGGCGCCGAGGTAGCCGGCGAACTCCGATTCGAAGGCGGCGACGTCGTCGCCGAGAATGTATTGCCCGGATTCGAGGACGCGGTTGATCGCTTGCTGGATGTCGTCTTTGATCGGCGCGTACTGCGCCTTGAGATCGAGAAACGGAATCATACGGCGCACCCGACGGCGTCGAGCTCGATGACCCGGCCGCGCGCGGCGATTGACGCGGTGGCGGCTTCGAGAATGCGGACCACCCGCAATCCCGCGTGTCCATCCGTCATCGTCGGCTGGCCCCCTTCGACGCACTTGATGAAATGTTTGGCTTCGGTGTTGAGCGCTTCGGTGATGTCGAGTTGCGGCGCGCACATGTCGCCGGAGCGGTAGTCGATGAGCATGCGGTACCGGCTGTTGCCGTTCCCGTTGCCATTGCCGTTGACGGTCACGCCCTTGTCGTAGACCTTGATCTTCTCGCTGGGCTCGAGATCGTCGTAGACGATCATCTTGCTGCTGCCGCCGATGAGCGTGCGGCGCACTTTCACCGGCGCGAGCCAGTTGACGTGCAGATGCGCGATGAGCCGATCCTGGAAGAACAGCGTGAGGTACGCGATGTTCTCGGGCTCGTTGCCCACATGGCTCATCCCCGTGGCCGAGACCGCGATCGGCTGCGACGGCAGCACGTGGTCCATGATGGCCAGATCGTGCACGGCGAGATCCCAGATGACGTTGACGTCGTGCTGAAACAGTCCGAGGTTCACGCGGACCGAATCGTAGTAGTAGATGTCGCCGAGGCTGTTGCTCGTGACCAGCTCACGGATCTTCCGCACGGCGCCGGTGTACACGAACGTGTGGTCGACGCTGAGAATCAATTGGCGGCGCGCGGCTTCGTCGATCAGGCGCGCGGCCTGCTCGGAGGTCGACGCGAGCGGCTTCTCCACGAGCACGTGCTTGCCGGCCCGCAACGCCTGCATCGCCAGGTCATAGTGCGTCGACACCGGCGTGACGACGATCACGGCATCCACGCGCCGATCGGCGACGAGCTCGTTCGGATCGGCGTACGTCCTCACCGTGGGGTACCGGCCGCGCACGAGCGCCAGACGTTCCGGTCGCATATCGCTGACGGCCACCAGTTGGCAGCCGGGCACGTCCGCGAAGTTGCGGACGATGTTCGGGCCCCAGTAGCCGTAGCCGACGACTCCGAGTCGAATCACGAAATACTCCCTGGCGCCGGGTGCGCCTCGCCCGCGTCCCCGCGGACATCTCCCAGAATTCGCGCCGGAACACCGGCGACAATCGCGAACGGCGGCACGTCGTGCGTCACGACGGCGCCGGCGCCAATCAAGGCGCCTCGGCCGATGGTCACGCCGGCGACGATCGTCACATTGCTGCCGATGGATGCGCCGGCGGCGACGCGCGTGTGCACCAGTTCCCAGTCGGCATCGGTCTGCAGGCGCCCGTTCGGGGCGAGCGCCCGCGGAAACAAATCGTTGGTGAACATCACGCCGTGGCCGACGAAGACGCCGTCTTCGATGGTCACGCCGTCGCAGATGAACGTGTGGCTCGAGATCTTGCAGGCGCGGCCGACGACCGCGCCGCGTTGAATTTCGACGAACGCGCCGATTCGAGTCGCATCGCCGATCCGGCAGCCGTACAGATTCACGAGCAGCGGCTGGTGGATGACGACGTCTTCACCGAGTACGACATCAGAGGCAATCATCGAAGGGCTACCTTCCTATCCGTCCTGTCTGTCCTGACAGGTGAAAGCCGAGCGGGTTGAGCATCCGGCACCCGCCACGTGTGCTCGAGCGCGACCAGTCCGTTGTCGCGACAGGTTGACGTGACGGAAAACGGATAGGCGTGGAACTGCACGTCGTGCGGCTTGACGGCGTGCGTGTCGAGGATGCCGACCGACAACGAGTAGCAACCGGGCAGCAACCGCAGATGCGGGATGACGAGATCGATGTGGCCGTCGCGATCGATCGTGCCCAGGTCGAGACGTGCGAGGTGCGTGTTGGTGCCGTGACAGTACACGCCGTCGCCGCGGTGGATATCGACGGCGAAATGCGGCCGCTCGATGGGACGCGACGTCTTGTAATGAATGCGGACGGTCAATCCGGCGCCGGTGTCGATCGCCTGCACCGGCCGGCCGCGGTCGTCGAACACCTCGACGCCCGCGAGATGGATGTCGGCATCGGCCGGGCGGCCGGCATCCCGGTTCGACGTCACGCGCCGGTACTCCTGGATGGCGGCCGCAGGATGGCCGTCGAATCGGACCCGGCCGCGATCGATCAGCACCGCGCGGTTGCACAGGTCCAGCACCGCGGTCAGATTGTGCGACACGAAGACCAGCAGGACGCCGCTCGCGCGCAACGCGTGCATGCGCTCGACGCACCGCTCCTGGAATCGCGCGTCGCCGACGCTGAGCACCTCGTCGATCAGCAGAACGTCCGGATCGAGGTGGGCGGCGATCGCAAAACCCAGGCGCGCGTTCATGCCGGACGAGTAACGTTTCACCGGCGTGTCGATGAACTCCGTGATGCCGGCGAACTCGACGATCTCCTCGAACTTGCGGGCGATCTCGGCCTGTTTCATGCCCATGATCGCGCCCTGCAGGTAGACGTTCTCGCGGCCGGTCAGATCCGGATGGAAGCCGGCCGCCACTTCGATCAGCGCGCCGACGCGGCCGCGCACCTCGCAGCGCCCGCGCGTCGGCTTGAGAATCCGCGTCAGCAGCTTGAGGGCCGTCGACTTGCCGGCCCCGTTCGGACCGATGATGCCGAGCGCTTCTCCAGGCGCCACGTCGAACGACACGTCATGCAGCGCCCAGAATTCTTCGGCGGCCAGCTCGTCGCTTCGACCTCGCACGAGCGCCCGCACGGCCGACGGGATCAGATCGCGCAAGCTGTCGTGCCGCTCGCCGCGGCGGAACTTCTTCCAGACGCCGTTGAAGGTGACTCCCGGACGATTCATGTCAGACGTTTTCCGCAAACTGGAATTCGGCGCGATGGAAGAGCAGCCACGCGATCGCCAGGAGCGCGACCGACACCGCCGCCGCCGCCGCGAACGGTCCCATCGCCGGGAGCTGCCGTTCGAGCAGCGTGGCGCGATAGGCGTCGATGATCGGCGTCATCGGGTTGAGCAGGAGCAGCGTGCCCAGGCGGCCGCCGATGCGCTCGATCGGATAGACGACCGACGTCGCGAACATCCAAACCGCCAGGACGATCTCGAACAGGTACTTGATGTCGCGGTAGAACAGGTTCGCCATCGCGAGGAAGAGCGCGACGCCCGCTGTGAACGCGACGTGGACCGCGACGATGACGGGCACGAACACGAGCGGCCATCCGACGGGGATGCGGTAATACGCCATCAGACCGACGAGCACCGTCGAGGCGACCGCGAAGTCCACGAGCGACACCAGAATCGCCGAAAAGGGAAAAATCTCCCGCGGGCAGTACACCTTGGTCACGAGACTCGT
Source organism: Acidobacteria bacterium 13_1_40CM_65_14 (assembly GCA_001917905.1). Taxonomy (GTDB): domain Bacteria; phylum Acidobacteriota; class Vicinamibacteria; order Vicinamibacterales; family CAVVIG01; genus QHWF01. The sequence goes on from MNEX01000059.1 coordinate 30,387, forward strand.
GTTGCTCGTCAGCGACACGACCGCGAATCGCTGGGTGGACGCGAAGAAGTTCCACGTGCACAGGCCGCAGTACGCGAACAAGGGATACGGGACGGCCGTCTCGATCGGGGCCACGCGCGTGAAGATCACCGAGAAGACGGCGGTGTTGACGAGCGGCATGAAGATCGCCCAGCCGAACCCCATGACCGTCTGCTTGTATCGCAGCAGGAGGTCGCGCGCGGTGATGCGCACCAGCAGCTCGCGATACTCGCGCTGCTCGACGACCATCTCGCGGACGTCGGCCACCAGGCGTGCGGAAAGTACAGAGACGGTTCGCATGATCAACGCATGAACAGAAGTGTGAGTGAGACGCCGGGCGCGCCGGCGTTCAGGACGCTCCTGACTGGAGCAAGGAGTTCGCCAACCGCCCTCGGCCGCGGATTGAGAGGGCATCAGGCGCCATGCTGTCAGTCACGCCAGGAAAGGTCTGACGGAGGAGTGACTAACGTCTCCCGGCACCGCGCTTCGGGCAGCCGGCCGTGCGGATCGTTTGCCGACGCCGGCTCCAGCGTCTGCTCGCGCGCACGGAATCCGTTCGCCGCGTCCGCCGAGAGAACCCGCGAGCCGCTCGCCGGCGCGCAATCGAGCAGAGCGCGATTGTCGGAATACGGAAACCAGGACTGGAGAAAAAGGCGGAGAGACCTACGGGGTGAGATAGTGCGTGACCAGGAAATCTCGCAAGGCGGGAGGCACAACGCTGCGCCTCGACAGACCTCACATCAGTCCTTTGTGAGGTTCCACATCTTCCGCCTCGGTTGAGGCGCGGCTGCGCTGCAGCACGGTGCCTCCAGTCGTATCGATCCGGAGGTGATAGGCCACGGCCAACTGACAGAGGAGATCGTCCATCGCCTTCATCAGGACCGAGGCGAATCGATCTTCATCGTCGTCGGTCAGGGACGAAACCAAACGAATATCCACACAATCCCCCTGAACGTTGAGAACGCGAAGGCGCGGCTAACGAATGGCGTTGTGCAATCGCCGTTCCTTAGGATCTTTTCATCTGAACGTTCGGCAATTCGACGGCGCGCCGCAGCGCCCCATATCGGAAAGATCGTCATTCGCACCGCGGGCGAGACAAAAGTCCGCGTGTCGACCGTCTTCGCGATTCGTGATACGCGGCGTCGCATTGATTCTCCGGCGCGCGCGCGATCCAATCAGTGGCGTTCTTCTTGCTCGATCGGCTGAACACTGTCATGAGAATTCTGCTGTCCCTCAGTGGACTGATGATGCTCTGCGCCTCGGTGGCCACCGGCGCGGGCACATTGATCGCGCCAACGCCGGGCCACGTCGCGACGCCGTCGCTGTCGGAGCCGGGCGGACTGCTCGTCATGGGCGCCGGTTTCGTGCTGCTCGCGAATCAGCTTCGCCGGAAGAAGTCGTGAGACGCGCGCTCCTTGTCGTCGGTGTGCTCGCCGCGGCGCTGAGCATCGGCTCCGATCCGTCTTCCGCGCAGTGCGGACCCAATCCGATCGTCTGCGAGAACAGCCTGCCCGGAAACCTCGCGAGCGAATGGGACATCACCGGCTCTGGCGATCCGACTATTCAAGGCTTCACGACCGACATCAGCGTCGGTCTGGGACAGATCGTCCATTTCAAGATCGATACGAACGCGACCGCATATCGGCTCGACATCTATCGCATGGGCTACTACGGCGGGCGCGGTGCGCGGTTCATCGCAACCGTCCGGCCGTCGGTTGCGCTCCCGCAAGTGCAGCCCCCATGTCTCAGCGACGCTGCGACCGGCCTGAACGACTGCGGCAACTGGTCGGAGTCCGCGACATGGACCGTCCCAACCAACGCGGTCTCGGGCATCTACTTCGCCAAGCTCGTTCGTGAAGCCGGCGGCGCCGGCTCGAGTCACGTCGTGTTCGTCGTCCGGGACGACGTCGGGCATTCCGATCTGTTGTTTCAGACGTCGGACACGACGTGGCAGGCCTACAACCAGTACGGCGGCAACAGCCTGTACGTGGGATCGCCGGCAGGCCGCGCGTACAAAGTCAGCTACAACCGGCCAATTACGACGCGCGGGACCACGCCTGAGGACTGGGTCTTCAACGCGGAGTACCCGATGGTGCGCTGGCTCGAGGCCAACGGCTACAACGTCAGCTACGCCACCGGCGTCGACACGGATCGCTCCGGCGGCGCGTTGCTCCAGCACAAAGCGTTCATGTCGGTGGGACACGACGAGTACTGGTCCGGCCCGCAGCGCGCCAACGTGGAAGCGGCGCGTGCCGCCGGAGTCCACCTGGCGTTCTACAGCGGCAACGAAGTGTTCTGGAAAACGCGTTGGGAGACGAGCACCGATGCGTCGCGCACGCCATATCGGACGCTGGTCACCTACAAGGAGACTCACGCCAACGCGGTGATCGACCCCGCCGATCCGCCGACGTGGACCGGCACATGGCGCGACCCGCGCTTCAGTCCGCCAGCGGATGGCGGCCGTCCGGAGAACGCGCTCACCGGTCAGATCTTCACCGTCAATGGCCGAGACATTCGCTCGATAGTCGTACCGGATACCGACGGAAAGATGCGCTTCTGGCGCAACACATCGATCGCGACTCTCGGAGCCGGCGCGAGTGCGACGCTGCCCAACGGCGTGCTCGGCTACGAATGGGACGAAGATCTCGACAACGGATCGCGGCCGCCGGGCATGGTCCGGATGTCGACGTCGACCTACACGGTGCCTTCGTACCTGCAGGACTTTGGGTCGAACTACGCCACCGGCACCGCGACGCACCACCTGACGCTCTATCGGCACAGCAGCGGCGCGATCGTGTTCGGCGCGGGCACGGAGCAGTGGCCGTGGGGACTCGACAACAATCACGACTTTGCCGGTCCCGCTCCAGACGTCCGGATGCAGCAAGCTTCCGTGAATCTGTTCGCCGACATGGCCGTGCAGCCGGCGACGCTGCAGCCCGGACTCGTCGCCGCGACGGCGTCAGCTGACGGCGCCGCGCCGACGTCGACGATCACGGTCCCGGCGGCGGGCGCGACGATCTCACCGGGAACCGCGATCACGATCACCGGAACCGCAGCCGACACGGGCGGCGGCGTGGTTGGCGGCGTCGAAGTGTCGGTGGACGGCGGCGTGACGTGGCATCCGGCCACGGGACGCGCGAGCTGGACCTACAGCTGGATTGCGGCGGGCGCCGGATTCGTCACGATCAAGAGCCGCGCGGCCGACGACAGCGGCAATCTTGAAACGCCATCGGCCGGCGTCACTATCACCATCCCTGGCGGCGGGGGCGGCGGCGCGTGCCCCTGCAACATCTGGAGCCCGAGCACGATTCCGTTGGGCGCGGACCCCGACACAGGAAATGTGGAGATCGGCACCAAGTTCCGCACCAACGTCGGCGGCACGATCTCCGGCATCCGGTTCTATAAGTTCTCGGCCAATACCGGCACTCACATCGGCAGTCTGTGGTCGAGCACCGGAACAAAACTGGCGGGCGCAACGTTCGCGGGCGAAACGGCGTCTGGGTGGCAGCAGGTGAACTTCGCGACGCCGGTCACCATCACCGCGAACACGACCTACGTCGCGTCGTACCACGCCAACGCGGGACGTTACGCCGTCAACAGCCAGTACTTCGCCGCGGGCGGCGTCACCAATGGACCCCTGACCGCGCTCGCCGACGGCGTCGATGGCGGCAACGGCGTCTACAAGTACGGCACGGGCAGCATCTTTCCGAACCTCACGTTCAACTCGGAGAATTACTGGGTTGACGTGGTGTTCAACGGCGCCGGCGGGGGCGCAGACACGACGCCGCCGAACGTGAGCGGTGTGACGCCCGTCAACGGCGGAGGCCGCGTCGCGACGACGGCGACGGTGACGGCGACCTTCAGCGAAGCGATGGACGCG
>MNEX01000063.1 GCA_001917905.1 Acidobacteria bacterium 13_1_40CM_65_14
ATGCGCCTCGCTCGCGTCGCGGACGTCCGCCTTCTTGCCTTCGAGCGCGGCTATCTGGGCCTTGCGCAGGCGCTCACCGCTCTTGATCAGCTGGTCGTAGATTTTCCGCGCCTGCCAGTAGACCTGGTTGACCGCCCACGCGACGACTGAAGGTTTGACGAGCTTGCGGATGCGCGAGGCGTCGGCGCCGCGGAGCGTTTTGACGAGCGCGTTGCGCGCCGCGGTGAACTCGCCGAGCGGCCCGCGATAGAGATCGTCGATGCGCTGGTCGTCGTTGTCGCGCGCGGACACTTACGGGTGTGAGACGACGAGTGTGAAGGTCTGCGCGACGGTCAGCACGCCGACGTCGAAGATCGCCACGCAGTAGTTGCCCTTTTGGAAGACGGCGCCGACGAGCGCCGGCGAGTTGAGCGTCGAGAAGTTGTTTTGCTGTAGCGCCAGCTCGCAGTTGCTGCCTTGCCCCCACCGCGTCCCGACAAACGCGGTGGCCGTTGGCGCGAGCGCGGTGATCTTCACCGAGAACTCTCCAGTATTGGAGATCGTGACGGGAAATGCCCTCGCGCCACCGATTTCGAGCGTGCCGCTGAAGGTCTCTTGCTGGTTCTGTGACGGCGACGTCACGCCGCCGCAACTGATGGTCAGAAGGCCGGCCACGGCCAGCACAAACGCCGGGGCGAACCCAACGCGCATAGAGCCGGATTGTATCAGGCCTTGAGATGGCTGATGGCGAATCGCTGACGGCTAGGCGACCGCGCGCGGACGCGGCGTCGAACCGGCAGTCTGTTTCAGATCGAGCTGCCGGAGGCCGGCGATCATCAGACGATCGGCCTGGCTGGCGAGCGAGGCCGACAAAATCGCATGCCGCTCAGCATCGCGTGCGAGTTGCTGGGCGAGCGATATCAGGTCCCGGCCCTGAAGGGGCCCGACGCGCTTTGACTTCGGCATAAGAGGGCCTATGATCGCGCACTTCGGTGCCGATCGCAACCTCAGCAGAGCGATATAATTCGTCGCATGAAAAAAATATTGATCGTCGCGCTCGTGCTGGCCGCCTCGTCAATGCTGGCCGCGCAGGACTCGCCGCTCGCCTGGGCCGCGCGGATGGAGAACACCTACCGCATCGTGCCCAACGTGACGTACCTGACGGCGAGCAACTGGGAAGCCAAGCTCGATCTCTTCGTCACGCGCACGCCCGACAAGCCGCAGCCGACGCTCATCTTCATCCACGGCGGCGGGTGGACCGGCGGGAACAAGGAGGGGCGCGACCTCGCGATTCTCCCGTACCTCGACATGGGCATGAACGTCGTCAACGTCGAGTACCGTCTGGCGCGCGTGGCACAAGCGCCCGCCGCGGTCGAGGATTGCCGCTGTGCGCTGCGCTGGGTGATTCAGAACGCCAAGCAGTACGGCGTCGACGTGAACCGCATTGTCGTCGCGGGCGACTCCGCCGGCGGCCACCTCGCGCTCACCACGGCGATGCTGCCGGCTTCGGCGGGTCTCGATCGGCAGTGTCCCGGTCCTGACAATCTGAAAGTGGCGGCGGTCGTGAACTGGTACGGCATCTCTGATGTGAACGAGCTGCTCGATGGGCCGAACATGAAGCCGTACGCCGTCACGTGGCTCGGCAGCGCGACCGATCGCGAGCAGATTGCGAAGCGCGTCTCACCGTTGACGTATGTGCGTGCCGGTCTGCCGCCCGTGTTCACGATCCACGGCGACGCGGATCCGACGGTGCCGTACACACAATCGGTCCGCCTGCACAAGGCGCTCACCGACGCCGGCGTCGCGAACGAGCTGATGACGATCCCCGGTGGCAAGCACGGCTTCGATTGCTGCAACCTGGCGCAGCGGACGAATGCGTACACGAAGATTCGCGAGTTCCTGACGCGTCAGCACGTGCTCGACGCGCCGAAGCCGACCTCGTCGTCGCCGCAGGGCGCTGGACAGTGAAACGCCGGCGTGCGAGGCACGCCTGAAGAGCTCGTGAAGAAATACGACGTTGAACGCAGAACTCGCTGAACACGCAGAAAGACTTGTAAGCATTTTTTCTCTGCGGGTTCCGCGGTTTCTGCGTTGTACGTGATTTCTTCACATGACGACCTGCGCTACTGGACCCCGGCGATCGTGCCTTCCGTGGCCGCGCCGTATAATTCGCGACCGTGACCCGTCGCCGCGTTCACCACATCTTGATTGGTGCCGCCGTCGCCTTCGCGTTTGCGATCGCGTTCGCCGTCACGCCGCCGCGTGGACCGCGCTCCATGCGGCAGTTCGATCCGGATCGGCTCGCGAGTCTCGAGGTCCGCATGTGGCAGGCCTACTACGCGAAGGAACGCGCGCGCCTGTTCACGCTGCTGGTGACGATGCTGCACGAGCAGTATCGCTATTCGTGGGCGACGGCGACGATCGAAGCGTTCCACCTGGCGCGCGCGGCCGCAACCTTCGGTGATCTCAAGAGCGGCTACGACGTCGTGCTGCCGGATCTCGAGGCCGCGTACTCGACGGCGAAGTCGTGGCTGGGTGCGGGCTTCGATCCCCGCGCCGTGGCGCGCGCCGAGCTCGCGTGGTGGATCGCGCGCCGGATTCCCGGCCAGAACAGTCCGGAACAGGTGGGCGCCTTGATCGCGGACGAGTACGCGCTTCTGTACGAGACGCGCCGCGAGTCGGTTGCGAGCGCCGCGCGGCTGCGCGCGGAAGCGGCGGCGCTGCGCGACGGGCAGGCGCAACATCCCGACTGGGACGCGATCGGCCGCCTGCTCCATCAGTCCTATCGCGATCTGCTCGCGGCACTCTCTACCGTCAACGTGCACCATCACAGCCGTGAGAAAGCAACCGCAAAGCACGCAGAGAACTCGGAAAAAACTATCTCTGCGAACTCTGCGAGCTCCGCGGTTGCTTCCTATAGTTGAGCATCATGTCCAGCCAGGCGGCGACGGCCCCGTCGATGTCCTTCCGCGACGTGTTGCGCATCGACGTGATGCGCCGCGTGTGGTACGCGCAGGTCATCAGCCTGTTCGGCGACTTCCTCGCGCTCTTCGCGGTCATCGTGGTCGTCTCGTTCACGATGCACGGCACGCCGAACCAGATTACCGGCGTGCAGATCTTCTACATGCTGCCGATCGTGTTCGTCGGTCCCATCGCCGGCGTCTTCGTCGATCGCTGGCCGCTCAAGCCGACGCTCGTCGCCAGCGATCTCATTCGCGCCGTCCTCGCGATGCTGCTGATTCCCGCCACGTCGATCTGGCACGTCTACGTCGTGCTGGCCGCGCTGAGCTGTGTGTCGGCGTTCTTCGGACCGGCGCAGCAGGTGACCATTCGCGCGCACGTGCCTGCACCTGGGTTGATGTCAGCCAACGCGCTGATGCAGATGGCCTTCATGGGCATGCGCGTCGTCGGCCCGGCGACGGCGGGCGCCATCGCCGCATCGTTCGGTCCGCGAACCTGCTATGCGATCGACGTGGCGAGCTTCATCGTGTCGGCGGCGTTGATTGGATCGGTCGCCATCCGGCGCGCGCCGTCCGCACAGGCGCCGGCCGCTTCGTCCTCGAATCGTATTCACGCGATCTGGCGCGACATGGTGCAGGGCGTGAACTTCATCTTCCACCACGCCGCGATATTCTTCGTGGTGATGGCCATGGCGGCCGGGTTGTTCACCATCGGCTGTTTCGGTCCGCTCATCGCGATCTTCGTGCGGGATACGCTTCACGGGAGCGCGCGGTTGTTCGGCTTCGTCAGCGCGATGGTCGGAGTCGGACTGCTCATCGGGACACACGTGATCCGCAAGCTGGCCGCACGTACCACCGACGACGTGCTCGTGCTGTCGGGTCTGGCGGGCATTGGGGCTGGCGTGTTCCTGCTCGGCGCAGTGCCGCACCGAGTCGCGACCCTCATCGCGGCCGTCGCGATCGGCTTCGCGTTCGCCGCCATCATGGTGCCGGCGCAGACGCTGCTGCAGCGCGAAACGCCGCACGAGATGATCGGCCGCGTCTCCAGCACCAACATCTCGGTCGCGTTCCTCGCTCAGATCATCGGCCTCGTGCTGTCGGGCGTGCTGGCCGATGCCTTCGGCGTGCGGATGGTGTTCATCCTCTGCGCGGGGCTCGCGATGGCGATGGCCGCTGGCGGCCGCGTGTTTCTGCACGGCAGCCGTAGCGCGAAGGCTTTCGAGGATGTGAAGAAATCACGTCAACGCAAAGGCCGCTAAGACCGCAACGGAAGAATCCTTCGAAAAGATGCTTTGCGCGCTTTGCGATCTTTGCGTTCAACGTGATTCTTTCACAAGCTCTTTAGCCGAGCGTCCGGTGTCCTAACGCGTGATTGTGCGCATCCGCGTCGCGACTTCCAGCAACGTCGGATAGAACTGCACGAACGTGTTGTCGACGGCCGCGTGCTGCTGATGACAGGACAAGCAGCCGGCGCTTTTGGGAAACGGCGCCGCCTCGTTGCTGCCGCCTTCGAAGCCGAAGTAGGCCCACTTCTCCGGGAACCGGCGCTCGTCTTTCACCGACGCTTCGATGCCGACGACCTCCTTCTGAAAGCGACCGCTCTCGAGGATCGATCCCTGATCGGACGACGCCCGCAGTTCGAGCACGAACATCGTCCGATCGGGCCACTTGCCGGTGCGCATGAACTCGCGATACGACTCCGGACGGACGCGTCTACGACGAGCTGAGTGGTCCGCTGAGCGACGCTATCGCGCCGATTCCAGCGAACTAGATTTTCGAGGCGACTGTTACTCCGCCCGCAGACTGCGGACGGGATCCAGTCGAATCGCTCGGCGTGCCGGCACCCACATCGCTCCAAGCGCCGACACGAGGACCGCGCAGACCACCCCGGCGTACGTGACGGGATCGAATGGCGTCACACCGTAGAGGATGCTCGACAGCGTGCGGGCCAGCGCGGCCGCGCCGGCGAGGCCCAGCACCGTGCCGATCGCGACCACTCCCATTCCCTGACCGAACACGAGACGCCGAATATCGGACGGGACCGCGCCCAGCGCCACGCGCACGCCGATTTCCTGCGTCCGCTGGCCGACGGCAAACGAGATGACGCCGTAGAGACCGGCCGTCGCCAGGACGAGCGCCAGCGCGGCGAACGCGATGAAGAGACTGGACAGAACGAGGTTCGACGACATCTCGTCGTCGAGCGCGATTTGCATCGGGCGGACCTGGAAGAGGGGCACGTCGCCGTCGGTTTCGCGGACTGCGGCGCGAAGCTGCGGGATCGCATCGGCGGGCCGCGGCGTCCGGACGACGAAGGCGGCGGCGCGCGCCGGTTTCTGCGCGATCGATTCGTAGACGTACGGATCCGGCGCGGACTCGAGGTCGGGATTCGCGACGTTACCGATGACGCCGACCACTTCGGCCCATTGCGCCGGCCCGGCGCCTGCGCCGATCGCGATGCGGCCGCCAATCGCGCGATCCGCGCTCTGCCAGTAGCGGCGCGCGGCTTCGGCATTGACGACGACCACCGGCGGCGCGCCGGCGGCGTCGGCACGCGTAAACCATCGGCCCTGCAGCAGCACGATGCCCGACGCTGCAAGATAACCGTCAGTGGCGGCAAAGCGGCGCGCCCAGGGACGATCGGCGGCGGTCGCCGCACGGCGGTCCGCGATGTCGAACAGCACGCGCGTGCCGAACGCCAGGTTCGGCAGCCCCGTGACAGCCGCCGACGCGGCGACGCCCGGTGTCCGGTTCACACGCTCGACGAGCCGTTCGTAGAACCGCCCGACTTCGGCGTCGGTGGTGTACTTCCAGTCGGGCAGCTCGAGCTGCGCCGTCAGCATCGGTTTCGGATCGAAGCCGAGGTCGATACGATTGAGCGCGATCATCGTCCGGACGATCAGACCGGCGACGATGAGCAACACGATCGCCAGGCTGACCTGCGCCACGATGAGCGCATTGCGGCTGCGGCGGGCGGCGGCGGTGCTGCCGCTGCGGCCGCCCTCGCGCAGACCGGCGGCAAACGCGTCCGAAGCGGCATGAAACGCCGGCACGGCGCTGAAGAACAGCGGCGCGGCGAGACTCAACACGAGCGCGAAGCCGAGCACGTGGCGATCGACGACGACGAGTGCGAAGAACGGCTCGTACGCGGCGGCGCGAATGACGCGCAGGCCCGCGTCGGCGACGACCATCCCCAGCACGCCCGCCGCGACGCCAAGCAACAGGCTCTCGGTGACGAGTTGTCGAACCACGACCCACCGCGTCGCGCCGAGCGCGACGCGGACCGCTAACTCGCGGCGCCGTCCGGTCGCGCGCGCCAGCATGAGATTCGCGACGTTCGCGCAGGCGATGAGCAGCACGAATCCGACGACGAGCAGCAGGAGACCCATGATGAGCCACGAGTTCTCGCCCATCATCGCCGTCTTCGTATTCACCGTCCGCGTGGTCCAGCCCGTGTTCGTGTCGGGATGCTCGCGTTGGAGCTGCTCCGCGATCGCGCGCAGGTCGGCGCCGACCTGATCGACCGTCGCGCCCGGTTTCATCCGTCCGATGACGGCGAAATTTCGCTCGTCGCGCTTCGCGCGCAGCGCATCGGCAGCGATCGGCATCCAGACGTCGATCAGCGTGAGGTTGCCGATTTCGATCGCGGGCTCGACGACGCCGACCAGGGTGCAGGAGCGGCCATCGATGGCGAGCGAGGTCGAGACGATCGAGGGGTCGCGCTGAAAGAGGCTCGCCCAGAGGCGATCGCTCAGCACCACCGTGCAGGCGCCGCCCGGCTCGTCATCGTTGCCAGGGCCGGCCCGCAGCAGGCGGCCGGCCGCCGGACGGAGACCCCAGACGTCGAAGAAATTCCCCGTCACACGACGTGCGTACAGGCGCATTGGCTCGCCGCGGCCGGTCAGCGTCACGTTGTCGTCGGTCGTCGCGGCGAGCGACTCGAGCGTATGCGCGCGGTCCCTCAGCGACTGGTAATCGGCGAACGACGATCGGCCGCGTGGGCCGCTATGCGGATCGGTCGAGTAGACCCAGGCGAGACCGTCTGGATCGCGGAGCGGCAGAGGCTCGAGCACGAGCACGTTCGCGAAGCTGAAGATGACCGTGTTGGCGCCGATGGCGAGCGCGAGGGTCGCGATCGCGACCAACGTGTAGGCGGGACTCTTCGTCAGCGCGCGGAAGCCGAACCGCAGATCCTGCAGAAATGCCATGGCGGAGGGGACGGACACGACCGGCCAAAGGTTGCAAACCCGTGCTGTCGAGCCCGCGTCCAAGGGCCGTGCGCAACATTATTAATGACGCACGCTTCGGGCTGCGCCTGCTGCGCAAGAGTCCCGGCTTCGCGGCCGTCGCCGTCCTGACCCTGGCGCTCGGCGTCGGCGCGAACGCCGCGATCTTCAGCGTCGTTCACGCGGTCGTGCTCCGGCCCCTTCCGTTTCGCGAGCCCGACAGGCTCCTCGTCTTCGTCACTAGCCGGTCGGACTCGTCGGCCCCGTCGGCAGCATCCGGCTCGGTGACCAGCACCTCGCTGCCCGACTTCGACGACTGGCGCGAACAGTCCGCGAGCTTCGACGGCTTGGGCCTCCTCTCCGGCTGGACATTCAATCTGACGGGGCGTGAGGTGCCGGAGCGGATTTACGGCGCGCGCGTCAGCGGCAGCCTGTTTCCCGTTCTCGCCGCGAAGCCGCTCGTCGGACGCACGATCGAGCCAGACGACGATCGATCCGGACGAGCCGAGGTCGCCGTCCTCAGCTACGGGCTGTGGCAGCGGCTGTTCGGCGGCGATCCGCGCATCATCGGTCAGCCGATGATGATGGAAGGGCGGCCGCACCTCGTCATCGGCGTCATGCCACCAGGCTTCCATTTCCCAGATACCGACACCGAGCTGTGGAGCGCGATCAAAGACAATATGTCCGGCATGCCGCGCGACGGCCGGTTCATGGTCACTGCCGGTCGATTGAAACCCGGCGTGAGCCTCGCGACCGCGCAAGCGGAGCTCGACACGATCAGCGCTCGTCTGGCGGACGCGTATCCACTGTCGAATCGCGGCTGGCGGACGCGACTCGTGACCGCGCGCGATGCCCTCGTCGCCGACGTCAAGCCGGCGATGTTCCTGCTGCTCGGCGCGGTCGGCCTCGTGCTGCTCATCGCGTGCGCGAATCTGTCGAACCTGCTGCTCGCGCGCGTCGCCGCTCGCACGCGGGAGAGTGCCATCCGCCTCGCCCTCGGCGCGACACGCGGTCGCATCGTCAGTCAGATGCTTGCGGAGAACCTGGTCGTCGCGCTGATCGGTGGCGCGGTTGGCGTCGTGTTCGCGTTCGCTGCGACGCGAACGCTCGTCTCGTTGGGACCTTCGGACATTCCACGTCTCGCAGAAACGCGCGTGGACGCGACCGTCCTGCTGTTTGCGTTCGTCGTGTCGCTCAGCGCCGGTGCGGCGCCGGCGGTGGTCCCGGCGCTGAAAGCGTCGCGCGCGAACCTTCAGCCGTCGCTGAAGGAAGGCAGCGGCCATGCGGGCGGGGGAGTCGCTCACCGTGCGGGCGCCGTCCTGATCGTCGCGGAAGTCGCGCTGGCGGTCACGCTCGCGGTCGCCGGCGGCCTGCTGCTGAGAAGCTTCGCCGCGATCACAGCAGTGTCTCCCGGCTTCGACGCGCGCAGCGTGCTGAGCCTGAAAGTGTTTCTCACGCCTCCACGCTACAGGACCATCGCGAGCGGAAAGGCGTTCGTGCGTGACGCGCTGGATCGGATCGCGACCGTGCCCGGCGTGGACGCGGTGGCGACTGTCAGCCACCTTCCGCTGGGCGATCCGTCATCGACGCTCCGCTTCGAGATCGAGGGACGGCCGTTCGGCGCCGACGAGGTGCCGACGACCGCGTACCGCGCGATCAGCCCCTCGTATTTCGACGTCCTGAAGATCCCGCTGCTGCGAGGGCGCGCGCTCACCGACGCCAACAACGAGTCCTCCCAGTACGTCGTCGTGATCAACGACACGATGGCGCGGCGGTTTTTCGCCGATCGCGATCCGATCGGCCAGCGCATCCGCTGGGCGCGATCGGACGAAGACCGGCGCTGGCTGACCATCGTCGGCGTCGTCGCCGACGTCAGGAGCACGGGCCTCGACCGTGGCGAAGGTCCGGCCGTCTACGCGCACTACACGCAGCGACTCTTCACGTGGCTGCGGTGGACCACGTTCACCGTCCGCACGCACGGCGAGCCCCTGCAGTACGCGACGCCGATCCGTCGCGCGCTGGCGAGTGTCGATCCGAATCAGCCGGTCTACCAAATCGCGCCGCTCGAGCAGGTGCTGTCGCAGTCGGTGGCGACGCGCCGGTTCAACACGCTGCTGCTCGATCTCTTCGCGGGACTCGCCCTCCTGTTGGCGGCGGTCGGCGTCTACGGGACGATCGGGTACTGGGTCGCGCAGCGCACGCGCGAAATCGGCGTGCGCATGGCGCTTGGGGCGACGCGAGGTGCCATCGCATCGATGGTCGTCGGCAAGAGCGCGGCGTTGACGGGCCTGGGTGTTGCGATTGGCATCGGCCTCGCCGCGGCGACCACTCGACTCCTGGCGACGCTCCTCTTTCAGGTGAGCCCCGTCGATCCGCTGACCTTCGCAGTCGTCGGCGCGCTCGTGACGGCGGTCGGGATCGGAGCCGCCTACCTTCCCGCGCGCCGAGCCGCGCGACTGGATCCAGTCGAGGTCATCAGAAGCTCGTAGCGGCGGACCCGCGTGTCCGCCGTGGGCCGACACATGGGTCGGCCCCTACGACCAACGGCGACAGTCGTAGCGCGAAGGCTTCAGAGGATGTGAAGAAATCACGTGAACGCAAAGGCCGCTAAGACCGCAAAGAAGAATCTTTTCGAAAAAGATGCTTTGCGCGCTTTGCGATCTTTGCGTTCAACGTGATTCTTTCACAAGCTCTTCAGCCGAGCGACCGTGCGACCAACGCTTGAGAGCGGCGCACCGTCTAAGGGCCGGGAGGCTTCATGTCGCGCCTGCTTCTGGACATCAAGGTGGCCGCGCGCAGCGTGATTCGCGCGCGACTGGTTTCCGCGCTCGCCGTGCTCGCCTTTGCGCTCGGCATCGGCGTGACCACCGCGGTCTTCAGCATCTTCAACGGCGTGCTGCTGATGCCGCTGCCCTACTCTCACCCGGAACAGATCGTCAGCGTGTACGACACGCAGCCCGCCTGCGCCACGTGTCCGGCCTCGATTCCCAAGTATCACGACTGGAAAGAGCGCAATCAGGTGTTCTCGGCGATTGGCGGCTCGGTTCAGAACTCGGACGTGATGACCGGCAACGGTGATCCGATTCGCGTGTCTCGCGTTGCGACGACGGCGTCGTTTGTCGATGTCTTTGGCGTGCGGCCGCAAATCGGCCGTTGGTACACCGAAGACGAAGATCGGCCCGGCGGCCCGAAGGTCGTCGTGCTCGCGCATGACTTCTGGACCGAGCGTTTCGGCCGCGACCCGGCGGTCGTCGGGCGGACGGTGACTTTCAACGGCGAGCCGTACGAAATCATCGGCGTGATGCCGGCGAGCTTCTCGCATCGACGCGCGAAGACGTTCGTCCCGCTGCAGCGGAAGCTCGATCCGGCCACGCGCGGCAGTCATTTTCTGGTCACCTACGCGCGCCTCAAGCCCGGCGTCACCGTCGAGCGCGCGGCCACGGAGATGCGCGCGCTCGGTCAGACGCTCGCGAAGGAGTTCGGCACCAACCACGGCATCGACGTGCGGTCGTACACCGAGGCGGTCGTTGGCGGCGTGCGCACGCCGCTGCGCGTGCTGCTGGGCGCGGTGTTCCTCGTCCTGCTCATCGCCTGCGCGAACGTCGCCAACCTGCTGCTCGCCTCCGGGCTCGCGCGCCGGCGTGAGCTGGCGATTCGGCTCGCGCTGGGCGCCGGACCACGGGATCTCGCCCGTCAGTTGACGATTGAAAGCCTGCTCCTCGCGTTGACCGGCGGCGCGATCGGGATCGTCCTTGCGCAGTGGATCCTTAGAACTTTTCTCGTCCTCGCCGGCAATCAGCTCCCGCGGGCCGCGACGATTGCGATCGACGGCCGCGTCCTGGCGTTCACCGTTGCGGTGTCCGTGATCGTCGGTGTGTTCTGCGGCGTCTGGCCGCTCGTGCTGTTGCGCATGAAGGAGCTCGCGTCGGCAGTGCGAGAGGGCGACCTGCGCACGGGCAGTGGCAGCCGGCGCTTCGGCAATGGCCTCGTCGTCGCAGAGATTGCGCTCGCCTTTGCGCTGCTCGTCGGCGCCGGACTGCTCGTCAAGAACCTCGTGCTGCTGCGCAACCGCGACGCCGGCATCCGCATCGATCGCATCATCGCGTTCGACGTCGCGTTGTCGAACCAGCGCTACAAGGAGCCGGCGCAGAGCCGCGGCTTCTATCGCGATTTGTATGCGCGTCTCTCGCGGGTCGGGAACATCGAGAGCCTCGGTATGACGAGTCATCTGCCGATGTACAACTTCGGCTGGAACGGCGAGTTCCAGGTCGACGGCGGCACGCCGTGGGGACCAAACGAGGCGCCGCTCGTCGAGTATCGCTGGATGCACGGCGACTACCTGAAGACCATGGGCATCCCGCTCGTGAAGGGCCGCATGCTCGACCAACGCGACGGCGACAAGTCGGCCACAGTGCTCATCAATCACGCGATGGCGGAGAAGTTCTGGCCCGGCAAGGATCCCATCGGCAAACGATTCGGCCAGGGCAACGACAAAAGCCAGTGGTACGAGGTCGTCGGCGTCATCGGCGACGTGCGCTCGCTCGGTCTCGCGCGCAACACGCCGTACGAGTTCTACCGCACCATCGCGCAGTCGCCCTTCGCCTTCATGACCGTCGTCATCCGCACGACCGCGGACGATCCGACGTCGATCATCCCGACCGCCCGGCAAATCATGGCGTCCATTGATCCGTCGTTGCCGCTCAGCGAGGTGCAGACGATGGAGCATGTGGTCGCCGAGTCGGTCGGTCAGCCGCGCCTGATGTCGGCGCTCACGGTGCTCTTCGGCGGACTGGCGGGTGTGCTCGCGATGGTCGGCGTCTACGGCGTGATGGCGTACAACGTGCGCCGGCAGCGGCGCGAGTTCGGCATCCGCCTCGCGCTCGGCGCCGATCAGGCGCGCGTGAGGAATCTCGTCGTCGGACGCGGACTCGCGCTCGCCATCACGGGCGTGGCGCTCGGTGCGGTTGGCTCGTGGCTCCTGACCAATTTGCTGAAGACGATGCTGAACGACGTGAAGCCGACCGACGCGGCGGTGTTCGGCGGCACCGCCGCCGCGGTGCTCATCGTCGCCGTTGTCGCGTCGTACTTGCCCGCGCGCTCAGCCGGTCGCGTCGATCCGATGATCGTGTTGCGCGACGCGTAGGCCCCTCGCTCGGCTCCTAAGAAACAGCGCGTTTTCC